>NZ_JAGQEG010000187.1 GCF_018305005.1 Collimonas silvisoli
CGGCTGCAGGCGTCGCATGCCGTTGTTGCAGCTCCTTGCCGTAGCACCGCTACGTCGCGTCGCTGCGCCTAGGCACGCAACGCCTGCCGCGCGTTCGCACTCACAAATCAATTGTTAACAGGCCCTACCAAAGGCTGTTTTTTCCGATAATTTCTCATAAGGATTATTTACTCGTGAAACGCTCTCTGATCTGTGCCGCAGTGCTGACCATGGTTGCAGGCTATACCGCCTCCAGCGCCAGCTTCGCTCAAACTCCCCGCACCGCAGCCGCCGCTGTGGCAGCCCCGGCCCCGACCTCGGGCTCAATCCTGGCCAGCGGCATCGACATGCAAAATGCCGACTTGACGGTACGCCCTCAGGACGATTTCTATAGCTATGTCAACGGCGGCTGGCTCAAGAAAACCGAAATCCCCGCCGACAAATCATCGTGGGGCGCATTCTATGAATTGCGTGAAAACTCCCTGAACCAGCTGCATACCATCGTCGACGCCGTCAGCGCGGAGAAGAACGTCACACCCGGCTCCAACCAGCAGAAAATCGCTGACTTGTACGCCAGCTACATGGATGAACCGGCACTGGAAACACGCGGCATCAAGCCGCTGGATGCGGAATTCGCCAAAGTCGATGCTTTGAAAAACAAGAAACAGATCCCGGACCTGATCGCCCATCTGAACAGCATCGGCGTCAACGCGCCATATGACCTGGGCATCCATCAGGACGCCAAGGATTCAAGCAAAGTGATCGCCGACCTCGGTCAAAGCGGACTCGGCCTGCCGGATCGCGATTATTACCTGAAAGCCGACGACGCCAAGCTGAAAGACACGCTGGCCAAATACCGGGCGCATATCGAAACCATGCTGACGCTGGCCGGCGACAAGGCCGCCCGTAAAAACGCCGCCAGCATCGTCGCCCTGGAAACCGAGCTGGCCAAGGTGCAATGGACCAAGGTCGAGAACCGCGACCCGGTCAAGACCTACAACCGGGTTGAACTGGCGCAGCTGCATGCACTGGCGCCGCACTACGAATGGGACGGCTATCTGTCCGGCGCCGGCTTGAAAAACAAGGTGACTTACCTGGTGGTCAGCCAGCCCAGCTACATCAAGGGTTTCGACAAGATTCTCGAAAAGACACCGCTGCCGGTCTGGAAAGCGTATTTCAAATGGCATGTGCTGAGCAGTTTCGCCTCTGACCTGTCCAAGCAGTATGTCGACCAGAATTTCGCATTCAAAGGCACTGTGCTGCGCGGCGTACCGCAGAATGAGCCACGCTGGAAACGCGGCATCAATGTAGTCGAAGCCAGCATCGGCGAAGGCCTGGGCCAGCTCTACGTAGAGCAGTTTTTCCCGCCGGAGAATAAAGCCCGCATGGAGAAACTGGTGGCCAATCTGATCGCCGCCTACAATCAGAGCATCGATGGCCTGGACTGGATGGGAGCGGATACCAAGAAGCAGGCGCAGAAAAAATTGTCGACGCTGATGCTGAAGATCGGCTATCCGGACAAATGGCGCGACTACTCCAGCCTGGTCATCAAACGCGATGACCTGGTCGGCAATGTGATCCGCGCCAGAGAGTTTGAGTACAAGCGCAACATCGACAAACTCGGCAAGCCGGTCGACCGCACCGAATGGGGCATGACGCCGCAAACCGTGAACGCCTATTACAACCCGGAGTTCAACGAAATCGTATTCCCGGCAGCGATTCTGCAACCGCCATTCTTCAACGCCAACGCTGACGACGCCGTCAACTACGGCGGCATCGGCGCGGTGATCGGCCATGAAATCAGCCACGGCTTCGACGACCAAGGCAGCCAGTACGATGAAATCGGCAATCTGCGCGATTGGTGGACCAAGGAAGATCACGAGAAATTCGCGGTCAAGACCAAGGCGCTGGTGGCGCAATACAGCGCTTACAGCCCGGTTCCCGGTTACAAGGTTAACGGTGAACTGACCCTGGGCGAAAACATCGCGGACAACTCCGGCCTGGCCATCGCCTACAAGGCATATCACCTGTCTCTGAATGGCAAGACGCCGCCAGTGATCGACGGTCTCACCGGCGATCAACGGCTGTATCTGGGCTGGGGCCAGGTATGGCGCGGCAAGGTGCGCGATGCTCAGGCTATCGTTTATGTAAAGACCGATCCGCACTCGCCGCCACGCTTCCGCGGCAACGGCACGCTGGGCAACCAGCCTGGTTTCTACAGTGCGTTTGACGTCAAGCCGGGCGACAAGATGTATCTGCCGCCGGAACAGCGCGTTATCATGTGGTAAGCATGACAGTTACGCATTGAAGCCATGGTTGCATGCAAAAGCCATCGACGAGATCGGTGGCTTTTTTGTGTGCCGATGCGACTTCAAGTAATTGGCGATGACGGTGGCGCGGTCGATACTCAGCGCAGACCGTAACGGTGCGCTGGCAAAACCGGTCCGGTCCTTGCCAGCCGTGCAGTGATACAGCATGCTCTTGTTCTGCTCCGCGAGCTTCAGGAAACAATCGCAAGAACTGGTAAAAACGCCAACTACCGCCAAAACCATCTCTTCTTTTGTTTTCTTCAAGCAAAAAATCTATAATGCGCGATGGTGCAATGCTATGGCGTTGATTCATGCGCCGATTCACGCCTCGATCACGCCTCACATTGCGCCGCTTGTTCAACATCAGAAAATGGCAATCATGCATCTTCACCGTCGTCTCTTATCCCTCCTTCTAGCGCTGGCAATTGGTGTCAGCGCTCCGTTATCCGCGAGTTTTGCCGAATCCGGCGTCACCGACCAGAAAATCCTGCTGGGACAATCGGCCGCATTTTCCGGTCCGGCCGCGCAGTTGGGGATTCAGATGAATGCCGGCGCAAAAGCGTATTTCGACTCGGTCAACGAACAGGGCGGCGTATATGGACGGCAGATCGAAATCATCAAAGCCGACGATAAATACGAAGCCGACCTGGCCGCAGCCAATACCAAGCGCCTGATTGAGAAAGACGATGTATTTGCCTTGTTCGGCTACGTCGGCACGCCGACCAGCAACGCCGCCTTGCCGATTTTCACCCAAGCCGGAGTACCCTTCTTTGCACCGGTCACCGGCGCCCAATCCTTGCGCGAACCGATGAATCGCCAGATCTTCAATATCCGCGCCAGCTACTTCGATGAAACCGAGCACCTGGTGGAAAAACTGGCTAACGTCGGCATCAAGAATATTGCCGTGTTCTACCAGAACGATGCCTATGGCCGCGCCGGACTGGAAGGCGTGCAACGCGCGCTGAAGAAGCTGAATCTGGAACTGGTCGAATCGGCCACGGTGGAACGCAACAGCAGCGACGTCAAACAGGCGGTCAGCAAGATTTTGCCGAAACGCCCGGCCGCGGTGATCCAGATCAGCGCCTATACTTCGTGCGCCGCTTATATCAAGGAGATGCGCAAGGCCGGCTATACCGGCCAGTTCTACAATGTATCGTTCGTCGGCAGCCAGGCCCTGGCCGACGCGCTGGGCAAGGATGGTGAAGGCGTCGTCATTTCGCAGGTAATGCCCTTCCCGTGGAGTTCGTCGACTCCGGTGGTCGCTGAATATACCAAGCTGATGGAAAAAGCCGGTGTCAAAGAACCCAACTTCTCCAGCCTGGAAGGTTTCATCGCGGCCAAGGTATTCGTCGAAGGCTTGAAACGCGCCGGCAAGGATTTGACACGTGCAAAACTGGTCAAGGCGCTGGAAACCATCAACATGAAAAACTATAACGGCGGCGGCTTCGATGTGAATTTCAGCGGCAACAGTCACAGCGGCTCGAAATTTGTCGAGATGACCATGATTACCAAAGATAAGAAATTCTTGAACTGACAAGCCGCGTCGAGCATTCAGCCAACAAAAAAATCCGGCGTCGAGCCTAATGCCGTTCAGTTAAGGTCTCTTTTCAGGACCCGGACGGAGTAACGTTGAGGTAGCGCTTTGACGACCCGGTCGTAATGTCGACCGGGTCGGTCTTCGTTCAGCAGGGCGACTAATCGT
>NZ_JAGQEG010000188.1 GCF_018305005.1 Collimonas silvisoli
TGCCGCCCGCCGACAGGCTGCTGCCGACGGCGATCTGGTCATGCATGTCAACGCTCTGCGATCCGCTCCGTTTGCCCGACTTGCCCTGGCCATCCAGGTGGGTGCTGCTGGTGTCGGTGGCGTTCTGAATGGTGACGTTGCCGCCGGCGGCCACCAGCATGTCCTTGCCTGACGACAGGCTGCTGCCGGTCACCGTCAGGTCGCCCTTGCTCACCACGCCGAGATTGCCGCCGGCGGCCACGGTGCTGCCGACCGCATGCGTGGCTTGCACGTCGGCATGGCTGTTCGCCGTCGGCGTCACATAATGCGATCCCGTCGATACCGTCTCGACATTGATCGCATTCCCTGCTGTCAGCATCGCATTGCCGCCGGCGCTGATCTGCGCGCCTTGCAGATTAAGATTCTGACCGGCAGACATGATCAGATTATTCGTCGCCGCGATCTTGCCGACCGCACCCACGGCAGTAATCGTTGATGAGCTATTGCCGAAATGGGTGATCGCCGTGTTGGTGACCGACTGATCCAGGATATTGTTACCGGCAAACAGACCGATATTACCGCCCGAGAGCGTGCCGCCGATGTTGCTGATATCGTGATCCGCCGCCAGCAGCAATTGCTTCGTACCCGAGAGCGTACCGCCGGTGTTAACGATATCCGTGCCCTTGATACTCACCGAATCGCCGGCAATCAAGGCGCCGGTCGGCGTCAAGTCCATGCTCTTGGCCAGATACACTTGTGGCACCAGCACCGTCTGCTGGCTGCCGTCCGGCAGGGTCACGGTTTGGCTGACCAGCCAGACGATATCGGTGGTCAGCGCCGCCATCTGCGCATCCGACAGCGCCATGCCGGGCACCATATTGAACTGCTTGGCAAATGCGACGCCGTTGGTCATCAGCGATTTATATTCTTCTTCCGCACTGGCATAGCCATGCAAATAACGCATGCCCGTCAGATTGGTGACCTGGTCTGTCATCAGCTTTTCTTCATAGAAGCCGTCGCCCAGGCGCTTTTGCGTAGCCGCCGGGTTGATGCCCAGCAAATTGAGCATGTAGTCGCTGGAGATGAAATTGCCGTACTGCGTGAAGCGCGGATCGGTTTCGATCAGATAGGGCTGATTCGGCTGCGGCCGCACGGAATACAAACCATTGGTCGGGAGCACAGTATTGATCGCGCCGGCGCGCGCACCGTCAACCACACGCGCAGCGCCTGGAATGGTTGTATTACTGGTGCCGCCCACTGCGCTCAAACCACCGACACCGGTCTGGTTCCCGGTGGGCACCCCGCTGATCGTGTTATTCGTCGCCAGCGCCAGCGGCGCGATACTGTCGCCCAGGCCCAGCGAGGCGGCACTGGCGCCGAGTGGCCGGGTCGATGCGCCCACACTGGCATTGGTGATTTGACCGCCGGTAATCGACACCGCCTGATTGCTGGTGATGGTGCCGCCGGCTGTGCCGATGTTTTGCGTGATCGGCGTATTGCTCCAGGTGGTCCATTGCACCGGCGGCGCCGGCAAGCTATCCGCCGTACCGAAACCGCTAGTGTTGGTCGAGGTGTAGGTGCGCGTCAGCTGCGTCGACGTATTGACGATCTTGGTATTGTTGCTGCCGTCGGCGGACGCCACGCCGTCAATGGTCAGATTGCCGCCGGCGGCGATTTGCCCATTGTCGTTATTCAATTGCGTGCCGACGGCGATATGCATGTCGCCGCCGGACGTGATCTTCGCCGGCGCGCCGGTCGTCGGCGCCAATTGCGTCTCTGTGACGACCTGATGCGCAATGCGTTCGACCTCGCTCGGATAACTGCCAGCGTAATAGGCACGGACCAGTTGCGTGTCGTTCTGGAAAGTGGCAGTCGGGTCGGTATAGGCCGGAATCGTGACCAGACGTACACAGTTGGTCGTGCAGTTGCCGTATTGGTTGGAATACGTGATCGTCCCTAAGACATTGCGATAGATATTGCCACTCGTGAGGTCAGTCCAGGCGCTGTTGCCGGCGACCTGGTCCGGATTGGCCTGATTGTCGCTGCGCTTCGTAAAATAGATCACCTGTATGCCGGCGGTTGGCGCCACCCGCGACTGGCTCAGGTATTGGATGTCTTCCGTGCCATTCGGCAAGGGGTAGGCCAGGCCGCCATAATTGATTTCAAACGCCGAATCGGTGGCCGACAGCTTCACCACCGCCTTGTAAATCAGATACCCGTCCGGCGTCACCACCGGCGTCACCGACAAGATCGATGCCGGATTCAGATAATAGTTATCGTGCATGTGCGTATTGGAGTTACGCGTGGGGGTGCTTCCCCGCGCCAACGAGGTCCACCAGGGCGATTGCGTCATGGTGCTGGTCGTATCCGAGATAGTCACCGTGTTGACCTGCACGTTCTGCCGCACATTGTTGATCTGGTTGGCGGCGACATTCATGGTGCCATCGGCTTCCATCGTCGACGACAGATTGTTGATCGTGCCGGTCTGGTTGAACAGATAGCCGTTGGCATCCTTGGCGCCATTGGCCGCCATGTTCAAATCGCCCAGGCTGTAGAGCGTTGCACCGTTCTGGTTATTGACGGTGCCAGTCACCCACAGATTGACCTGGTTGACGCCGGCAATGATGGCGGCAGCGCCGTCGTTGGTGAGCGTAGCGGCGTTGACCGTGACATGGTTGCCGATCAGGGTGCCCGTATTGCCGAGCAGGCTGCTGGTGGTATTGACGTTATTACCCTCGATGCGGCCGGCATTGAGGATAGTGCCGGCGCCGGTATTGATGGTGGTGGCGCCGGTCGTTGCATCGCCCGGATTGCCGGAGGCGATGTCGGCGCCGGCTACGTTGAACAGGTTGGCGGCATTGAGGGTGAGGTTGCCCGTCGCAGCCAGGGTGCCGGTATTGACCAGGCTGCCGGTCGTCGACAAGGTCAGGTTGCGGTTGGCGGTAATCTGGTTCGTTGCGGCATAGGTATAGTTCCCTTGCAGGCTGACCGCGCCATCGCGGCCGGCGATGATCTTGCCGTCGCCGGCTAACGTTGCCGCCGTGGCTTGCAGATCCAGATCGCTGCCGATGGCGCCACTGGCGTTGGTCAGCGTGCCGGTATTGATGGCGATGCCGCCGCCGCTGCTCGCCGGATTCGCAATTTTACCGCCGGTATTATCGATGCTGGCTGCGGTCAGGGCGACGTTGCCGCCGCTGATGCCGCCGCCGACATTGGCCAGCGCGGCGCCGGCTTGATTGAGCGTCAGCGCGCCGGTGGCGATCAATTGACCGCCTGTGTTGTCCACGCTGGACGGCGTATTCAGATTCAACGCGCCGCCGGCGATGATGTGGCCGCCTTGCGTGTTGCTCAACGCCGGCGTGACAATCGTGACATCGCCAGTACCGCCGATCAGCCCGGAGCCGGTGACGGCGGACGGATTGGCATTGGTGACCTGCGTGGATGCGACAACGGTAGTCAATCCATTGCCGACATTGATGATTTTACCGTTGGTGTTGTCGACCGTACTGCCGGAAACCTGCAGTTGACCGTTGTTGCCCAAGGCTTCGATCTTGCCGCCGACGTTGCTCAATGCGCCCTGCGCTGCCGTGGCGACATTGCCCATCGCTTCCATGGCGCCATTGGTGTTGTCGAGTGTGCTGGCGGAAGACACCGCGAGATCGCCGAGCGCGCCGAGTGCGCCGCTGGCATTGTTGATGCTGCCGGCCGTCGCGGTTACAGCTCCCTTACCGCTGATGTTGCCGGAACCGCTGGTCTTGACCACGGTTCTCTGAACAATCTGGGTGTAGTCGCGCTTATCGAAGCGTTCAATCCTGTCCTCCTGCCTGAAATCGTTGTGCAGTTTGCCGGCTGAATTTATCCTTTGCCTTAAAACCACCATCAAACACCTTTTTGATATGTATTTACGGTTTCTTACATGGTATTTTG
>NZ_JAGQEG010000189.1 GCF_018305005.1 Collimonas silvisoli
GGTGGTTCGCGTTTGGCCCGTTGGTGAGCAGGCTGCCGCCCCGGCCATCTATGATGCCGCCGCCCACGATGCCGCTTTGTGTCGTGCTATTGGCTAGAATCAATGGATTGCACGATTGGACATTCTTGGCCGTGGCCGTGCCGCATGTACCGACACCGTTGTCGTAATCTTTCGGGTTGCGTGAAGCAAATAGCGTAACGCCCGTATCGATCCACAGCGTGACGCCCGATTTCAGTTTCAGCGGGCCGCTGAGAAAGCCGGATTGACCTGATGAACCTTGGACCAGCTTGACCGCTCCTCCAGCAGGACAAGCGTCAATTGCAGCCTGAATGCGGCTTGCGTCCGGCTGGGAATTGCTTGGAACGCCATCGACAGCATCAATCGAACCATTGACCGGCGTGAGCGTGGCCGCAAGCGGCTGGCACACTGTTGCAGGCAACGCCGGTTCCGCCACGGTTCCCCATTGGGTAGACACGGACGCGGCATAAACGCAAGTTGGACCGGCTGCGCTGAAGGCCGCGAGGAACAAGCTCAGAGAGCCGATAAGGTAGCGACGGCCATGCTTGGAACATTTCATATGGTTCTTCTCCAGAATGATATTGAGTGGCCGGCTTGCCTGTTCCGCATCTCAAAATGCAAGCCCTTCTTCAGTGATCAATCGTGAGCAATATCAAAACAAATTGCAATCAAGCAATCCCTAAATGAGGGTAGGGATTTCCTTCCCGATGGCAAATAAACTCGATGGCCAGCAGGTAAAAATTACCTCAATCATTTAAAGAACTCGATCACCTGGTCGACGAGTTAGAAGCCAGAATCCAGATGTGGCGCAAGCAGAACGAACCAAGCAGAAAACAGGTTTTCCCTGCCGTGAGTCCAACAAGGGGCGGCTAGCTATTTCACGGCGCCATGAGACTTCATTTTTGGTAAAGTCGAATTCATGCTCGGCCAATCGCAGGCCGCCCTTGTCAATAACATCGGCCGCGAGCGCCGACGATGCTAAAAACCACGCAACGATACATTCCAGGCATCAATAGAAATCTGCCTTCAGGGTAAGGAAAGCTTGGCGTGGCGGGATCGGATAGGTATTGTAGGTGCCGCTTGCGGCGCCTACAACCACTTCTAGCGGGCCCTCGCGGTTAGCCAAATTGGTCACATTGAAGTTCCATCGTGGATTTTTCAGCAAGTCGCCCATGTACGGCAACTTGCCTGAAAGGTTCAGACCCATCAGGAAATAACTGCTCACATGGAGGTCGTTGGTGTAAGTCGCATATCGTTTGCCGACGAAATCGCCGATCAGCTGTATCTCGACACCGCTGACGGTGGCGGTGCCAACGAATTTATTCATCCAGGTTGGAGTACCCGGTACGGTCTTGCCAGCGGTCTGGACCACGCTGCTGCCCGAGGCGTAGTTGTCTTCGTATCTGGACCTGTTGTATGAGATAGCGTCGTAGAACGAAATGTTATGGCCGAAATGCAAGGTGCCGGCCAGATCTACACCGTCGGTTTTGACGCTGCCGACGTTGGCAAGGATGGGGTTGCCTCCCACAATGGCGCTGATCACCGGGGTTGGGCTGATCGATAGCAGCCGGTTGCTGAAATCGACATGATAGAGGTCTATCTGGCCGTCGAAGGCTTTGATCACGCCCCAGTCCAGTTGGCGGGTGTCGCGCAGGCCCAGCTCGTAGGTGACCGAAGTTTCCGGTTTTGCAGTTGACTTGAACAAGTCAAACGCTTGCTGGCTGGCCAGGCTCCAAGGCGATGCGCCGCCCGCGCCGTAGGTGACGAATTGCCGCATGTTTTTCTGAATATTGGCGAACACCTGGTCTTGCGGCGACAGATTCCAGCGCATGCCCACACCCGGCAGGAACCAATTCTTGCTGACTATCTCGCCGACCGGCAAGGCTTTCGAACCGTTGCCGATCGCTGCCGGCGCTTCTTGCACCGGGAATTCGCCATCGGCAAATTGCAGACTGGATTTAAAGCCTGCTTGCAGAACGAGATTCGGACGCAACTTCCATTCGTCCTGCAGATGGAACTGGGCCACTTTGTTGTCGATGCCGCTGCCGTATTGGGTGATCAGCGGGCCGGAAGGACGTGTGTACGGTGAACTCGGATTGTTGACGTCCAACGCATACCAGCGCCGGTATGCTTCCGAACGGTTGTGCTCAAGCCAGACACCCGACTCGATTTTGTGGTTGCCTACTTCCCATTGCAGGGTCGACAGGTAGCCATCGCGGTTGATTGTGTATTCGGTGGTGCGGGTGGCGTAACCGGAGTTGCCGAAGATTTGTTTCAGGTTCTGATTTGGATAGTACACGGAGAACAGCGCCGGCAAACCGGCCGCGCCGATCGGCCCCGCCACTACGCCCACGCCATCGTCGTGATGGAAGTAGATCTGGTTGGTCCAAGTCAGGTTGTCGGTCAGATTGGCCTCGTACTTGGCATAAGTCAGGAAATCAGTGCGCTGCGCATCGCTGTAATAGTTGCGGTAATTGCTGCCGTCCGCAGCTGGGGTGGCGCCGGTTGGCGATAAATAGGCCAACGCAGCCGGGAAATCCGGATACAGGAATGGGCGGGTGTAGGGCGCGCTCTTCTCGCCTGCAACGTGCACGATGGAATCTTCGTTCGGCTCGGTCTTGTCGGAGTAGTCGGCGTACAAGGTCAGCTTGCCGGCACTGCCGTTGTGGACAAACTTGGCGTTGATCTGGTCGTTGCTCTGGCGACCGTTAAAATCCCAGGCTCTTGCTTCGTGGTGCAGGCCTGAAATGTAGGCGCTGTTACCGCTACCAAATTCTCCGGTATCAACGCGGATGAAAGTGCGTGAGGTGTTATGGCTGCCGACTGTCTGCTGCACGTTGACGTTGTGCTTCATCAGCGGGTCGCTGGAAAAGGTTTCGATAGCGCCACCGAGGTTACTGGTCGATGCAGTGCCAAGATCACCGGCGCCGGTTGAAAGTACAACGCTGCGGACATTTTCACTGGTAACGGCGCGCTGCGGCGACAAGCCATTGTAGTTGCCGTATTGCTGGTCGCCGAGCGGCACGCCGTCCATCGTGTAGCCTAGTTGCTGGCCGTTGAAGCCATGCACGAACAGCGACAGGTTTTGCTCGTTATTACCCCAAGGATCAGCGGTTTGGAAGCTGACGCCTGGCAGTGTTTCCAGCGCTTTCAGCGGATTGACGCCGGGAAGAATTTTCTGGATTTCATTGCCGCTCATGGACACTGTCGAACGTGTCTTGCGTGTGGAAATTTCTACGGTTGTCACCTGGCCGCCGTCAGCCTCCGGTGCAGCCGCTGCGGTGACTGTCTGAGCATATGCGTGGCCGCTAGTCGCGGCAGCGCAAAGGGCCGAAACGGCGAAAGTGATGTAGGAGGATTTACGGCGCAGTGCCGTATGCGAATACTTGTTCATCAATAACCTTTGAAAAAAAAGAGGAGGCTGTGCAACCGTGCGAGAGCCTAACCAGCTTCAATTACAGAGTGATGACAACTACCGCGTGATCATTACGATGTGTGGTTTTTGAGCGACTACCACCTTATATGCATCCTGCAGAAATTTAATTCCCCATGAACTGCTCATTGCCGACAATGCCGATCTTGGTCACGCCCAGCCGCTGCGCCGACGCCATCACCGCCGCCACCGACTTGTACTCCACCGCCTTGTTCGGACGCAGGTGCACCTCATCGATATTGCCGCCGGCAACGACGCCCTTCAAGCGATCTTCCAGTTCGGTACGGCTGGCCATCGGCGTACCGTTCCACATCACCGTGCCGGTCGGATCGATGTCCACCGTGTCCACCACCGGCAATGCCAACGGCGGCGGCGGATTAC
>NZ_JAGQEG010000018.1 GCF_018305005.1 Collimonas silvisoli
ACATGGACCGTTTTGGTGTAATCTTCCGGCCGTCGCCGCGTCAGTCTGACGTGATGATCGTGGCCGGCACGCTGTGCAACAAGATGGCGCCTGCCTTGCGTAAGGTGTACGACCAGATGCCGGAACCGCGTTGGGTGATTTCCATGGGTTCCTGCGCCAATGGCGGCGGCTATTATCACTATTCGTATTCGGTAGTGCGCGGTTGCGACCGTATCGTGCCGGTCGATATTTACGTTCCCGGCTGTCCGCCGACTGCCGAAGCGCTGCTGTATGGCATCATCCAGCTGCAAAACAAGATTCGCCGCACCAACACGATTGCGCGCTAAGAGAGCACCATGACGACCAAACTGGAAACCCTGGAAGCCGCCGTGCGCAATGCGCTCGGTGATGACCTTCAAAGTCTGACTGTGGCCTTTGGCGAGATCACGATCGTGGTCAAGGCTTCGAATTATCTGTCGGCGATGCGCGTGCTGCGCGATCACGCCGATACCCGTTTTGAAGAATTGATCGACCTCTGCGGCGTCGATTATTCAACCTATGGTGACGGTGCCTGGGATGGCGCGCGCTTTGCGGCGGTATCGCATTTGCTGTCGATACAGCATAACTGGCGCCTGCGGGTGCGCGTTTTTGCGCCGGACGACGAGATGCCGGTGCTGGCCTCGCTGACCGATATCTGGGCCTCGGCCAACTGGTATGAGCGCGAAGCGTTCGACTTTTTCGGCATTCTGTTCGAAGGTCACAACGACTTGCGCCGCATCCTGACCGACTACGGCTTCATCGGCCATCCTTTCCGCAAGGATTTCCCGGTCTCGGGATATGTCGAGATGCGTTACGACGCAGAGCAAAAACGCGTAATTTATCAACCCGTAACGATCGATCCGCGCGAAATCACGCCGCGGGTGATTCGTGAAGAACATTACGGGATCAAATAATGGCAGAGATTAAGAATTACACGCTGAACTTCGGTCCGCAACATCCGGCCGCGCATGGTGTTTTGCGCCTGGTGCTGGAACTGGATGGTGAAGTGATTCAGCGCGCCGATCCGCATATCGGCCTGCTGCATCGCGGCACCGAAAAGCTGGCTGAACAAAAAACCTACCTGCAGTCAGTGCCTTACATGGATCGCCTCGATTACGTGTCGATGATGTGTAACGAGCACGGCTATGTGATGGCAATCGAGCGCTTGCTCGGTCTTGAAGTGCCACTGCGGGCGCAGTACATCCGCGTCATGTTCGACGAAATCACGCGTCTGCTGAATCACCTGATGTGGATCGGCGCGCATGCGCTGGACGTCGGCGCGATGGCGGTATTGCTGTACGCATTCCGCGAACGCGAAGATTTGATGGATTGCTACGAAGCCGTTTCCGGCGCCCGCATGCATGCTGCTTATTATCGTCCGGGCGGCGTTTATCGCGATCTGCCGGACACCATGCCGCAGCACAAGGCGTCGCTGGTGCGCAACGCCAAGGCGATCAAGGCGCTCAACGAAAACCGCCAGGGTTCCCTGCTCGATTTCATCGAGGATTTCACCGTGCGCTTCCCGAAATACGTGGATGAGTACGAGACCCTGCTGACCGATAACCGCATCTGGAAACAGCGTCTGGTCGGCATCGGCGTGGTGTCGCCGGAGCGCGCCAAGGCGATGGGCTTTACCGGCCCGATGCTGCGCGGTTCAGGCGTTGAGTGGGATTTGCGCAAGAAGCAGCCGTACGAAGTGTACGATTTGCTGGACTTCGATATCCCGGTCGGCAAGAACGGCGATTGCTATGATCGCTATCTGGTGCGGGTGGAAGAAATGCGCCAGTCCAACCGGATTATCAAGCAATGCGTAGAATGGCTGCGCAACAACGGCGGTCCTGTGATGACGACCAACCACAAGGTTGCGCCATCGTCGCGGGTCGACATGAAATCGAATATGGAAGAGCTGATCCACCACTTCAAGCTCTTCACCGAAGGTTTCCACGTACCGCCGGGCGAAGCTTATGCGGCGGTCGAGCATCCAAAGGGCGAGTTCGGCGTGTATATCGTGTCGGATGGCGCCAACAAGCCTTATCGTCTGAAAATCCGTGCACCTGGCTTCCCGCATCTGCAGGGTTTGAATGAAATGGCCAAGGGCCACATGATTGCCGATGCCGTTACCATCATCGGTACGCAAGATATCGTGTTTGGCGAAATCGACCGCTAAACCCGCTGTTATCTGCAATAAGTCAACGGCAGTATCAAACGCAGTATCAACATTAACTACTAGCGCAAAACACCGCGCACGAATGGCCAACGACATGTTGTTAAGTCAAGACACATACAAGAAGATCGATCGCGAAGTAGCGAAATTCCCCGCCGACCAGAAACAGTCGGCGGTGATGGCTGCATTGGCGATTGCGCAAGATGAAAAGGGCTGGCTGGCGCCGGAAACCATGCAGGATGTCGCAGACTATCTGGGCATGCCGGCCATCGCGGTGCAGGAAGTCGCGACCTTTTACAATATGTACAACACCAAGCCGGTCGGCAAGCACAAGATCAGCATCTGCACCAATCTGCCATGCCAATTGTCCGGCGGCGATCGGGCGGCTGAGCATCTGAAGCACAAGCTCGGCATCGATTTCCGCGAAACCACCGCGGATGGCCAGTTCACGCTGGTCGAGGGCGAGTGCATGGGAGCTTGCGGCGATGCGCCGGTGCTGCTGGTCAATAACAAACGCATGTGTAGCTGGATGTCGAACGAAAAGATTGACGGCTTGCTGGAGGAACTTAAGAAATGACCTGCCTGCACGATCGTCATATCAACCCGCTGATCCTGGCTAACCTGGACGGCAACAACTGGCACTACGCCGATTACGTCAAGCGCGGCGGCTATACCGCTCTCAAGCGCATCCTGTCTGAAGGCATCACGCCGGAACAAGTCATCGCTGAACTGAAAGCCGGTTCGCTGCGCGGCCGCGGCGGCGCCGGTTTCCCTACCGGCCTGAAGTGGAGCTTCATGCCGCGTCAGTTCCCGGGACAAAAATACCTGGTCTGCAACACCGACGAAGGCGAGCCTGGCACCTTCAAGGATCGCGACATCATTCGCTACAATCCGCATGCGCTGATTGAAGGCATGGCCATCGGCGCTTACGCCATGGGCATTTCGGTCGGCTACAACTACATCCACGGCGAAATCTGGTCCGGTTACGAGCTCTTCGAAGAAGCGCTGGACGAGGCGCGCGCCGCCGGTGCTTTGGGCGACAAGATTTTCGGCAGCGAATTCAACTTCCAGTTGCATGCGTTCCATGGTTACGGTGCGTATATCTGCGGCGAAGAAACCGCATTGCTGGAATCGCTCGAAGGCAAGAAGGGCCAGCCGCGCTTCAAACCGCCGTTCCCGGCCAGCTTCGGCCTGTACGGCAAGCCGACCACGATCAACAATACCGAGACTTTCGCGGCCGTGCCATTCCTGCTGAACATGGGCGGCGAAGCCTATGCGGCGCTGGGCAAGCCGAACAACGGCGGCACCAAGATTTTCTCGATCTCGGGCGACGTTGAAAAGCCGGGTAATTACGAGGTGCCGCTGGGTACGCCGTTCGCCAAGCTGATGGAACTGGCCGGCGGCATGCGCGGCGGTAAAAAGATCAAGGCTGTGATCCCAGGCGGTTCATCCGCGCCGGTGATTCGCGGCGAGGTCATGATGGATACCGATCTCGATTACGATTCGATCGCCAAGGCCGGCTCCATGCTCGGTTCCGGCGCCGTGATCGTGATGGACGAAACCCGTTGCATGGTGAAATCGCTGCTGCGCCTGTCCTACTTTTATTTTGAAGAATCCTGCGGCCAGTGCACGCCATGCCGCGAAGGCACCGGCTGGCTGTATCGCCTGGTGCATCGCATAGAAACCGGACACGGCCGTCCGGAAGACATGGATCTGCTGGATACGGTAGCCGGCAACATCATGGGTCGCACCATTTGTGCGCTCGGGGATGCGGCAGCGATGCCGGTGCGCGGTTTCCTGAAGAATTATCGCGAAGAATTTGAATATCACATCGAGCATAAGCATTGCTTGGTGCCGGCATACGTTTAAGCCTGCGCAAGCAGCGTGCAAAACACTTAGGCAAGAAAAGCAAAGCCATGGTTGAAATCGAAATAGACGGCAAGAAAGTGGAAGTCCAAGAGGGCAGCATGGTAATGGATGCTGCCAACAAGATTGGTACATACATTCCACATTTCTGCTATCACAAAAAACTCTCCATCGCGGCCAACTGCCGCATGTGCCTGGTCGAGGTGGAAAAAGCGCCTAAGGCGCTGCCTGCCTGCGCCACTCCGGTGACGGCCGGCATGATCGTGCGCACCGCCAGCGACAAGGCCACGACCGCGCAAAAGAGCGTGATGGAATTCCTGCTGATCAATCACCCGCTGGATTGCCCGATCTGCGATCAGGGCGGCGAATGCCAGTTGCAGGACTTGGCGGTCGGTTACGGTAAATCGTCTTCCCGCTACGAAGAAGAGAAGCGCGTGGTGGCGCCGAAAGACGCCGGTCCGCTGATCTCGATGCAGGAAATGAGCCGTTGCATTCAGTGCACCCGCTGCGTCCGCTTCGGCCAGGAAATCGCCGGCGTGATGGAATTCGGCATGGTTGGTCGTGGTGAGCATTCCGAGATCACTACTTTCGTCGGCAAGACTGTGAATTCCGAATTGTCCGGCAACATGATCGATCTGTGCCCGGTCGGCGCGTTGACCTCCAAGCCTTTCCGCTACAGCGCCCGCACCTGGGAATTGTCGCGCCGCAAATCGGTCAGCCCGCATGACGGCCTGGGCGCCAACCTGGTAGTGCAAGTCAAGTCCGGCAAGGTGATGCGCGTGCTGCCGCTGGAAAACAACGACGTCAACGAATGCTGGCTGTCGGACAAGGATCGCTTCGCCTACGAAGGCTTGAACAGCGCCGAGCGCCTGACCAAGCCGATGCTGAAGCAAGACGGCAAGTGGCAGGAAGTCGAATGGCAAACCGCGCTGGAGTATGTGGCGCACGGTCTGCGCAATATCCGCCATGAGCATGGCGCGGACGCCATCGCTGCTCTCGGCACGCCGTATTCGACGCTGGAAGAACTGTCGCTGCTGCAAAAAGTGGTGCGCGGCCTGGGTTCGGAAAACATCGATTTCCGTCTGCGTCAATCCGACTTCGCGCTGGATGGCAAAGTCATGCCGTGGCTCGGCATGTCGATCAACGAATTCGCCCAACTGGACCGCACTTTCATCATCGGCTCGTTCCTGCGCAAGGATCACCCGCTGCTGTCGGCACGGCTGCGCCTGGGCGTCAAGCGCGGCGCCAAGCTGAATATCCTGCATGCGACCGACGACGATCTGCTGATGCCGGTTGCCAACAAGATGATCGTTGCGCCTTCGGCCTGGCTGTCGGCCCTGGGCCAGGTAGCGGTTGCGGTAGCGCAGGCCAAGAGCATTGCCGTTCCGGCCGGCTTCGAGAATGTCGAAGCGTCGGCGGAAGCCAAGCAGACTGCTGCCAGCCTGTTGTCCGGCGCTGCGAAAGCGGTATTGCTCGGCAACGCCGCGGCACAGCATCCGCAAGCTTCGCAACTGCACGCTGTGGCGCAATGGATCGCGCAGCAGACCGACGCCAAGTTCGGCTACATGACCGAGGCTGGTAATACCGTCGGCGGCTATTGGGCCAATGCCTTGCCGGCATCTGGCAAGGGCCGCAACGCACAACAGATTTTCGCTCAACCGCACAAAGCTTATGTGTTGTTGAACGCTGAGCCTGAGCTGGACAGCTTCGACCCGCAAGTCGCCGTCGCGGCGCTGAAGCAGGCCGAGATGGTGGTGACATTATCTGCCTACAAGCACGGCGCTGACTACGCTGACGTGTTGCTGCCGATCGCACCATTTACTGAAACTTCCGGCACCTTCGTCAACTGCGAAGGCCGTGCTCAAAGCTTCAACGGCACCGTCAAGCCGATGGGCGACGCCCGTCCGGCCTGGAAGGTGTTGCGCGTGCTGGGTAACTTGCTGGGCTTGCCTGGCTTCGACTACGATACTTCGGAAGCGATTCGCGATGAAGTGCTGGGTACCGGCGAAGTTGCCGAAGCCAACCTGGCGGCACGCTTGAACAACTTCAGCGATCTGCAGCCGCAAGCTGCAGCCCAGGCTGCCAACGGAGCGTTGGAACGCATCGCCGATGTGCCGATCTATTTTGCCGATGCGGTAGTGCGTCGCGCGCCGTCGTTGCAGGAAACCGTGGACGGCCAGGCGCCGCAAGCATGGTTGTCGGCAGCGCTGGCGGCAAAACTGGGTATCGCCGCTGGCGATCGTGTCAATCTCAAACAAGGGCAGGGCGCTGCTGCGCTGGCGGCGGCAATTGATCCTAAGCTGCCGGAAAATGTGGTGCGGGTCGCCGCTTCGCACGCCTCGACCGCAGCCTTGGGCGCGATGTTTGGTTCTATCGTAGTGGAGAAAGCATGATGGATCATTTCATCGCCACCATCAATGCCACCGGCGCCGGCTGGTTCGGTTTCATCTGGCCGTTGATCTGGAACTTGATCAAGATCGTCGTCGTGGTGGTGCCGCTGCTGTTATGCGTGGCCTACATGACTTACTGGGAACGCAAGCTGATCGGCTGGATGCATATCCGTCTCGGCCCTAACCGGGTTGGTCCGGCCGGTTTGCTGCAACCGATCGCCGACGCTCTCAAGCTGCTGCTGAAGGAAGTCACCTTGCCGGCACGCGCCAACAAGGTCTTGTTCTTCATCGCGCCGATCATGACCATCATGCCGGCACTGGCTGCATGGGCGGTGGTGCCGTTCGGTCCCGAAACCGTATTGGCCAACGTCAATGCCGGCCTGCTGTTCGTGATGGCCATCACTTCGATGGAAGTCTACGGCGTGATCATCGCCGGCTGGGCCTCCAACTCCAAGTATGCCTTTCTCGGTGCGATGCGCGCTTCGGCGCAGATGGTGTCCTACGAAATTGCCATGGGTTTTGCGCTGGTCATCGTGCTGATGGTGTCCGGCAGCCTGAACCTGATCGATATCGTGATGGCGCAAAGCAAGGGTTACTTCTATGACCACGGCGTCGGTTTCCTGTCCTGGAATTGGCTGTCCTTGTTGCCGGTATTCCTGATTTACTTTATCTCAGGGATTGCCGAAACCAACCGCCACCCGTTCGACGTGGTGGAAGGCGAATCGGAAATCGTTGCCGGCCACATGATCGAATACTCGGGCATGTCGTTCGCGATGTTCTTCCTGGCCGAATACGCCAATATGATCCTGGTCTCGATCCTGGCAACGCTGCTGTTCCTGGGTGGCTGGGCCTCGCCGCTGGCGATGCTGGACTGGATTCCGGGCTGGATCTGGCTTGGCCTCAAGACCTTTTTCCTGCTGTCGGTGTTTATCTGGGTGCGTGCCTCGTTCCCGCGTTATCGCTATGACCAGATCATGCGTTTGGGCTGGAAAGTGTTTATCCCCTTGATTCTCGCCTACCTGGTGATTGTCGCTGCCTGGATTCAAAGTCCATGGAATATCTGGAAGTAATGGAAGGTTTAGTGTAAATGGAAGCCATCAAGGATTTTTTCGGCAGTTTAATGCTGCTGGAGTTGCTCAAAGGGCTGCGGCTGACCGGCCGCTACCTGTTCGCACGCAAGATTACGGTGCTGTTCCCGGAAGAGAAGACGCCGCAATCGCCGCGCTTCCGCGGCTTGCACGCACTGCGCCGCTATCCGAACGGTGAAGAACGTTGCATCGCCTGCAAACTGTGCGAAGCGGTTTGCCCGGCAATGGCAATCACCATCGAGTCCGAGCAGCGTGCAGACGGTTCGCGCCGCACCACGCGCTACGATATCGATCTGACCAAGTGTATTTTCTGTGGTTTCTGCGAAGAGTCTTGCCCGGTCGATTCGATCGTCGAGACTCACATCCTGGAATATCACGGTGAAAAGCGCGGCGATCTGTACTACACCAAGGAAATGCTGCTGGCGGTAGGTGATCGTTACGAAAATGAAATTGCCGCGGCACGGGCAGCGGACGCGCCATACCGCTAAGCGGTTTGGCGTGGCGCTTGTCGCCGTTTGTGTTAGCGCTGATTGCTGTTTTACAGCGATAAGTGAAGCTTCTTTAGCCGACTTTTTGGGCCATTATGGAATTTAAGACCTTCTTGTTCTACGCGTTTTCGGTGGTGCTGGTAATCGCCGCCCTGCGCGTAATTACCGCACGCAATCCGGTGCACGCCGCGTTGTTCCTGGTATTGTCGTTTTTCTCCGCGGCGGGTATCTGGATGTTGCTGAAAGCCGAATTCCTCTCCATCGTGCTGGTGCTGGTGTATGTCGGCGCGGTGATGGTGCTGTTCTTGTTCGTGGTGATGATGCTGGATATCAACCTGGATAAGATGCGCGAGGGATTCTGGGGTTATTTCCCGCTGGCGGCTACGGTCGGCACGATTATCGTGCTGGAAATGGCCGCCGTCATATTCCACGGTTTCCAAGGTTACGACGCCGACGTTCCTGCCATCTCGGCCAATATCGGCAATACCAAAGAACTGGGCAAGCTGATCTACACGGAATATGTGTACGCCTTTGAAATCGCCGCCGTCGTGCTGCTGGTGGCGATTGTCGCCGCCGTTGCTCTGACGCTGCGCCGGCGCAAGGACACCAAGTATTTTTCACCTTCTGCCGCAGTCAAGGTCAAGAGTACCGACCGGGTCCGCATAGTGAAGATGCCGTCGGAAGCCAAGGTCGACCCGGTTGCGCCTGCTAATGCCGCCAACCCCGCTACCAACGCGGCTGCACCAGCAGCCCCACAAAAATAACAAGGACGAATATGGCTCTTTCGCTCGCTCACTATCTGATCCTCGGCGCGATCCTGTTCGCGATCGGCATCGTCGGTATTTTCCTCAACCGCAAAAATCTCATCGTATTGCTGATGGCAGTCGAATTGATATTGTTGGCGGTGAACATGAACTTCATCGCCTTTTCGTATTACCTGGGTGATGCGGCCGGGCAGGTTTTCGTTTTCTTCATCCTTACCGTAGCAGCTGCCGAATCGGCGATTGGCCTGGCGATTTTGGTGGCGTTGTTCCGTAACCTGGACACCATCAACGTAGAAGATCTGGACAGCCTTAAAGGCTGACGCGGTTTGTCCCGGCAGACGCAGGTTTGCCGGGATGAGCAGATAGAGAATACACAGACAACAAACAACGAATAAAGATAAGGTTCATCATGGCGGGGCAACTTAACCCACAATTACTTCTTGCCGTACCGTTGGCGCCCCTGGCTGGCGCTGCGATCGCGGGCTTATTCGGTACCAAATTCTTCGGCAATCTGGTCGGTCGCAAGACCTCGCATACGGTCACCATTCTGGGCGTGCTGATCGCCCTGATCATTTCCGTGCAGACCTTGCTGGCGGTGAACGACGGCGCCACCTTTAACGGCACCTTGTACACTTGGATGACGGTCGGCGGCGTCAAGCTGGAGATCGGCTTCCTGATCGACAGCCTGACCGCGATGATGATGTGCGTGGTGACCTTTGTCTCGCTGATGGTGCATATCTACACTATCGGCTACATGCAGGACGACGAGGGCTATAACCGTTTCTTCGCCTATATCTCCTTGTTTACGTTCTCGATGCTGATGCTGGTCATGAGCAACAACTTCCTGCAGCTGTTCTTCGGCTGGGAAGCGGTGGGCCTGGTGTCGTATCTGCTGATCGGTTTCTGGTACACCCGTCCGACCGCGATTTTCGCCAACATGAAAGCGTTCCTGGTCAACCGTGTCGGCGACTTTGGCTTCATCCTCGGCATCGGTCTGCTGCTGGCGTATTCCGGCTCGATGAACTACAGCGAAGTGTTTGCGCAAAGAGGCATGCTGGCGCAACTGATGCTGCCCGGCAGCGACTGGATGCTGTTGACGGTGGCCTGTATCTGCCTGTTCATCGGCGCCATGGGCAAGTCGGCACAATTCCCGCTGCACGTCTGGCTGCCTGATTCGATGGAAGGTCCAACCCCGATTTCGGCACTGATCCACGCCGCCACCATGGTGACCGCCGGTATCTTCATGGTGACCCGCATGTCGCCGCTGTTCGAACTGTCCGACACCGCCTTGTCGTTCATCCTGATCATTGGCGCGATCACCGCCTTGTTCATGGGTTTCCTTGGCGTGATCCAGACCGACATCAAACGCGTCGTGGCTTACTCGACCTTGTCGCAGCTCGGCTACATGACCGTCGCTCTGGGCGCTTCGGCCTACTCGGTAGCGGTATTCCATCTGATGACCCACGCTTTTTTCAAGGCCTTGCTGTTCCTTGGCGCCGGTTCGGTGATCATCGGCCTGCATCACGATCAAGACATGCGCAACATGGGCGGCCTGCGTAAATACATGCCGATTACCTGGATCACTTCGCTGGTCGGTTCGCTGGCGCTGATCGGCACGCCGTTCTTCTCCGGTTTCTATTCGAAGGACAGCATCATCGAAGCGGCGCACGCGTCGACTTTGTTTGGTTCCGGCTTTGCCTACTTCGCTGTGCTGGCAAGCGTGTTTGTCACGGCTTTCTATTCTTTCCGCATGTACTTCATGGTATTCCACGGCGAAGAGCGTTTCGGCGCCGCACACAATGGCCATGAACACGAAGACGAAGAGCCCGGCCATCATGGCTTGAGTGCGGGGGAAAAGCCGCACGAGTCGCCTTGGGTAGTGACCTTGCCGCTGATCCTGCTGGCGATTCCATCCGCCGTCATCGGTTTCCTGGCGATTGAGCCAATGCTGTTCGGCAGCTTCTTCAAGGACGTGATTTTCGTCAATGAAGCGCACCATGCGATGGAAGAATTGCGCAACGATTTCCATGGCCCGGTTGGCATGGTTGCGCATACGTTCAGCTCGGCGCCGTTGTGGCTGGCGATCGCCGGCGTGGCGTCAGCCTACTACTGCTATTTGGTCAATCCGCGCCTGCCTGCGGCGATCAAGCAGAAGGCCGGCCCGATCTTTACGCTGCTCGACAATAAATACTATATGGACAAGTTCAACGATGTGGTGTTTGCCGGCGGCGCGCGCTTGATCGGGCGCGGCTTGTGGAATGGCGGCGACCGCGGCCTGATCGACGGCCTGATCGTCAATGGCAGCGCCAAGGCAGTCAGCTGGTTCTCGAAAATTACTCGTCTCTGGCAGTCCGGATATATCTATCACTATGCGTTCGTGATGATTGTCGGGGTGCTGGGTTTCCTGGTTTGGTTCATGCCGTTTCCGTTTGCCAAGTAAGCTGGCGAAGCAAACTCAGTAAAGTAGATAAATAATAAATATGATGCAGTCAACTTTTCCTCTTCTCAGTGTTGCGATCTGGTGTCCGGTCGCGTTCGGTATCCTCGTCCTGGCAGTCGGCCGCGACGATAATCCTAATCTGGTGCGCTGGCTGTCGCTGCTGGGTGCAGCGGTCAGCTTCGTGGTGACCTTGCCGATCGTGAGCCAGTTCGATAACGGTTTCCACGGCATGCAGTTTGTTGAAAAGGCTGCCTGGATCGACCGTTTCAACATCAATTACTTTTTAGGCATCGACGGCCTTTCCCTGTGGTTCGTGCCGCTGACGGCCCTCATTACCGTAATCGTGGTGATCTCCGCCTGGCAAGTGATCGAGAAGAAAGTCGCGCAATACATGGGCGCTTTCCTGATCCTGTCGGGTTTGATGATCGGCGTCTTCTGTGCGCTGGACGGCTTGCTGTTCTACGTGTTCTTCGAAGCGACGCTGATCCCGATGTTTATCATCATCGGTGTCTGGGGCGGCGCCAACCGCGTGTACGCAGCGATCAAGTTCTTCCTGTACACCCTGATGGGTTCGCTGTTGATGCTGGTGGCATTGCTGTATCTGTATTTCCAGTCGGGCGGCAGTTTCGATATCCTGACCTGGCAGCAGCTGCCGCTGCCGATGACGGCGCAAATCCTGATTTTCCTGGCTTTCCTGCTGGCGTTTGCGGTCAAGGTGCCGATGTGGCCGGTGCATACCTGGCTGCCGGACGCCCACGTCGAAGCGCCGACCGGCGGCTCCGTGGTGCTGGCGGCAATCATGCTGAAGCTGGGCGGCTACGGTTTCCTGCGTTTTTCGCTGCCGATCACGCCTGACGCCAGCCACTATCTGGCCGGTTTCATCATTACCTTGTCATTGATTGCCGTGATCTATATCGGCTTGGTGGCGATGGTGCAGAACGACATGAAAAAGCTGATCGCCTATTCGTCGATCGCCCACATGGGTTTCGTCACCCTCGGCTTCTTTATTTTCAACGACATCGGCGTCCAGGGCGGCATCGTGCAAATGATCTCGCACGGTTTTGTGTCCGGCGCAATGTTCCTGTGTATCGGCGTGCTGTATGACCGCATGCATACGCGCCAGATCGCCGAGTACGGCGGCGTGGTCAACGTCATGCCGCGCTTCGCCGCCTTGTTCGTGTTGTTCTCGCTGGCCAATTCCGGCCTGCCGGGAACCTCCGGTTTCGTCGGCGAGTTCATGGTGATCCTGGGCGCGGTCAAGTTCAATTTCTGGATCGGCCTGCTGGCTGCGACGGCGTTGATCCTGGGCGCCGCGTATTCGCTGTGGCTGGTCAAGCGCGTGGTGTTCGGCGCCGTCACCAATCCGCATGTGAAAGAAATGCTGGACCTGAACAAGCGTGAATTCGTGATGTTGGGTGTGCTGGCGATCGCCGTTATCGCGATGGGCGTGTATCCGGCGCCGTTCACCGATGCGATGCAAGTATCGGTGGCCGACCTGCTGAAGCAGGTTGCGATCACCAAGTTAAACTGAATACATAGTGTACCCAGTGCATAAAAGATAAGCGGCAAATAAATGAATAACATGAATCTGATCCCTGTTTATCCGGAAATCTTTCTGCTGATTGCGACTTCGGTCGTACTGCTGATCGATATGTTTGTTTCGGATGCCAAGCGCCATCTCACTTACTACCTGACGCTGGCCGTGCTGGCTGTGTGTTTCGTATTGACGCTGGCTGAATTCCAAAGCGGGGAGACGGTCTACACCTTCCACAACATGTTTGTCTCGGATCCTCTGAGCAGTCTGTTGAAACTGGTTTCTTACGTCGCGGTGGCGATCACGCTGGTGTATTCGCGCCGTTATGTGACTGAGCGCGGCATGGTCAGCGGCCATCTCGGCGGCGAGTTCTATCCATTGGCGCTGTTTGCCTTGCTGGGCCAGATGGTGATGATCTCCGGCAGCAACTTCCTCAGCATTTACCTGGGCCTGGAATTGATGTCCCTGTCGCTGTACGCACTGGTGGCAATGCGGCGCGACAGCGCTGCCGCGACCGAAGCGGCGATGAAGTATTTCGTGCTGGGCGCGATGGCTTCCGGTTTCCTGCTGTACGGCATGTCGATGCTGTATGGCGCCACCGGTTCGCTCGACCTGATCGAAGTAACCCGCGCTGCGTCCTCCGGCGGCATCAACCCGACCGTACTGGTATTCGGCGTGGTGTTCGTGGTAGCCGGCCTGGCGTTCAAGCTGGGCGTGGTGCCGTTCCATATGTGGGTGCCTGACGTCTATCAGGGCGCACCGACCGCGGTCACCCTGTTGCTGGGCGGCGCGCCTAAGCTGGCGGCTTTTGCGATTTGCTTCCGCTTGCTGATCGAAGCGCTGTTGCCGCTGGCGTTCGACTGGCAGCAAATGCTGACCGTGCTGGCGGTGCTGTCGATGGCGATCGGTAACATCACCGCGATCGCCCAGAGCAATATCAAACGCATGCTGGCGTATTCGACCATTTCCCACATGGGTTTCATGCTGCTCGGTTTGCTGGCTGGCGTGGTCGACGGCAATCTGTTCTCGGCAGCCAACGCGTATAGCTCGGCCTTGTTCTATTCGATCACTTACGTGATGACCACGCTCGGCACCTTCGGCGTCATCATGCTGCTGGCGCGCTCCGGGTTCGAAGCGGAAAACATGGAAGATTTCAAAGGCTTGAATCAACGCAGCCCTTGGTTTGCCGGCGTGATGCTGGTCCTGATGCTGTCGCTGGCGGGGATTCCGCCGCTGATGGGCTTCTACGCCAAATTGTCCGTGCTGCAGGCCGTGCTCGGCACCGGCCAGGTCTGGCTGGCGGTGGTCGCCGTAGCGTTCTCTCTGATCGGCGCCTACTACTATCTGCGCGTGATCAAGCTGATGTATTTCGATGAGCCGCAAGACAGCGTGCAGATTGTTGCCCATCTCGATGTGCGGGTACTGCTCAGCTTCAACGGCATGGCGGTATTGGTGCTCGGCTTGTGGCCTGGCTTGCTGATGGATGCGACTACCACAGCCATCGTGCGGACGTTGACCTCCTTCCTCGGCAGAGTGGTGTCGTAACTCTGTGAACGTCTCGCTCTCCAGCTGGTTCGTGATTCTGTTGGCGCTGCTGGCTGCCAACCTGCCGTTTTTCAACGAACGGCTGTTCGCCCTGGTGCCGCTCAAGTCCGGCGGCCAGGCTGCGGTCAAGCCGGTCTGGGTGCGCTTGCTTGAACTATTGGTCTTGTACGCGCTGGTCGGCGTGTTCGGCCACGTGCTGGAATCGAATATCGGCAATGCCTTTAGCCAAGGCTGGGAATTTTATGCGGTGACCGGCTGCATGTTCCTGGTGCTGGCCTATCCCGGCTATGTATTGCGGTATTTGAAGAAGCACCGCTGATCCAGCCTTGCCCTGAGCGGCGTGCAGCGCAGCCTGCGCACCCAGGCGTTACAATCTTCCTCTCGTCTGCCTTATCTTTCCTCGGAGTTCCCGCATGGATCGTCACCTGAAAGAAATCCGGATCGCCAGCGCTGCCGCCTATGAAGGCAATTTCCTCAAAGTGCAGCGCGATACGGTGCAACTGCCCGACGGCAAGCCGACCACGCGCGAATACATCAAGCATCCCGGTGCGGTGGTGATTCTGCCCTTGTTTGAAGATGGCACGGTCTTGCTTGAGCGGCAGTACCGCTACCCGCTGGAACGTGTATTCATTGAATATCCGGCGGGGAAAATCGATCCGGGCGAAGACCATCTGAGTTGCGCCAAGCGTGAACTGCTGGAAGAAACCGGCTATACCGCCACTGAGTGGCAGCATGTCTGCACGATTCACAACGCGATTGCTTATTCCGATGAACATCTGGAATTATTCCTGGCGCGAGGTCTGGTGGCCGGTGAGCGCAAGCTCGACGACGGCGAATTCCTGGACGTATTCAAGGCGCCGCTCGAAGACATGCTGAGCTGGGTGAGGGAAGGCAAGGTAACCGACGTCAAAACCGTGATCGGCACCTTCTGGCTTGAAAAAATCGTGGCAGGCGACTGGCAGTTGCCCGAATAAACTTCAAGGCAGTTACATCATGCAGCTGCCTTGAAGCTGACCGGTTCAGAGCACCTGATTACATATTCGGATAATTCGGCCCGCCGCCGCCTTCCGGCGTTACCCACACAATATTCTGCGTCGGATCCTTGATGTCGCAGGTTTTGCAATGCACGCAGTTTTGCGCATTGATTTGCAGGCGTTCGGTATTGTCTTCGTTGGTCACGAATTCATACACACCGGCAGGGCAGTAACGCGCTTCCGGTCCGGCGTAATCGCGCAGATTGACGTTGACCGGGACGTTCGGGTCTTTCAAGGTCAGGTGAACCGGCTGGTCTTCGGCGTGATTGGTGTTGGAGATGAATACCGACGACAGGCGGTCGAAGGTCAGCTTGCCGTCCGGTTTCGGATACTTGATCGGCGCATAGTTGGCCGCCGGCTTCAGGCATTCATGGTCGGCATGGGTATGATGCAAAGTCCATGGCGCTTTACCGCCGAACACCACCTGATCGATGCCGACCATTAAAGTACCAAGATACAAACCTTTGCTCATCCATGGCTTGAAGTTGCGCGCCTTGTGCAATTCCTGGTGCAGCCAGGACTGTTCGAAAGCCTCGCTATAAGCGGTCAGCTCGTCAAACTGACGGTTGGCGCCCAAGGCTTCAAATGCGGCGTTGGCGGCCAGCATGCCGGTCTTGATGGCGGCGTGGCTGCCCTTGATGCGGCTGGCGTTGAGGAAGCCGGCGTCGCAGCCGATTAGCGCGCCGCCTGGGAAGGTCAGCTTAGGCAGCGATTGCAGGCCGCCGGCGGTAATCGCGCGGGCGCCGTAGGAAATGCGCTTGCCGTCTTGGAAAAATTTGCTGATTGCGGGATGGGTTTTGTAACGCTGGAATTCTTCGTAGGGCGACAGATAGGGGTTCTCGTAAGCCAGGCCAACTACGTAGCCGACTGCGACCTGGTTATTTTCCAGGTGATACAGGAAAGAGCCGCCATAGGTTTGGGTATCCAGCGGCCAGCCTGCGGTATGCACCACCAGCCCCGGCTGATGCAGCTTGGGATCGATTTCCCACAGTTCCTTGATGCCGATAGCGTAGGTTTGCGGATCTTTACCCTTGTTCAAGTCAAATTTTTCCATCAGCTGCTTGCCCAGATGGCCGCGTGCGCCTTCGGCAAACAGAGTGTATTTGGCGTGCAGCTCCATGCCCAGCTGGAAGGCGTCGGTCGGCTGGCCATGGCGGTCCACGCCCATATTGCCGGTGGCGACGCCCTTGACCGAACCGTCGTCGTTATACAGCACTTCGGCGGCCGGGAAACCAGGGAAAATCTCGACCCCCAGCAGTTCCGCCTGCTGGCCTAGCCAGCGCACCACGTTCGCCAGCGAGATGACGTAATTGCCATGATTCTGGAAGCAGGCCGGCAGCAGCCAGTTAGGCGTCTTGTAAGCTTTTTTCTCGGTCAGGAACAGGAAGCGGTCTTCGCTGACTTCGGTCGTCAGCGGTGCGCCCAGTTCTTTCCAGTTGGGCAGCAACTCGGTCAGCGCCTGCGGGTCCATCACCGCGCCGGACAGGATATGGGCGCCGATTTCGCTGCCTTTTTCCAGCACGCAGACCGACACTTCACGGCCTTGTTCGGTGGCCTGCTGTTTCAGCCGGATCGCCGCCGCCAGGCCGGCCGGCCCGCCGCCGACCACCACCACGTCATATTCCATGGCCTCGCGTGGACCGTATTGTTCCAGGAGGTTCTGCTGGTTCTGCCCTTGGGTTGGAGTCATTGTCTCTTTACCTATAATTAATTTTCGAACGGATGTGCTAATTGTCGGGGATTTTGCGGCAGAATGCTAGGGCCTGCTGACCTTCAATTTGGGAGATGCGTTCCAACCAAAACGTGTGGTGGCAAGGGTGTCGCAGGGAATTCGTGCAGCACTGCTGCACGCCTGCGTAACGATACCCGCATGCAGGCGGGTATGCGCCCTGCAAGGGCGTGGCGTAGCTGGGGCTGGTGCCCCAGCAAGCCATGCAACGCGGCCAGCGCACGTTTTAGTTGGAACCCTCCGGGAACGGCTGCAGGCGTCGCTTGCCGTTGTTGCAGCTTCTTGCCGTGGCACCGCCACGTCGCGTCGCTGCGCCTAGGCATGCAACGCCTGCCGCGCGTTCGCACTCCCAAATTGAAGGTCAGCAGGCCCTCGGTTTCGTCGGTGGTTAGTGGTGTTCCTCGCTTGTCGGACACTAAATTACAGTATTCAGGAAAGTTAGAGCAATGGAAAACAAAAAACACGTTCATACCACACGGATTGCCATGCGCTGGGGCGATATGGATGCGCTCGGCCATGTCAACAACACCGTGTATTTCCGTTATATGGAGCAGGCGCGCATCGAGTGGCTGCAACAGATAGGCTGCGACTTTGATGCACGCCACGGGCCGGTGCTGGTCAATGCGCAATGCAGTTTTTTACGTCAGTTGAAATACCCCTGTGACGTCGAAGTCAAATCCTACATCGGTGCGATTGGCCGCTCCAGTTTCGAAGCCAGCTATGAGATCCGCCGTGCAGACATGCCGGACGCGGTGTTTGCCGAAGGGACGGCGAAGATCGTCTGGGTAGATTTTGACCTGGAAAAATCGATGCCGCTGCCGGACGACCTGCGCCAGTTGTTGAGCAATCCCGTGCCCGCGTCCTAAACGCCTTCGCTTTGGGCAATGCCCAGCAGGCGATGCACCAGTTCGCTGGAGGTCGATGCGGTGAACTTCTTCATCAGATTGGCCCTGTGCATCTCCACCGTGCGCGGGCTGAGGCCGATTTGCTTGCCGATCAGCTTGCTGGTTTTGCCTTCGACCAGCAGCGCCGCAATTTCCCGCTCGCGCGGCGAGAGCGTAGCCGAAGCCCTGCGCTTTTCACTCAGATCTTCAAAGGTCCAGATGCCCGCGGCGTGGGTGTCTTCCGGCACCAGGGCGTGGCCGGTGACATGGCACCAGAACAGCTCGCCGTTGGCGCGCCGCATGATTCTTTCGTCGGAATAAACGCCTTTGGCATTCATGATCGGCACGATGCGCGCGCCGGTGCGCTCGAACTCGTCCTGGGTCGGGTACAGTATCTGGAATGACTGGCCGTTCAACTCGCCCGGCTGGTAAGCGAACATCCGCGCCAGCGCCAGGTTGCACACCTGCATGATGCGGCGTTCGGAGACGCACATGCCGATCGGCGCGTGGGCAAAGATAGAAGCGTAGTCGACAGTAGAGTTAGGCAAGGGCACTGGATAGATCGGTCAGGTGTTGATTTCGTATTTTTACGGTATTGTTGGAAGCATCGCTTCGTCATATGCTAACAGACTGTACGCAAACCAATAATAGTCAGAGTTTACATAAACAGGAGGTACAGGTATGAACAAAGTTTATCCTGACGCGGCAAGCGCGTTAGCTGGCGTAGTCAAAGATGGCCAGACCATCGCCGTAGGCGGTTTCGGATTGTGCGGCATTCCTGAAGCGCTGATCCTGGCGTTGCGCGATTCGGGAGTGCAGAATCTGACCGCGATTTCGAATAACGCGGGGGTTGACGGTTTTGGTCTGGGGCAATTGCTGGCGACCCGTCAGATCAAAAAAATGATCGCCTCTTACGTCGGCGAGAACAAAGAATTCGAACGTCAATACCTGGCCGGCGAACTGGAGCTTGAGTTCACGCCGCAAGGGACGCTGGCGGAAAAATTGCGCGCCGGCGGCGCTGGCATCCCTGCATTTTTCACTAAAACCGGCGTCGGCACCCTGGTTGCCGAAGGCAAGGAAATCCGCGAGTTCGACGGCGCCAAGTATGTGATGGAGCGTTCGCTGGTGGCCGATGTTGCCCTGGTTAAAGCGTACAAGGCGGATCGCAGCGGCAACCTGGTATTCAACAAGACTGCCCGCAACTTCAATCCAAACGTTGCCATGGCAGGAAAAATCACCGTGGTGGAAGTCGAGCATCTGGTCGAGGTCGGCGAGATCGATCCGGACCAGGTGCATACGCCCGGCATATTTGTCCATCGCATCGTGGTCAATGCGACGCCGGAAAAGCGGATCGAACAGCGCACTGTCCGTACGGCATAACCCAGAACACGTAGAACAGGAGAGCAAAATGGCATGGACACGTGAGGAAATGGCCGCGCGGGCGGCAAAGGAATTGCAAGACGGGTTTTACGTCAACCTGGGGATCGGCTTGCCGACGCTGGTGGCGAACCATGTACCGAAGGAGATCGAAGTCTGGCTGCAATCGGAGAACGGCTTGCTGGGCATAGGACCGTTCCCGACCGAAGATGCGGTCGACGCCGACCTGATCAACGCCGGCAAGCAGACTGTGACATCGCTGCCGGGATCGTCGTACTTCAGTTCGGCGGATTCGTTCGCCATGATACGCGGCGGCAAAATCAACATCGCCATACTCGGCGCGATGCAGGTTTCAAAAAACGGCGACCTGGCGAACTGGATGATTCCCGGCAAGATGGTCAAGGGCATGGGCGGCGCGATGGACTTGGTGGCTGGCGTCGGCAGGGTAGTGGTGTTGATGGAACACGTCGCCAAGGCCAAGGATGGTTCGACCTCGCACAAGATTCTCGATGCCTGCAACTTGCCGCTGACCGGCGTCGGCGTCGTCAATCGCATCATCACCGATCTTGGCGTGCTGGATGTGACGCCGCAAGGCTTGAAGGTGATCGAACTGGCGCCGGGCGTCAGCCAGCAAGACATCATCGAGCAAACCGGCGCGCCATTGGATCTGAGTGCGTTGCACTGACGCATTGCACGAAAACCAGCAGTAAGGAAAGCGGCGTTTGACACTTTGTGTCGGACGCCGTTTTTTTTGCCGCCGGAATTCGTTTGAAAAGCGGCCTTGACTAGCCGGCCGCTGTTTTTTAGGCCGTTCTGTTTACGCTAACGTGCAAGGGTGGCGGCATATGCGATAAGATGTTGCATATCCGCAAAGCAAATAGCCTGATTCGACTGCCGTTTTGCTTGCCGCCATCCATCAAGCCCTTATTGAAACTGAAACGGGATCGTAATGACCATCGCCACGCACAAGACTGTCCAGTGTATTTCGCCTGCCGGTTTGCATAAAATGGCTTACCAGGAATGGGGCGATCCGCATAATCCCAATGTGTTGTTATGTCTGCATGGCGTGACCCGGGTTTCCGACGATTTCGACCAGCTGGCGCGCACGCTATGCGATACCTACCGCGTGATTTGCCCGGATGTGGTCGGCCGCGGACGTTCCGACTGGTTGCGCGATCCGCAATATTATGTACTGCCGCAGTATCTGAACGACATCGTCACTTTGCTGGCGCGGCTCAATGCTGAAACGGTAGATCTGGTCGGCACTTCGATGGGCGGCCTGATCGGTATCGGGCTGGCCTCGCTGCCGGAGAATCCGCTGCGCAAGCTGGTATTGAACGATGTCGGCCCCAGCTTGAATCCGGAGGCGATGGGACGCATCGGCGCCTATATCGGCGCTGACATGCGCTTTGCCACGTTTGACGAAGCCGCGGCCTATATTCGCGCCATCTCGGCCTCGTTCGGCCCGCACACCGATGCCGAGTGGCATAAACTGGCTACTGATGTATTGCGTCAGAATGCGGACGGCCAATGGATCCGCCACTACGATTTGAAGCTGGCCCAGCCTTTCATCTCGACCAGTGCTGACGCCTTCAAGCTGTCGGAAATGCTGCTGTGGAAAGCGTATCAGGCGATTACCTGTCCGACCTTGCTGGTGCGCGGCGCCGAGTCCGATCTGTTGTCGGCCGAGACGGCCCGGGTCATGGCGGAAAGCGGGCCAAAAGCCAAGCTGGTTGAGCTGGCCGGCGTCGGCCATGCGCCAACCTTTTTGCATATTGACCAGATAGAAATTGTCACCGATTTCCTGATCGGCTGATTTGTTATTGTGTTTATTAAGTTGTTGTTTAACTGAGGAGGAGATGAATTATGGCTATCCAGCGCCTGCATGTCGGCAAGAGACTTTCGGAAGTCGCCATCCATAACGGTACCGTTTACCTGGCCGGCCAGCTGGCCGAAGACACTACCCAGAACATTGAAGGCCAGACCCGCGAATCGCTCGCGCATATCGACCGTCTGCTGGCCGAAGCCGGCAGCGACAAGCACAACATTCTGTCTTGCCAGATCTACCTGGCCGACGTCAAGGATTTCGATGGCATGAACGCGGTGTGGGATGGCTGGGTTTCGGCCGGCAATGCGCCGCCGCGGGCAACGGTGGAAGCCAAGCTGGCGCGTCCGGAAATCCTGATAGAAATTATCGTGGTCGCAGCACAAAAATAAAGATGTCAGCATGGTTTCGCTCACTGCAACACAACGCGCTACGCAAACTCAGTTATGCACTGCCGGCCTGAGTGCCGAGGATAGCGCGCGGGTACTCGATGCACTGGCTTTCGTCGAGCCGCTGTATGCCGATAATTTCATCGCTACCGGCCAGAACACGCTCGACTTTTCGCAAGGAGTGGCGAGCGTACTGGCCTTGCTCGATACCGACGTCGAAACCCGGATCGCGGCCCTGCTGTTCGAACTGCCTTTGCAGGACGCCAGTTATGCCGACACGATCGAGCAACGGTTCGGCAAGGAAATCTCGGACCTGGTCGGCGGCATCCGGCAGTTGATGCGCCTGCACGGTTTTACCTTCGGTTTGCCGCAAGAAGTCATGCGCGGAAAAAATGCCGCGCAGCAGGCTGCCAGCCAGGTGGAAACCTTGCGCAAGATGTTGCTGGCGATGGCGACCGACATGCGCGTGGTGCTGGTGCGGCTGGCTTCGCGGGTGACTACACTGCGCTATTTTGCCGAACACAAGATGGAAAATGCGCGCACCAGCCAATATGCGCGCGAGACGCTCGACCTGTACGCACCGCTGGCCAACCGGCTCGGAATCTGGCAGCTCAAATGGGAGCTGGAAGATCTGTCGTTCCGCTTTATCGATCCGGTCACTTACAAACGCATTGCCAAAATGCTGGAAGAGCGGCGCATCGAACGCGAAGGTTTTGTCGACGCCGCCATCACCCGTTTGCGCAGCGAGCTGGCGGCGGCCGACATCAAGGCCGAAGTCTCGGGCCGGCCGAAACACATCTATAGCATCTGGAACAAGATGCAAGGCAAGGAGCTCGATTTTTCCGAGCTGTATGACGTCCGCGCTTTCCGCGTGATTGTCGACGACGTCAAGACTTGTTATACGGTGCTCGGCATCGTCCACAACATCTGGGTGCCGATTCCGAAAGAATTCGACGACTATATTTCACGTCCCAAGCAAAACGGTTACCAGTCCTTGCATACGGTGGTATTGGCCGACGATGACCGGGCGTTGGAAGTGCAGATCCGCACCAACGAAATGCATCATTTCGCCGAATACGGGGTGGCTGCCCATTGGCGCTACAAGGAAGCCGGCGGCTCCAATTTCTCGGCGCAGAAATACGACGAAAAAATCGCCTGGCTGCGGCAGCTGCTGGCCTGGAAAAGCGAAGTGGTGGATGCGGTTGTCGAGCATGAGGACAGCCGTCGCGAATGGCTGGAAAAACTCAAGCAAGCCACGCTCAACGACCACATCTATGTACTGACGCCGCAAGCACGCGTGATCGAGCTGCCAAGCGGCGCCACGCCTATCGATTTTGCTTACTACCTGCATACCGACGTCGGCCATCGCTGCCGCGGTGCGCGGGTGGATGGCGTCATGGTGCCGTTGAATACGCCGCTGAAGAATGGCCAGACGGTAGAAATCATCACCGCCAAAAACGTTCCCGGCGGCGCCGGCCCCTCGCGCGACTGGCTGACGCCGGGATACGCCGCCAGCGCTCGCACCCGCTCCAAGGTGCGCGCCTGGTTCAATGCGATCGAACAGCAAGAGACGCTGGCGACCGGCCGCAGCTTGCTGGACAAGACCTTGCAACGCGAAGGCAAGACCGCGGTCAATCTGGAAGAGCTGGCGCGCAAGCTTGAGTTCGCCAAGCTGGAAGATCTGTTGCTGGCGCTGGGCAAGGACGAGTTCAGCCTGCGCCACGTCGAGCAAGCCTTGCACGATGATCATGGCGTCAAGCAGGTCGAACACAGCAGCGAGCTGGAAGAGGCGGCGATCACCCGCAAGAGCCGCGCCTCAAGCGTGGCGCATGGCGGCAGGTCAGGAGTGCTGGTGGTGGGCACCGACGGCTTGATGACGCAACTGGCCAAGTGCTGCAAACCGGCGCCGCCGGATCCGGTAGTCGGCTTCATCACGCGCGGCAAAGGCGTCTCCATCCATCGCGAGAACTGCAAGAATTTCGCCGAGATGCGTATCAAGGCGCCAGAGCGCGTGATCCAGACCACCTGGGGGGCGCCGGAAGCGGAAACCGTTTACCCGGTAGATATTTTCGTGCTGGCCAGCGACCGTCAGGGCTTGCTGCGGGATATCTCGGAAGTATTCCTGCGTGAAAAAATCAACGTCATCGGCGTCAGCACCCAAAGCGCCAAAGCGCATGCACGCATGGCGTTCACCGCGGAAATCGCTTCCACCGCCCAGCTGCAAAAGGCGCTGACCGTGATCCGCGAAGTAAAGGGCGTGCTGGAAGCCAAGCGCCAGTAAGCCGGGGATGCAGGGGCTGGACGATGGCGTGCTATATCGTCTCAGCGCCTGCTTTATTTATCGGGAATTTCATGCCATAATGGTGGCCTCTCCGGGAGGTTAGCTCAGGGGTAGAGCGATCGCCTCACACGCGATAGGTCACAAGTTCGAAACTTGTACTTCCCACCAAAATTCCTGTTTTAAATCAATAGTTTGAGCAGATTTCGAAATTCTCAGAGGCAGTTCTGGGATATTTTCGTTTATCTGCACCTCAATTCTGATCATTTCCCGGCCAACATCTTCAGCGTGAACCTAGGTAGCGTAGTCCCGATAAAAGACGCCCAAATCATGTCCAGAGCACTGCGTATTTTGACAGGTGTGGGGGGAAACATTTGGGAGTAGCCTCAATTTGCTGACTCGAATACACAAACCGTGTTTGCCGCTTAAGCATTCAAGCAGTCAAATTTTGATCGATGTCAGTGCGTCAATTTTTACCCTCAAACCTATTCAGATGAAGGAGAAATGACTATGACTCAACTTACGCTATGGGGCAGTATCGAAAAAGACGGAACGATAGTCAGTGGTTCAGGCGGCTTCAGCGTGAAGCGCGAGAGCACCGGCAATTATTCGATTTTGTTCAAAAACCAGTTCACTAACAATCCTGCGATTACTGGCGCCCAATGGGGATATGGCAGCGGGGAAAGCACCTTGGATAATGTGATCTTTCCTTCCTTGTCAGGCGGCGGTGCTACCGTGCAAACAGGTGACGGCGGGGGCAGGTATACCGACAGAAATTTCAGTTTCATTGCCATTGGTAACATCGCTTAGCTGCAATATTCCGTGAGTACGCAACAGCCGGAAGGATCGATCCAGAACTTCCGGCTTTGCTCAGTGCGTACGCAAAGTGCCCGTGTGCCGGCTCAGGCACATCGCTGGGCGGAAGAGCTTACTGGGTAGGCTGACGATTCTTAGTTTTCTTCTTGCTTGAAGCCGGTGCTGCATCGCTGTCGCCCTGAACCGAAAGCTGGCCGCCGGTGCCCAATCCGCCCGCCACCGTCTGCTGACGATAGTTCTTCACCGCGCGCACGATGCTGTTGTACGAATCGGTGAACGCAGCGACGATCACCTTGCCTTCTGCCGTGTTTGAGTAACCACCCATGCTGCCTGCCGCACGCGAGCCGAACAACTGTCCTAGCGCGCCAAAATCCATGCTCTTGGCGCTGCCTTCGGCTGCGGCGATTTGCACCCCGGAACGGTTGTCGACCAGGTTCAGAAGAGTGCTCGCTTCCTTACTGTTGACGTTGCCGGCCAGCCCGGCAACCACGCCGCCGAGACCGCCCAACAAACCGGCGACACTGGCGCCAGCGCCACCGGCGTTATTGTTGCTGAATGTAATCGATGGATTGAGGCCATAGTCGGCCGAGACCATCTTGCCCTTGCCGAAATTCGAGTTGTTGCGCAACTCCCCGGATTGTTGCAGGGCCCGCTCACCCATCATTGCTGTCATGCCGCGGCCGCGTTCGACCACGACGAAGCAGTTCGATTGCTGCACCAGCAATTTAAGTACCGGTACCGTCGAGCCGAGTTTGTACTGGCCGGTGAGGATGCCATACCAAGGGGCGCTGGTATCTTCGATGATCGCGATGGTGCCGAGCGAACGGTCGCAGTGCTCAAGCGAAGCATTGGCATTTTCGGCGTTGGCGCCGCCGGCCGAGCCGGTTGCTACGGTTTTTGCTCCGGCGTTGCCCATGTCCATGCTAGAACACGCGCTCAGCAAAACGGCGCCGGTCAGGCATGCCGGCAAGATGCGAAGTAATCGATTGTTATACATAGCTTTTATTCCTCCCCTAGAAAATTTGTCATTTTAACCATTTTTCAATTTCTTTTGGAATAAAAATTGGTTTTTTTGCCACATTTCTCCGCGTTCATTGTGCTGCGTTCTTGGCCCGATTCAGAAGCAGTTCGGTTAGCTGCCAAGCGCGTCCTTGCTGTCGCTCTTGATCCGCCATGGCGGCACCGGCCCGAACTGCTGGGTCACGTATTCGATGAATTTCTTTACTCGCGCGGACATGCCCCTGCGCTGCGGAACCAGCGCGATGACGTCGGCCGGCGCTACGTTCCATTGCGGGAGGAGCGTGACTAATTTGCCGCGCCGGATATTTTCAGCGACGTCCCATTCGGAGCGGATCATGATGCCTTTTCCAAGGAGGGCCCATTGATGAATCACTTCGCCGTCGTTGGAACTCAGGATGGGATCCACCCGGACGCTGCGATGGAGCGGTCCTTTTGAAAATTTCCAGAGGCTCACATCTTCATCGTTCTCGCGCAATACCAGGCACCGATGTCCGGCCAGCGATTGCGGATCTGCCGGCGCTCCCATGCGCCGGATATAGGCGGGCGCCGCGCATAGGATTCTTGCATTTGCGCCAATCTGGTAGCGCACCAGGCTGGAGTCGGCCAGGGCGCCGATGTGAAATGTGATATCGGCCTTATGCGCCGCGCTGACGCTGATGCTGTCGAGCAGGGTCAGCGAGACCTTGATGTCAGGATGATCGCTCTGGAATTGCGCCACTAGCGGCGTCAGATAGCGCCGGCCAAAGCCAAACGGGGCGTTTATCCGCAGATGTCCCGCTACAACTCCTTGCCGCGCCTTCAGTTTTTCAAACAAAAGATCATTGCTGTCGCAAATCGCCGCGCCTTCTTCCGCCAGTAATTCGCCCTCATCGGTGAGGCGCATATTGCGCGTTGAGCGATCGATAAGGCGCAGCCCCAACCTTGCTTCGATCTGTTGCAGGCGTTGCGTCACGGCCGATGCGGTAACGTTGATTTCGCGCGCGGCCGCGGCAAGGCTGCCGGCCTTTACCACAATCATGAAAAAACGAATGTCGTCGACTGGAATCATCATTAAGTAAAACTTAAGTTAGCTATGCGCGTCATTTAACCACAGTCTTGCCAATACGATCGATAATTCACCGACATCAACTGCATCGAGGCTGACATGGCGCAAAGATATGAGGCAATCTTGTTCGATCTGCTTACCGCGCTGCTGGATTCCTGGTCGGTCTGGAACCATACCGCCGGCTCGGAACAAGCCGGGCGAGCCTGGCGTGCAGAATATCTGCGGCTGACGTATGGCTGCGGCGCTTATCGGCCCTACGAGGAGCTGGTAGCGCAAGCAGCGCAGAACGTCGGACTGGCGCCGCAACTGGCGCAACAGCTGGACCGGAATTGGTCTAGCCTGGCGCCGTGGCCGGATGTTGCGGCGACGCTGACGCGTTTGAAACAGAATTATCGGCTTGGCGTGGTGACCAATTGTTCAGCCAGACTTGGGCAGTTGGCCGCCGCCCGGGTGGGCGTGGAATTTGATGTGATCGTGACTTCGGAGCATGCCGGCTTTTACAAGCCGGATCCGCGGCCGTATCAACTGGCATTGCAAAAATTGGGCTTGCCGGCAGAGCGCGTGCTGTTTGTCGCTGGCTCTGCTTACGATATGTTCGGCACCGCGCAAGTCGGCCTCGATACTTTCTGGCACAACCGCATCGGCTTGGCGGCGCCGGCCGGTGCGCCGGCGCCATTGGCCGAGTCGGCCCGGATCGCAGATCTGCTTGCATTTGTCGAAGCTGAATAAATCTAGGAAATCCTATGGATGATTCTTCAAAAAATACGGCGCACAGTTTAAGCGATCTTGAAACGCCGGCGCTGGTCCTCGATCAGAATCGCATGGCGCAGAATGTCGACCGCATGCGCGCCAGCCTGGCCCGCTTCGATGTGGCTTTCAGGCCGCACGTCAAGACCAGCAAGTCGATCCAGGTTACCCGCTCCACGCTCGGGCAAGCCAGCGGGCCGATTACAGTGTCGACGCTCAAGGAGGCGGAATATTTTTCCGCCAGCGGCTTCACGGATATTCTGTACGCGGTCGGCATTGTTCCCGGCAAGTTCGATCATGTGATCAGGCTGCGGCGGCAAGGGGTAAAGCTGACGGTCATTCTGGATAGCCTGGAGATGGCTCAGGCATTGTGCGGCAAGGCCAGGCAGGAAAATACGCGCTTCGACGTGATGATCGAAATCGACTCCGACGGCCATCGCTCGGGCGTCGTTCCCGACTCGCCGCAGCTGCTCGACATCGGGCGTTGCCTGGTCGCCGGCGGGCAGTATCTGGCCGGCGTCGTCACGCATGCCGGCAACTCTTATAACTGCCGCTCGATACCTGCCATCCGGCAGATGGCGCAGCAAGAGCGCGATGCTGCGGTTGGCTGCGCGGACCGCTTGCGGGCGGCTGGGATTGCCTGCCCCACGGTCAGTATCGGCTCGACGCCAACCGCCATGTTTGCCGATAATCTGGATGGCGTCAGCGAAGTACGCGCAGGTGTTTTTGTGTTTGGCGACCTGGTCATGGCCGGTCTCGGCGTCTGCCGCCAGCAAGACATTGCGCTATCGGTGCTCACCACGGTTATCGGCCACCAAAAAGAAAAGGGCTGGATCATCACCGATGCCGGCTGGATGGCCATGTCGCGCGACCGCGGAACCAGCAAACAAGCGGTGGACCAGGGCTATGGCCTGATCTGCGGTCTGGATGGCGAACTGCTGCCGGATATGCTGGTGGTCGACGCCAACCAGGAACATGGCGTGATCGCGCATCGCTTCGGCGATCCTGCGCAAACGCCGGCGCTGCCCATCGGCACCATGCTGCGCATCTTGCCGAACCATGCTTGCGCAACCGGCGCTCAGCATTCCCGTTACCACGTCGTCAATCGGAATTCTTCGGATATCGTTGAGATATGGGAGCGGTTTCGCGGCTGGTAGAAGCTGCTCTCCGGATTTTGCTATAAATTCGTCTGATCCCATGCACGCTTACAAAGCAAAGCTACTATGAAAATCATACATACCCCAGCCGTGCCGGCGCCGCTCGGTCACTATTCTCAGGCGGTCGAACAAAGCGGTTTTGTCTTTTTGTCAGGCATGTTGCCGGCATCGAGCGCCATCGACCCGATCAAGCATGATTTCCGGCAGCAGTGCGATGCGGTGTTCCGCCAATGCCAGGAGGTCTTGCGCGCTGCGGGCTGTAGTTATGGCGATGTGGTGCAGGCTACGGCGTATCTGGTTGGCGTCGAAAACTGGGGCTTGTTCAACGAGATTTACGCCAGCTATCTAGGCTCGCACAAACCGGCGCGCGCCGTAGTGCCGGTGCCGGCTTTGCACCATGGCTATCTGGTCGAACTGCAGCTGATCGCTTTCGTTCCCGTACCAGGTTAACCAGGCACATCTGGCGAACGAACACAGCACGGAAATCAGCGGACCGGCCGCAGCAGAATTCGGGCCGATGATTACTGCCGATTTTCCGGAGGTGCTGGGCGCATTGGAAAATATCGCAGAGCTTGGTTGACGGCCAGAGTTAATTGACGACTGGAGCGAGCGGCTTTGCAATCGTATCAATAGAGCATTGCTTTAACCCGTTCTGGCAAGTCGCGGTCGTAGGTGTCAGCGTCAAAGCCGCCGCCACTGCTAAGACGCTTCAATATGGCGCCGGGACTCGGAAAACTGCTGCGTTCAATTTGTTGGGCGGGGTCCCACAATTTCGAGCGCACCAGCGCTTTTGAACAATGGAAGTAAGTCGCTTCTACCTTGACGATGATGACCGTGCGCGGCAGTTTGCCATTCATCGCGAATTGTTCAAGCAAAGCCGGTTCCGCTGAAATTTCGGCGCGGCCGTTGACGCGCAAGGTTTCGTCGACGCCAGGGACGATGAACAGCAGGGCGATGCGCGGATCCGCAATGATGTTGCGCAGGGTGTCGATACGATTGTTGCCCGGACGATCGGGAATCGCTAGTGTGCGTTCATCCAGAATCTTGACGAATCCCGGAGTATCGCCCTTGGGAGAGCAATCCATGCCTCCTGGGCCGCCGGAGGCGAACACCACAAAGGGCGAGGCTTTAACAAAGGCCTGGTAGTCTTCATTCAGGAAATCTATTTCTTTCCACAATGATCGCTCATGCGGTTTTCCGTAAATTTCCTCTAGCTGCGCGACATTGGTAAGCATATCGGTCTTATGCAAAACTACGCTTTGAATTTGTTCTTGAGGGCATCGAGTTTTGTGCTTGATGCTGCTTGCCCGCGGCTGTCATCGACGTCACTGTCGGCATCGGTGTCTGCATCGTGTTCGTCGGCAAATTCCTCGGCTAGGTTCTTCCAGCCCTTGCTTGCCGCGAATACATTGAATTCTTCCGGCGCTTCCAGCACGATCAGCTTGTCATCTTGCAAACCAAGGTCGCCGTGGCCGAAATCCGGCCCGACATAGCCGATCCGGCGCAGCTGGCTCAGGATTTGGGCAATCAGCACCTGATCTTCATACAGCCGTTCTTTGCCGACTGCCGCGGCAAAATCGACATAGACGTCGATGATTCCGTAACCTTCGTCGAAGATGCGGATTGCTTTTATGTTATGACTACGGCCAGCGGCGTCGGTAACGCTGAATGGCCCACTGAGTTGGATGTCGGTTTCGCTGTTCATTCCGGCAGGATACACCAAAGGCGGTGAACCTAACATGGGCGCTGCCGTCAGAGCAGTGACATCGATGGCGTTTCAACGGTAGACTGGCGGAGGTCAAATCGTTGAGAGGCGCTCCAGCGTCCACGAAGAGAGCTTCACGCAACCCGCCTGAAGGAGACAAGATGAGCGACATCTCGTGCAACAGATCGACGGATCAATTTTCCTGCGATCCCGCGGTGATCGAAAAATCGCATCAAAGATCGACCGCATATGGCCTGGGCAAAAACGACAAGCCGGATATCCTGCCGCTCGATCGTAGCGCCTTGTCCATGTTGCTGGAACAGAACCGGGCCTTGCATACGCATGCCTTGCCGGTCATGGAAACCCTGTACGAGCAGATCGTCGACACCCATAACATGGTGATTCTGACCGATGCCAACGGCGTGATCGTACATGCGCTGGGCGACGACGATTTCCTGGTCAAGGCTAACCGCGTGGCGTTGAATCCGGGGGTTACCTGGTCGGAGCAAAGCAAGGGCACCAACGCGATCGGCACCGCGATTGCGGAGCGGGCGCCGACCACGGTGCATGCCGATGCCCATTATCTTTCGGCCAATCATTTCCTGACTTGTTCGGCAGCGCCGATTTTCGATTATCAGGGCAATATCCTGGGCGTGCTGGATGTCAGCGGCGATCGTGGCAGCTATCACAAGCACACCATGGCGCTGGTGCGGATGTCGGCGCAGATGATTGAAAACCAATTGTTTACCGCGGCCTTTGAAAATGCCGTCACTCTGCATTTTCATAGCCGGCCCGAGTTCATCGGTACCTTGGTGGAGGGCATCGCCTGCTTCACGCCCGGCGGCCGTTTCCTGTCGGCTAACCGCAGCGCCTTGTTCCAGTTGGGGCTGCCGCAGACGGCACTGCAATCGCATACCTTCAGCTCGCTGTTTGGCTTGCCGTTGTCGTCCTTGTTCGATCACTATCGGAGCGCCGCGCCGGGCTTGCTCAATCTTTGCCTGCATAGCGGAGTAAAGGTATATGCCCGCGCCGAACTGCGGCTGTCGAACAGCGTTTTTCAGCACTGCAGCGAATTGCCTGCGGCAGCCGAAACCGCAGCAACCGCGACAGCAGCGCCGAGGATGACGGCGCGGCGCCTGTCCAGCCTGCGTTATCTGAATACCGGCGATCCGCACATGGCCGCCCTGATCGGCAAGCTCGACAAAGTGATAGGGCGCGACATCCCGATTTTGATTACCGGCGAAACCGGCACCGGCAAAGAATTGCTGGCGCAGGCGGTGCACAACGATTCGCCTCGGAAAAACAGTGCTTTCGTCGCCGTCAACTGCGCCTCGATTCCGGAAACGCTGATCGAGTCGGAGCTGTTCGGTTATGAGGAGGGCGCATTTACCGGCGCCAGGAAAAAGGGTGGCCAGGGCAAGCTTCTGCAAGCCAACGGCGGCACGCTGTTTCTGGACGAAATCGGCGACATGCCGCTCGGCCTGCAAGCGCGCTTGCTGCGGGTGTTGCAGGAAAGAGTGGTGACACCGCTGGGCAGCATCAAATCGATCCCGGTCGATCTCGCCGTGATTTGCGCCACCAACCGCAATCTGCGCGAATTGATTGCGGCCAATTCGTTTCGTGAAGATCTTTACTATCGTTTGAATGGCCTGGTGATAAAGCTGCCGGCCTTGCGCGAGCGCGGCGATCTCGACGTCATCGTCGAAAGATTATTGGCGGAAGCCGGAAATGGCAAGGGTTGCTGTAGGGTTGCACCCGACATCATGGCCTTGTTCCGCAGGCACAGCTGGCCAGGAAATTTCCGCCAGTTGAGCAATTTGCTGAGGACCGCGGTAGTCATGGCCGGCGACGACCGGATAATCAGGCTGGAACATTTGCCCGACGATTTTCTGGAGGATGTGCAGCCAGAACAGCCGCCGCCGGCAAGCGCTATTGTTTCGGCAGCAGCGGCAGCGAATGGCGGCGTCGGCAGTCTGGAGGACCTGGCGCTGGCAGCAGTCAAGAAAGCCTTTGAGGCCAGCGGCGGCAATGTCTCCGCCACCGCCAAGGCATTAGGGGTTTCCCGCAATACCGTGTATCGCAAGCTGAATCTGCGCTAAAAGGTGACGCTGGCGGCTACGGCGTCGGTAAAACCAGGGTCGATTGCCGGCTCGGATTGAATTCAAAGCGCACGCCGAAGCGTTCGCCCGGATTCACCGGAGAGGCATACAGGCTGTCGGCGGTATCCAGCACTACGCCGATATGATGGCCGGCCGGCACGTCATACGCCGTGGCCGAGAATTCGATCGGGAAATCGACGGTCTGGCCTGGCGTGGCCCAATGCAGGGTAGTCGCGCCGTGGGTAATCAAGACGCCGGTGCCGATCGCATCCACGTCATACAGATAGGCCACCACTTGGGCGCGCGCTTGCGAAGGCGTGACGCGCAAATTCAGTCTCGGAACGCCCCTGATTTTTTGCGTGGCGGCGAGCGCCGGCGCTTCATAGCGCACGCCGGCGGCCAGGCTGACCGTCAACAGCGAATTAATCACCGGCACGTTGAGCGTTTCGCCCAGAGTGGAGAGGATAGGAATCAGGCCGCTGCTGGCGGTGGTGTCGAACAGGTTCTGGATCAGGTCGGCATCGGTGTTTTGGTTCGGCGTGGCGGCGATGGTTCCTTTGTCGCCTTTGCCGCAGAAGCAGCTGAGATCGAAGCGGATCGCGCCGCGCGGAGCCAGGTAATAAGTCTTGCTGCTGAGCTCAGGCGCGGGCCAGGTGGAAAACGATTCGCGGCGGTCGCTGAACTTGATTTGCATGGACACCTGGGGCTCGGTATCGATGCCGTTTTTTTCTCCCTTCAGCCAGCGGTTGAACCAGCGATGGGCCTGATCGTAAGGATAGTTGGGTGCGCCCAGCAGAGCACCGGTCAATTCCGCAGAGGCATGAATGCCGGCGTTGAGCAGCATCTTCTTAGGCCCGGTGAACGCGGCGAACATCGCCAGCGAAGAATTCGGCGTGAACATATCGTCCTGGAAATTCTTGCTGATGAATACAGGCGCGTTGCGCTGGTTGATGGCGGCCACATAGCTGGATGGCGAGCGCGGTTTGGCCCAGGCCGTGATTTCGGCAATCCTGGCGGCGCTGGTATTCGGATCGAGCAGGGCCAGTATGTTTTGATTTACCTCCGGCGCGGGCCTGCCGGTGACGCTGCCGGCCAGGCCAAGCACTGTGGCCCAGGTCAAGTTGGGCGAGCCGGCCGTGTAAAGCTGATCCGCCAAGGCGGCCCAGCCGGACAGCGCGACCGCGGTCTTGAAGCGCGGGTCTTGCCCGAGCGCGATCAGCGACAGGCCGGCGCCGTAGGAAATGCCGCTGGCGGCGACGTTGTTGATGTCGATAGGGGCATTGGCTTGCAGCCAGTCGAGCACCGACGAGACATCGCGCACGTCTTCCGGCGCGGCGACGTCTACCTGGCCTTCGGAAAGGTAGAAGCCGCGTGCGGTATAGCTCGCCACGACATAGCCGTCTTGCGCCAGCCGCTGCTGCTGGCCGATATATTCGACGCGGCCGGGCGCGGCCCAGCTGGCGATCATCACGATGGCGGGAAATTTCTGGTCAGTGCTGCTGCGCTTGGGAAGGAATAGATTGGCCGCCAGTTTGGTACCGTCGAAACTGCTGATGGTCATGGCGGGAATCCAGCAGGTTCCGTCTATGGGCGAGACAATCCCGGGCGACTGCATGGGAGTGGTATAGCTTGCTGCTTCTGCCGCGCTGGCGCTGCGGCACAGTTCGGCGTTGGCGGCGGAAGATGCCAGGCTCAGGCCTAGCGTCAGGGCAATTCCGGATAAGGTAAACAGAGACGAGATGCGCATGCGACGTTCTCCTGTATTTATGATTGATTATTGATGGTTCGTTCTGTGTCAAAGTAGGGCGGGAACTGGCAAGTTCTTGAAACTGGAAACTGCGGCATGACGGCTGCTGCGGTATTCAAACTGCATGCTTCGAAAAATCGGATGGTGTGAATGTTCGTATTCAGAGGGATATCTGCATCGGCCATTCAAGGCTACGGGAGGTGTGTCGCAAGCCATGCAAGAAACCACGCGTGAAAATAAGTGAACGATCGTTCTTTTTGTAACGTTTTATTAACCCACGCATCGCGTTGCAGCATCAATAAAAAGATTAGAAGATAGCGACTAATTATCAATGTGCACTGTTGGTAGTGAGAATAAATCGGAGGTGCGGTCATGTTAAAGCGGATCGATGCAGGCGTTCTGAATGTCTGCTACGAAGAGAATGGCGACGCGACTGGCCGCGCGGTCTTGTTGCTGCATGGCTTTCCCTACGATATCCATGCTTATGACGCAGTGACTGGTTTGCTGGCGGCAGCCGGCTGCCGCGTCATCACTCCCTATTTGCGCGGCTACGGACCGACCCGGTTTTTATCGGCCGCTACGCCGCGCTCCGGCCAGCAAGCCGCGCTCGCTCACGATCTGCTGGCCTTGATGGATGCGTTGGCGATTCCGAGTGCGGTGTTGGCCGGCTACGACTGGGGCGGCCGCGCCGTTTGCATTGTCGCTGCGTTGTGGCCGGCACGGGCGAGCGGCCTGGTGTCCGCGGGCGGTTATAACATCCAGGATATTCCGGCATCGATGAAACCACAGACGCCGGAAAATGAATGGCGCTACTGGTATCAATATTATTTCCACGGCGAGCGTGGGCGGGCCGGGCTGCAGCAAAACCGCTATGAGTTCTGTAAACTGCTTTGGCGCTTATGGTCGCCCAACTGGGATTTCGATGAAGAGACTTATCGGCGCAGCGCGCTTGCCTTCGACAATCCCGATTTCGTTGAAGTTGTGATCCATTCCTATCGTCATCGTTTTGGGCTGGCGCCAGGCGATCCGGCGTATGAGAACACTGAGTTGCTGTTGACAGCGCAACCGCGGATCGGCGTGCCAACCGTGGTGCTGGATGGCGGCGGCGACGGCGTCAGTTTGAGCGGCGGCTCGGAGCGGCATGAAAGATTCTTTGGCGGACCTTACCAACGCCGCGTGATCCCGATTGCGGGACACAATCTGCCGCAGGAGGCCGCGCAGGATTTTGCTGCTGCTATCCTGGCCGTAGCCTGAGCATGCCGGCGTGCTGCGTACTATCTGTGCGCAGCGTCTATTTTCCCCAGCAGCCACTGCAAGCCCGCCAGGTGCTGCTGGTCGTGGCTGCATAGATAGTGCGCCAGGCTGCGCAGCGTCAAGGGGCCATAACCTTCGAACTCGGCGCTGCGCTTGAACTGCTCTTCATCCAGGCAGGAGAGTAATTCGACCGTCTTGGCTCGCGCTGCCCGAAACGCCGCGAATACTTCGGCCGGATTGGCGGCGCCGTAATTACGCTCGCCGGCAAGGATGTCGCTGTCGATCGACGCCAGCAGCGGATTGCATTCATCCAGAGTGCGCTGGAAACGCAGGTGATAACCATCGATCTCGATATCGCGTACATGGCAGATCTGTTCGATGGCGCTGAAGGGTTCGCTCGGCACGCCGTCCCAGGACGCCGGTTTCCAGTGTGTGAAGCCGGCGGGAAAGGCGGCGTAGTGCGCTTCCAGTTGCTGTGGAAAAGCGGCGAGGGCGTTGATCGTAATAGGGTTCATGCTTGACGCGCCTGGAGGGGGGGAATTTCGGATAGGCAATTATATGGCGGCGCAAAGAAATGCGTTGCGGCACGACAGGTGTTCAGCATGCGGCAACGCAAGTTACGCATCACATAGGAAATCCTGCAATCCTGGTTACGGCGTTTTTCCTTTATCTCCCAGAAAAGTCGACAGCAAATCCATCGGCAGCGGAAACACCACCGTGGTGTTCTTGTCGGCGCCGATCACGGTCAGCGTTTCCAGGTAGCGCAGCAGGATTGCTTGCGGTTCTCGCGCCAGGACGGCGGCCGCCTGATACAGTTTTTCCGATGCTTGCAGCTCGCCCTCGGCATGGATCACCTTGGCGCGCCGTTCACGTTCCGCTTCGGCCTGGCGGGCGATGGCGCGGATCATCGATTCAGTCAGGTCGACCTGTTTGATCTCGACGTTGGAAACCTTGATGCCCCAGGAGTCGGTCTGTGCGTCGAGCGCCAGTTGAATTGCCAGGTTCAGCTTTTCCCGTTCGGCCAGCATGTCGTCCAGCTGATGTTTGCCCAGCACCGAACGCAGCATGGTTTGCGACAATTGGCTGGTTGCGTTAAAGAAATTGGCGACTTCGACGATGGCTTTTTTGGGATCGGTGACGCGGAAATAAACCACTGCGTTTACCCGCACCGAGACGTTATCGCGCGAGATGACATCCTGTGTCGGCACCTCCAGCACAACGGTGCGCAGATCTACCCTGACCAGCTGTTGGATGGCCGGCACCAGCAGCACCAGTCCCGGCCCTTTGACGCCGGAAAAGCGTCCCAGGGTGAAGATCACGCAACGTTCATATTCTCGGAAAATGTAAATTGCCGCATTCAGCAGGATGATCAATAAGAAAATGCTTGCGACTAGTCCGAACCAGGCGAAATTCAAGGGCATTTTGTGCCTCCTTCCTTGTCGAGGATGAGCTTGCATCTCTAGCCTGGCAACCGGATAAGCCCGGTAAGGCAATTGGCAGGCCATACCAGCAGTATAGGTCACAGCGCGCGACTTAAACATCCCGGGCATCCCGAGCGCAGGGACTGGCGCCCTGAACCACAAATGCCCGTGTTGAAACGGAGTTTTTCAATTCATGGTTAGCTGTTTCAGGCTGGCCGTCGCCTGAACCAGCCGGCAAGCGACAGCCGGTCACGCGTCGCGGGCAGCACTTCGTGCCGCATCTCGGCGGACAGGAACAGCACCATGCGGCTGCCCAGCGGCGCAATATCTTGCGCGCACTCGCCCTGCGGATGCAAGCGCAAAGCGCCGCCTTGTCCCGGCAACCAGTTGTGATTGAGATAGATGACTACCGACACCGTACGGCAGTCGTCGTCGCGAAAGCGGTCCAGATGGGTCTGATAAGAGGCGCCCGGCGCGTAGAACGCAAAATGGCTTTCATACTCGTCCAGCCCTAGGTAGAGCGCGTGGTTCAGCGCTATGCGCAAGCTCTCCATGATCTGTAGATAACGGTCGCATGCCGGCGATTGTCCGGCTTTCAGCCAAAGAATCCGGTCGCCGCGGATCTCCGTCCGCAACGCTTGCGCCGCGCCGCGGCCGACGCTGGCCGGATTCAATCCGCCGCTTGCTGCCAGTGCCCGGCATTCAGCGGCCAGTGCCAGCGTCAGTTCTGCCGACAAGAAAATGTTCTGTTGTGACCAGCCATGTTCGACCAAGCCATCGGCCATATGTGAAGGCAGCGCCTCGTTGAGGTGCGGGGGGAAGGCGGGGGACTGCGCAAGCATCGCTACCACTCTTTGCTGGAAAACCTGCATTAACTGCAAATCGTCAATAGTCCAGGAACGCTGTTTTAACGATGCCGCCACGAACCAGTTCGCGCAAACGAATTGGGGGCTAGCCTATTATGGTAACACCGCAGCGGATTGGCTGTTGCCGTGGCGTTAGCCGCAGCTCAAGTCTCTCTCCATCCAAGTCTCTCTCCATCAAATCTCGCTCCATCAAATCTCGCTCCATTGCCGCATCAGGTTGTGATAACAGCCAATCAAGGTGCGGCGCGCCTGTTCGTCGGCGTTGGTCTGGTTCAGCTTCTGGATGGCGTTGTCCATGTCGAACAATATGCTGCGCTGAGTATCGTCGCGCACCAGGCTTTGTACCCAGAAAAAACAGGCAGCGCGGACGCCGCGTGTGACCGGCGTGACCTGATGCAAGCTGGTGGCCGGATAAATCACCATATCGCCGGCGGCCAGTTTTACCGCGTGCATGCCATAGCTGTCTTCAATCTGCAGCTCGCCGCCGTCATACGATGCCGGGTCCGATAAAAACAGCGTGGCCGAGATGTCGGTGCGCAGCTTGCGGCCGTCATGAGGATGAATCCGCACGCTGCCGTCGACGTGTGCGCCAAACGTCATGCCTTCGCCGTAGCGATTGAACATCGGCGGGTAGACGGTATTCGGCAGCGCCGCGCTGATGAAATGCGGGTGACGCTCCAATGCCTCCAGGATGATCTGCTGGCATTGCTGCGCCACTGCAGAACGTTCGTCGATCTGCTGATTGAACTTGACGGCCGCTCCCTGGTAGCCGGCCGTGACGCGGCCGTCGACCCACGCCGGTCCGGCGTGGTCCAGCAACTGGCGTACCGCGTTTAACTGCTGTGCATCGAGCACCTGAGGAATGGCAATCAGCATGAGCGTTTCTTCAATTAGATGCGATAGATTACATGCGATAGTTGAGCGACAGCATAGCGGTACGCCCGGCGCCAGGCACCGAACGGCCGCCGTCGGACTGGATCAGCGCATCGTAATACATCTTGTTGGTCAGGTTAAACAGATTCAGGCGGATATCGTATTTCGGTTGGGTATAAGCCAACGTCGCGTCCCAGCGTGTATAACCGCCGACCTGCACGCTGTTGGCAGGATTGGCGTAGCGCTCCGACATGTAAGTGGCGCCGCCGCCGACTTCCCAGTGCGGCGCTACCTTGTAGGTGGACCATGTGGTCAGTGTATTTTTCGGCGTGTTGACAGGGGTCTTGCCCAGCGTGCCATCGAGCCCGGAAGACTGGATCACCTTGGCGTCCAGATAAGTGTAGCCGAGCGCGACTTGCCAATCCTTGGTGATGTGACCGGTAGCGCCGGCGCGTGCGCCGTTGACTCTTACCGTGCCGTCCAGTGCATACACGCCGGTAGTGATCTGGCTGCGCGCGTTTTCCTTCTTGATCTGGAAGATGGCAGAGTTGAACGACAGCTTGCCATTGGCCAGATCCCATTTCCCGCCCAGTTCATAGGAACGGTTCTTTTCCGGATCGAGGTTTTGCTGGCCGGTGGTGCCGGTCAACTGCTCCAGCGACGGGTTGAACGAAGTGCCGTAGGACAGGTAGTAGGACTGCTCGGCGCTCGGTTGCCAGATGCCGCCCAGGCGCACGCTGGTGAAGTTGACGGTCTGCTGAGCGTAGGGCAGGGTGGTGTTCTTGGCGGCAGCGGGTGCATTGGTCGAATTCAGCGAATTGGTGATGCTGGCGACGTATCTGTCGTAGCGCAAGCCGCCGACCAGCTTGAATTCCGGCGTCAGCGTCATGGTGTCGTTGACATAGGTGGCGATGGTATTGGCGGAGCCGCCGGCACGATTGCCGGCCTGGCTGGCGACGCTGCTGCCTGCTGCGCTGTAGCCTGGATTGAGCAGCGGCACGCAGTCGACATAGCCGGTTACCGTCGAAGTAGCGTTCAACGCCACGCCGTTGCAACTGCCGTTGCGGTAATAGCCCTGGTTGTCGTAGCCGTCATGGCCGAGTTCCAGGCCCAGCAGCAGCTCATGCTTGATGCGACCGGTGCCGAGTTTGGCCGACAGTTCGGTCTGGTTGAAAATCGAATAGTCGCGAATGTCGCGGTCATGGCTTTGACCGCGCACATACAAGCTGCTCAGCGGCAGCGAACTGACGGCCGAAGTCGGCAGAACGCTAAAGCCTTTAGCGGAAACCGTGCCGACGGTGTTGGGCGCTGTCTCCACCGCACTGGTGCGGACATAATTGAATTGCGTCTGGTTGCGCAACACGATGTCTGGCGTGATCTTGTGGTTGATGGTGGCGTTCAGCGCTGCCACATCCTGGTTGGTGTGATCGCTGTTGAGGCCGTAGGCGGTATTGCGGTCGACATTCGCCGGATGGCCGTTGAGCGGCGGCAGGCCGTAATCCGGCATGTCGTGATTGTGTTGCACCAGCGCCGACAAGGTGATCTCGGTCGGGGTGCCGATGCCGAACACATACGAGCCGGCCAGGCCGAAATCCTGGACATCGGTCTGGTCGCGCGTAGTTGCCTTGCCATTCTGCGCCATCGCCGACAGGCGCAATGCCGAGGTATCCGACAAGGGGCGGTTGTAGTCTGCGGTGGTGCGCACCAGACCGTTGGTGGTGGCCGATGCAGAGACTTCCGTCGATGCTCGCAGATTGGCTTTTTTGGTCACCTGGTTGATCACGCCGCCGGTAGAGCCGCGTCCGAACAGCATCGATGACGGGCCCATCAAGACTTCGACTTCATCGATGGCGAAAGTGTCGCGGTAATACTGGCCGCGATCGCGGAAGCCGTCCAGATAGATATCGGTGCGGGCGGAAAATCCGTTGAGATTGATGTTGTTGCCGATCTGGCCGCCTTCCGCGCCGCCCAGGGTGATGCCGGCGACGTTGCGCAGAGCGTCGGCCAGCGAGCTGGCGCCTTGCGACTGCATCAGCGCCTTGTTCACCACCACTACCGATTGCGGCACGTCATGCAGATCGGCCGGCAGTTTTGTGATGGCCGTCGAACCGGCGTTGAAATCGCCGCGGCTAGCTTCTACCGTTACTTCCTGCAGTACCGCAGGATTGGCATTGGCTTTTGGGCTTGGGGCTTGTTGTGCATGCAAGGGCAGGGGTGCGGCGAACACTGCGACCAGGGCAGCGGCAATCGGGTTAAGGCGGTTCATTGTTTTAGTTAGCAAAAGGTTGTGCTTCAACGAAGGAGCAGATTTTTTGGCTGGCTAATACGGTGAACCCGGTTTGCTGGCTGGCAGGAGTTGTAAGTAAGAGCGATGGTGTAATCGATTCTTATTTAGATTTAAATGGCGACGCAATTATAGACGAGAGTCATCGTTAATTAATAGCGGGGAATTGCAAGAAGCGCCTGGAGAGCGGTAGTTTGTCGCTTCTCGCATTGTTTTTTTGCATATATCAAGATGCAAATTGTTGATATGGGGTCAAATATCATTTGAATATATATGTATTTTTCACAATAAAGAATGGGCGCACAGTACATCTTTTGCCAATCGCTGCAGCAGTGCAAGCCGCATCCCCGCCGTCTCCCATTCAATCCAAAGGACCTCCATGACTATCAGCATCCCTAACATCGGCCTCGGCACTTTCCGCTTGCAAGAGCAAGTGGTGATCGACTCGGTTCGTACCGGCATCGAGCTCGGTTATCGCCATATCGATACCGCGCAAATCTACGGCAACGAAGCCGAAGTCGGGCAAGCGATTGCCGCAAGCGGCGTTGCGCGCAACGAGTTGTTCATCACTACCAAGATCTGGATCGACAACCTGGCGCACGGCAAGCTGGTCCCGAGCTTGAAGGAAAGCTTGCGCAAGTTGCGGCTGGAGCAGTTGGACTTGACGCTGATTCACTGGCCATCACCCAAGGATGCGATCCCGGTCGCGGAGTACATGGCGGCTCTGGCAGAAGCCAAGGCGGCCGGGCTGACCAAGCTGATCGGCGTCTCCAATTTCACCAATGCCCATCTGGCGCAAGCGATAGCGGTCGTCGGCGCTGCCGAGATCGCGACTCAGCAGGTCGAGATTCATCCATTTTTGCAGAACCGCAAGGTGGTGGAATTTTCTCGCGAGCAGGGCATTCATATCACGGCCTATATGCCGCTGGCTCACGGCAAGGTGATGCAGGAACCGGTGATAGCGCGCATCGCCGAGCGGTATCAAGCCAATCCGGCCCAGATTGCCCTGGCATGGGCGCTGCAGCAGGGCTTCGCGGTAATCCCATCGTCGACCAAGCGCGCCAATCTGGAAAGCAATCTCAAGCTGCAGGGCATCGTGCTGTCGGCAGAAGAGATGGCGCAGATCGCCAGCCTGGAGCGTAACGAGCGCCTGGCTAATCCGGAAGGCCTGGCGCCGGCTTGGGATTAAATCATGGCATCAGCTCTTTCCACGCTGAGTAACGCGCGGCTTAGCGCTGTTCCAGCAAAAAATTGCGCTCCGGCTGTTGCAGTTTTGCGTGTTCGCTTGCGGTTTCGTCTTTCAATTGCACGCCGGACAATTGCCGCTGATGCGCTTGCGTCAGCAGGTAGTGCAACTTGTATGCCGCCTCCGCATAGGACAAGCCCGCCGGCCTGACGTTGGAGATGCAATTGCGGCTTTCATCGGTCAGGCCGACCCGCGGCGCCCAGGTCAGGTACAAGCCCATGCTGTCCGGCGAACTCAGGCCGGGACGCTCGCCGATCAGCACCACCACCACTTTGGCGCCCAACAGTTCGCCCACTTCGTCGCCGATGGCAACCCGTCCCTGGCGCACGATGGCCAGCGGCGCCAGCGTCCAGTGTTCCGGCAGCAGTCTTTGCTTGAGGGCGTTCAGGAAAGGCTGGGCATTTTGTTCGATGGCGAGTGCGGACAAGCCGTCGGCGATCACGATGGCGAGATCGTAGCGGCGCTCGCTGTCGTGCTGCCGCTCTTGCAACGCGCTGCGTGAAGCAGCATCGAGCCGGCGTCCCAGATCCGGACGCTGCAGATAAATATCGCGTGTCTCTGCCGCGCTGGATAAGGTAATGCAGGTGTCGCCGCCATCGCTTAAAGCCTGGCTCAACGCCCGAGTGTCGAGCGCCAGATGTACCGCGTCCCGCGCTCTGGCGTGCGCCAGCTGGAATTCCAGTTGCGCCGAAGTGGGCAGGCTGACGCCGCTGCGGCCCAGTGCAATCCGGGCCGCGGTGAATTGTCTTAACGCCTGCCAGGGATTGTCGACTACCGTGGGATTTGAATCGCTCATGTAAGTGCCTCAAGACAAACGCAACAGCGCTTGTTGAAATGCCGGCGGCAGCTCCTCGCCCAATTTGACGTAGCTGTCCCCGGTAAAGATTTTCATGGCTTTTAACCATGCTTCGAATTCGGGCGCCGGTTTCAAACCGAGCACGCGCCTTGCATACAGCGCGTCGTGGAAAGAGGTGGTCTGATAGTTGAGCATGATGTCGTCCGATCCCGGAATGCCCATGACGAAGGTGCAGCCTGCAGCGCCGAGCAGGGTCAGCAAGATGTCCATGTCGTTCTGGTCGGCTTCGGCATGGTTGGTGTAGCAGACGTCGCAACCCATGGGCAGGCCGAGCAGCTTGGCGCAGAAATGGTCTTCCAGTCCGGCGCGGATGATTTGCTTGCCGTCGTACAGATACTCGGGGCCGATGAAGCCGACCACGGAATTGACCAGCAGCGGTTTGAATTTGCGCGCCACCGCATAGGCGCGTGCTTCGCAGCTTTGCTGATCGACGCCGTGATGGGCGTTGGCCGACAGCGCGCTGCCCTGGCCGGTTTCGAAATACATGACGTTATTGCCGACGGTGCCGCGCTGCAGCGACAGCGCCGCCCGATGCGCCTCGTCGAGCAATTTCAGGTTGATGCCGAAACTGCTGTTGGCGGCTTCGGTGCCGGCAATCGATTGAAACACCAGGTCCACCGGCGCGCCGCGATTGATGGCCTCGATGGTGTTGGTGACGTGGGTCAATACGCAGGACTGGGTCGGAATCCGATAGCGGTCGATGATGTCGTTCAGCATGCTGACAATCTTGATCACTTGCGGCACATTGTCGGTGGCGGGGTTGATGCCGATCACTGCATCGCCGCTGCCGTACAGCAAACCGTCCAGGATGCTGGCGGCGATGCCGCTGGCGTCGTCGGTCGGGTGATTCGGCTGCAAGCGTGTCGAGAGACTGTCTGGCAGGCCGATGGTATTGCGGAAGCGGGTCACCACCCGGCATTTTTTTGCGACCAGGATCAGGTCTTGCACGCGCATGATTTTAGACACCGCTGCCGCCATCTCCGGCGTGACGCCGGGCGCAACCGCCGCCAACACGATCTCGTCAACTTGATCGCTCAGCAGCCAGTTGCGGAAATCGCCGACTGTCAAATGCTTGATTGCGGCGAAGGCGGCGGCGTCATGTTCGTCGATAATCAGGCGGCTGATTTCGTCATGCTCGTAGGGCACCAGCAGATCATTCAGGAACGTGGTCAGCGGCAGCTCGGCCAGCCGCATCTGGGCCGCCACCCTTTCCTCCGCGCTGGCGGCGGCCAGCCCCGCCAGGTAGTCGCCGGAACGGGGCGGGGTGGCCTTGGCCATCAAGTCTTTCAGGTCGCGGAACAAATAGGTTTTTGCACCGACGATATGGCTGAACTGATGCTTGCTGTTATCCACTGATAGCGTCCTCCATGCAGATGGCAGAGCGGGTTTTACCTAAGCCGTTACGCGACATCATAGGCGCTCTGCGCAGTATCGCGGCTGTTTTTTGTCATCAGGAACATCGCGTAACCACAGGCCAGGAAAGCAGAGAAAATGCCGAAAATCAGCGGATTGCAATAAATCATGGTGGTCATGCAGACGCATGCGCCGGCCAGCGCAAACGCCGGGAACCAAGGATAGAACGGCGCACGGAACGGCCGTGCCATGTCGGGCGCGCTGCGGCGCAGGCGGAACAGGCTCAGCATGCTGATGATGTACATGGTGATGGCGCCGAATACCGACATGGTGACAATGTTGGCGGTCAGGGTCTGGCCGCCAAGCGTGACCAATTCATCGCTGTAGATGGCGGCGATGCCGATCACGCCGCCGGCCAGGATCGCCCGGTGCGGAGTCTTGAAACGCGGATGAATTTTGGCGAAGTAGCCGGGCAGGTAGCCATCCCGCGCCAAGGCGAAAATTTGCCGCGAATAACCGAGGATGATGCCGTGGAACGAGGCGATCAAGCCGAACAGGCCAAGCCAGACCAGCATGTGCAGCCAATTGCTATGTTCGCCGACGATCAGTTTCATCGCCTGCGGCAGCGGGTCGTTGATGTTCGCCAGTTTGGTCCAGTCGCCGGCGCCGCCGGCAAATACCATCACGCCGATGGCCAGCAGCACCAGGGTAATGATGCCGGTGATGTAGGCAATCGGAATCGAGCGCTTCGGATCCCTGGCTTCTTCGGCGGCCATCGCGACCCCTTCGATCGCCAGGAAAAACCAGATGGCAAACGGGATGGCGGCAAACATGCCGGGAATCGCGGCCAGGCTGAAATTGTCCTGGCCCGACCAGCCGCCCTTGACGAAGTGCGCGATCGAAAACCCCGGCGACACCACACCCATGAACACCAGCAATTCGAAAATCGCCAGCAAGGTCACGCACAATTCAAACATGGCGGCAATCTGCACGCCGACGATATTCAACGCCATGAACGCCACATACGCACCGACCGCGGCGGTCTTGGGATCGAGTGAGGGAAATTGCACGTTGAGATAAGCGCCAATCGCCAGCGCGATCGCTGGCGGCGCAAACACGAATTCGATCAGGGTGGCAGCGCCGGCAAAGTAGCCGCCCAGCGGCCCGAAGGCTTTTTTGCTGTAGGCGAACGGCCCGCCCGCGTGCGGGATGGCGGTGGTCAGTTCGGTGAAGCTGAAGATGAACGCGGTGTACATGGCGGCGATGAACAGCGCGGTCACGGTAAAACCGAGCGTGCCGGCGGAAGCCCAGCCATAACTCCAGCCGAAGTATTCACCCGAAATCACCAGGCCGACGGCGATGCCCCATAACTGAATCGTGCCCAGGGTTTGTTTCAGGGCAGGGCTTGAGCTAACGCCGGAACCGGTTTTTGCATTCATGAAGCTTCTCCAAGGGATTGGTTGGATGCACGAAATCGAAAGAAAAAATCTGCTCATTCTTGGTCGGTTGCGCCACTTTGGGTCGCCGGCAGACGAAAGCGGTGCATCTCTGCCGTTGTTGCTCGTGCAAAGCGCGGGCGCGGACTGATCTTGATAGTTGGAAAAGCAAAATACGTGCCGTTGTGGTGCGCAGTCAATCGGCCGCTTGCTTGCCCAGCAATGGCGGCGAGCCGGCCAGCAACGCATATTCTTCATCGCTGAACAGCCGCGAGCGGCTCAGGAAACGCAGGCCGCTGCCGTTGTCGAGCGAAAACATGCCGCCGTTGCCCTGCACCACATCGATGATCAGCTGGGTGTGTTTCCAGTATTCGAACTGGTCGGCGCCGATATAAAACGGCGCGCCATCCAGATCGCCCAGATAGACATCGGCATCGCCGACCTGGAAATCGCCGACGGCGTAGCACATGGGCGAACTGCCGTCGCAGCAACCGCCTGATTGAAAGAACATGAGCGGCCCATGTTTTTGCTTGAGGCGCTGCAAAAATTCCAGTGCCGCGCCGGTGGCGCTGACTCTTGCGGGAATGGCGCTCATTATGTGCGGTCGTTTATCGGGAAGATAAGAAAGATAAGGAAGATAAGAGCGCGGCATCCCGCCCCGGCGGACATGGGACAGGATGCCGCATGCTTTAGAAAAAGCCCAGCGCGTTAGGACTGTAGCTGACCAGCAGGTTCTTGGTTTGCTGGTAGTGATCCAGCATCATCTTGTGGTTTTCGCGGCCTATGCCGGATTGTTTATAACCGCCGAATGCGGCATGCGCCGGATACAGGTGATAGCAGTTGGTCCAGACCCGGCCGGCCTGGATGCCGCGTCCCATGCGGAAGGCGCGCGAGCCGTCGCGAGTCCACAAGCCTGCGCCCAGGCCGTACAGGGTGTCGTTCGCCAGCGCCAGTGCTTCCTCCTCATCCTTGAAGGTGGTGACCGACAATACCGGGCCGAAGATTTCTTCCTGGAAGATGCGCATCCTGTTATTGCCTTCGAAGACGGTAGGTTCGACGTAATAGCCGGCATCGAAATCGCCGCCCAGTTGTTTGCGCGCGCCGCCGGTGAGCAATTTGGCGCCTTCTTGCTTGCCGATGTCGATGTAAGACAGGATTTTTTCCAGTTGTTCCTGCGACGCCTGGGCGCCGATCATGGTGGCGCTATCCAGCGGATTGCCTTGCTTGATCGCTTTGACGCGTTTCAAGGCGCGCTCCATGAAGCGCTCATAAATCGATTCCTGGATCAGCGCCCGCGATGGGCAGGTGCAGACTTCACCCTGATTCAAGGCAAACATGGCGAAGCCTTCCAGGCACTTGTCGAAGAACGCGTCGTCCTGGTCCATCACATCGGCAAAAAACACGTTCGGCGATTTACCGCCCAGTTCCAGCGTCACCGGAATGATGTTTTGCGAGGCGTATTGCATGATCAGGCGGCCGGTGGTGGTCTCGCCGGTGAAGGCGATCTTGGCGATCCGTTTGCTGGACGCCAGCGGCTTGCCGGCTTCCAGGCCGAAACCGTTGACGATGTTGAGTACGCCGGGCGGCAGCAGGTCTTGCACCAGTTCGATCCAGACCATGATCGAGGCCGGCGTTTGCTCGGCCGGCTTGATTACCACGCAATTACCGGCGGCCAGCGCCGGCGCCAGTTTCCAGACCGCCATCAGGATCGGGAAATTCCATGGGATGATCTGGCCCACCACGCCCAGCGGTTCGTGGAAGTGATAGGCGTAGGTCTGGTCGTCGATGGTGGCGACCGAGCCTTCCTGAGCTCGGATGCAAGCGGCAAAGTAGCGGAAATGGTCGATTGCCAGCGGGATATCGGCCGCCGTGGTTTCGCGAATAGGCTTGCCGTTGTCTATGGTTTCGGCAATCGCCAGCAATTCCAGGTTGGCTTCCATCCGATCGGCGATCTTGTTGAGGATATTGGCGCGTTCGGCTGGCGAGGTCTTGCCCCAGGCAGCCTTTGCGGCGTGGGCGGCGTCCAGCGCCAGTTCGATATCCTCGGCGCTGGAGCGGGCGATTTCACAGAAGGTCTTGCCAATCACCGGGCTGACGTTTTCGAAATATTCGCCCTTGACCGGCGCCACGAACTTGCCGCCGATGAAATTGTCGTAACGTTGCTTGAATGGATTGCGTGTGGCTAGTTTGCTGATGTCTGCGAGATTCATGTCGTCCTCTGGCTTGGAGTGATTGAGTGATGGCGGCGCGCTATACAAGTGGTACCAGCGATACAAACTGCATCTCATAATGCGCAATGAGCGTGCCAGCGGAGTCTGTGACGGCGCTGAATTTGCGAAAGGCCTTGCCACATCAGCGATTGCAGCGAATGGCGCCGCACGCGATAGCGCTTTGGGCGGTGGTCTGGTATGTTAAAAACACAGAACAAGTGTTTCGTTTTTGAACAACGATTGAGCACAGCTGCTACAAAACGTGCCAGTGTCATTTCCAACAATCCACTCTCAGAAAAACGCACCGAGCGCACTCAGCGAAAGCTTGGTAAATTAGCGGGTGGGTGACTATGAGGAGGCTAAGAGGAGACTATGGTCAGACCTTGCCATTGCTATAAAAACTGCAAACCTGCAGGCAAGGTTCCATTTCAACCGATAGCAATCTTCTGGGGTAATTTTCATGCAAAACAAAATAGTGACTTTGGCGCTGCAGGGCGGTGGTTCTCACGGCGCGTTTACCTGGGGCGCCCTGGATCGCCTGCTGGAAGACCCCAGGATCGATATCGAGGGCATCAGCGGCGCCAGCGCCGGCGCCATGAATGCGGTGGTGATGAGTTATGGCCTGGCGATCGGCGGCCGTGACGGCGCGCGGCAGGCGCTGGCCGATTTCTGGGATGGCGTCAGCACCAGGGATCTCTACAGTTTCATGCGGCCGGACGCCTTGAGCGAGGCCGGGATTGCTTCCCAGGCGACTTCCTCGGCGCTGTTGAAGCATATGTTTTCCGTCACCAGGATGTTTTCACCGTATCAGCTCAATCCGTTCGATCTGAATCCCTTGCGCGATATCTTGAGCAAGCAGATCGATTTTGAACGTTTGCGCGCAGACGGCAAAGTCAAGCTGTTCATCGCCGCAACCCAGGTCAGTACCGGCCGCCTGCGTATCTTCCGCAATGACGAACTGACGCAGGAAGCGTTGCTGGCGTCGGCCTGTCTGCCGTCGATGCACCACGCGGTCGAGATCGATGGCGAAGCGTATTGGGATGGCGGCCTGACCGCCAATCCGCCGATTTTCCCGTTGCTGCATTTATGCAACTCGCCCGACATATTGGCGGTGCTGCTGCATCCGTTCCGCCGTCCGCTGGTACCCACCGGCACCGACGAAATCGGGCAGCGCCTGAGCGAAATCAGCTTCAGCTCCACCTTTTTTACCGAGCTCGGCGGGCTGGCGCTGGCCAAGCGCGAAACCGAAGCCGATCCCAATGCCAGCGGAAAAATGCATGAACGGCTCAAGGAGTTGCGCATCCATGTGATCGATTCGGATGCCTTGATGAGCCAGTTGAGCGTCGCCAGCAAACTGAATACCAAAGCGTCCTTCATCCTCGCCTTGCGCGACGCCGGCCGGGTGCGCGCGGAACACTGGCTGACAGAGAAATTTTCCGGCGCCGAACTGGAATCGAATTTCGATCTCGATCAATTCCTGGCTTAACGTGCATTAACGTCATCATGCAAATGAAAGTATCCCGATCGGAATTCATCCCCTTGCGCGGCTTGCGTTATCACGTGCGCCACTGGGGCCGCGCCGGCGCTCCAAAAATTTTCATGCTGCACGGCTGGATGGATGTCTCGGCCTCGTTTCAATTCGTGGTCGATTGTCTGCAGCACGACTGGCATGTGATTGCGCCGGACTGGCGCGGCTTCGGTTTGACCGAAGGGCCGCCGGTGGACAGTTATTGGTTCCCCGATTACCTGGCCGATCTGGACGCCATCTTGCAACATTATTCGGCCAGCGCGCCGGTCAATCTGCTCGGGCATAGCATGGGCGGCTATGCGGTCGGCCTGTACGCTGGCACGCGGCCGCAACGGATCAAGGCCTTGATCAACCTGGAAGGTTTCGGCGGCGCGCGGCAGCCAGCCGAACTGGCGCCGGCGCGTTACGCCAAATGGCTGGATCAACTGGCCGAAGCGGCGGCCTTGCAGAGTTATCCGGACCTGGCCGCGGTTGCCGCTCGCTTGCAGAAAACCAATCCGCGTTTAAGCGATCAGCGTGCGGCGTTTCTGGCGCAGCATTGGTCGCGCCAGAACGATTTGGGGCGCTGGGAAATCCTGGCCGATCCTGCGCATAAAATCATTAACCCGGTGTTGCCGAGAGTCGAGGAAATGCTGGACTGCTGGCGCGCCACCACGGCGCCGGTGTTATGCGTCGAGGCGGAACACACCAATATGTGGCAATGGATGGGCGGCAAAGAAGTGATGCGCAGCGAGATCGACAGCCGCATCGCCCAGCTGCCGCATGCCAGGAGCGCAGTCATCGCGGACGCCGGGCATATGCTGCATCACGACCAGCCGCAGGCGCTGGCGGCATTGATCGAACCGTTTCTGCAAGAGTGTTCCGGATAAATATAGACCAGAACTTATAGCTTAGAGCTACTTGACCGCAGCTTCTGCTCCAGCAATCAAACCACGAAGAAATAGCATGATCATCCTGCCCGTAGGGGCGGGATGGATCGCCGTGCCTTGCAATCCAAGTCCGTGAGCCAGGGCCATGAAGCCGGCCGCCAGTTGCTCGGGTTCGGCTGGCGGCTGCAGGCCCAGATGCGCAAATAGACGTCCGATAACATGCCCGAGTGCGCTACGGTGGGTTTTCCAGACAGTCTCATATTCTGCGGCGAAAGCGCGGCTGCGATTGGCGTGCAGCTGTAATTCGATCGAGAGCATAGTCCAATTGGCGTCAGCATGCAGCGTGGCTGCCCATGCATCCAACGCCGCCAGCACTTCCTCGCCGCTCAGCTCGGCGCTTGCAAACACGGCCGCCAGCTGCGTCGCCTCAGTCTCCATGTGCGCCCGCAGCAGTTCAAGCAGAAGGGCGTCTTTGTCTGCAAAATTCGAGTAGAAGGCGCCCTGCGAGTAACCGGCTTCTTCGGCAATCTCACGAATCGATGCTCCCCCGAAACCGTTTTGCACGAACAGTTTACGTCCCGCTTGAAGCAGTCGTTCGCGCGTCAGCGCCTGGCTTTGTTCGCGGTTCAAGCGGGGTTTTGTGGTTTGCTGGTTCATCTCGATGTAAATTAATCTCAAATATCAATTGAATTTTGAATTTCAATTGATATAATTTCGGATATCAACTGATATCTTAAATCCAATCGTCTACCGGGAGCAAGCATGCAACTACAAACCGCCTTTGTTACAGGGGCCACCGGGCTGCTCGGCAATAACCTTGTGCGTGAACTGGTACGCCGCGGGATCGCCGTAAAGGCTCTGGTGCGCTCGCCGGAAAAGGCCGCGCGCCAATTCGGCAGCCTGGCGGGGATTGAGTTGGTGCATGGCGACATGGAGCACGTCGCAGCGTTCTCTGCGGCTTTGCGAGGATGCGATGTGGTGTTCCATACCGCCGCCTTCTTTCGTGACAACTACAAGGGCGGCAGCCATTGGCAAACACTCCAGCGGATTAACGTCGACGGCAGCGCCGCCTTGATTGGGCAAGCTTATCGCCAGGGCGTCCGGCGCTTTGTGCAAACTTCCTCGATCGCAGTACTGAACGGCGTGCCAGGCTTGGCGGTCGATGAAACCAGGGAACGCGACCCGGCCGACGCCGATGATTATTATCGGAGCAAGATTCTGGCCGATCATGCGGTGCTGGCCTTCCTTGAAAAATTTCCCGACATGCATGCCAGCCTGGTTCTGCCAGGATGGATGTGGGGGCCAGGCGACATCGGCCCGACTTCTTCCGGGCAGGTAGCGCTGGATACCGTTCTGGGAAAATTGCCGGGCCTGGTGCCAGGCAGTTTTTCGGTGGTTGACGCCCGTGATGTCGCGCTGGCGCAAATCGCCGCCGCAGAGCGCGGGCGCAGCGGCGAGCGCTATCTGGCCGCCGGCCGCCATATGACGATGCGCGAACTGATTCCCCTGATCGGCCGGATCGCCGGAGTCGCCACGCCCAAGCGCATGCTGCCTTTGCCGCTTTTATTTGCGCTGGCGGGTTTGCAGGAAATCTATGCGCGCCTCAGCGGCAAACCGATCTTGCTCAGTATCGCTACGGTGCGCCTGATGGTCAAAGAGGCAGACCGCACGCGCTTCAATCACGCCAAGAGCGAGCGCGAATTGGGCTTGAAATTCAGGCCGGTCGAAGATACGGTTCGTGAAGTCATTGCCTGGTATCGGGAGCAGCAATGGCTGCCGCTTCAATCAGATGCAAACTGAATCGGTTCCGGACGCATTTTGGCTTCGCTATCGGTTTTCCTCAAAGGCGTCGATGATTTTGATCATGTTGTCCATGCGGCTCTGTTCCTGCAGAGTCGTCCGGCGATTCCACAGGATGTCGAATTCAACCACGGTCAAGTGATACTCGATTTCCCCTAACTCGCTTGTTTGGCTCATTTCGCCAATAGCGCTTGCATCCATTTCTTTCTCAAACATATGCGTTTCCTAATGCGCTGCCGAGGTATCTGCAATGCGTGTCGGCTTGGGCGCGAACCACACTGCAGTCGCCGCCAGCAAGAATGAGAACGCGGCTAGCATGAAAATATGATTGGTCGATAACATGATGCTTTGCGACTGCAAGGTTTGCTCGATGCTGACGCGCGCCTGTTCGGCGCTCAGGCCGGATTGCATCAGCGTATTGCCGGCGTCGCCGCTCTTGTCGACCAGGCCAGCCAGCTCCGCATGATAGTAAATCGCCTTGTTTTCCCAGCCGGTGTTGACCAGCGAAGTGGCGATGGCGCCGGACATGGTGCGGCAAAAACTCATCAGGCCGGCGGCCGAAGCTGTCTCGGAAAAATTGACGCTGCTCAGCGCCAGTCCGGTCAATGGCACGAAGAACAGCGGCAAGCCGATCCCTTGCAGCAGCAAGGGCCAGCCGATCTGAAAGGTGGTCATATCGGTGCTGTTGAAACTGCGCAGCAAGGTTACCGAGCCCAGCCACAGCACGCCGAGGCACACCAGTTTGCGCGGATCGACCTTGGTCGACAATTTGGCGACGAAGGGCGCGGTGATGACCGCCAGGATGCCGCTCAAGGCGGTAGTCTGGCCCGAGTGGGTGGCGGTATACCCCATGTAGCTTTGCAACCACAGCGGGGTCAGCACGGTAGCGCCGAAGAAGGCGCCGAACGCCAGGCAGATGGTGACGACGCTGGCCGAATAGCCGCGATGCCGGAATACCCGCAGATCGACTACCGGATTGCGCTCGGTCAGTTCCCAGATCAGGAAGGCAATGAAGCCGACGATGGCGATCAACGCCAGCGCGACGATTTCAGGCGAGGCAAACCAGTCCTTTTCCTTGCCTTGGTCCAGCATCAATTGCAAGGCCGCGACCCAGACGATCATCAGTCCCAAACCGACGGTATCGATAGGCACTTTCACCAGCGGCGACTCATAGCGCTTGAACATTTTCCAGCCGAGATAACCGCACAGCAGCGCCACCGGCACATTGATGTAGAAGATGTAGGGCCAGCTATATTGATCGCACAGCACGCCGCCCAGGATCGGGCCGGCAATCGGCGCAATCAAGGTCGTCATCGCCCACAGTCCGACTGCCGTCGGCGCTTTCTCTTTGGGAAAGACGCGCAGCAGCAAAGTCTGCGACAACGGAATCAGCGGGCCGCCGGCCAGACCTTGCAATACGCGGAAGGCAATCAGCAAGCCTAACGAGTTGGCCAGGCCGCACAAGGCTGAGAAAACGCCGAACATGATCATCGAGGCGATGAACACCCGCACCGCGCCGAAGCGATTGGCGAGCCAGCCGGTCAGCGGCACGGTGATTGCCTCCGCCACCGCGTATGAGGTGATCACGTAGGTGCCCTGGCTGGACGAAGCGCCGAGCGCGCCCGAGATGGTCGATACCGAAACATTGGCGATGGTGGTGTCGAGCACCGCAATGAAGTTGGCGGCGGCCAGCAGCAGGCCGGCGCCGATCAGTTGCGCACCGGCCAGGGGCTTGATCTGCGGCTCTGAAGAGATGGATGACATGATCTGCTTTCTATTTTTTCACATGCGCGAGGCCGGCGCGCTCTTGTCGCCGTGCGTATCGATCGACACTTCCATCGACAAGCCGACGCTCAGCGGCCGTGCCATCAAATCCTTGCGGTCTATCGAAATCCGCACCGGCAGGCGCTGTACCACCTTGATCCAGTTGCCGGTGGCGTTTTGCGCAGGGATTACCGCGAACGCCGAGCCGGTGCCGCCGGACAAGCCGACTACGGTGCCGTGGTATTCGACCGAACCACCGTAGATATCTGCACTCATGGTGACCGGCTGCCCCAGTTGCACCTGGGTCAACTGGCCTTCCTTGAAATTGGCGTCGACGTGCAGCGATTGCGTCGGCACCACCGACAGCAAGGCAGTGCCGGCCTGCACTCGCTGCCCAACCTGGACCTGGCGCCGGGCTATCACGCCGTCGACCGGCGCCCGCAATACAGTGCGCTCCAGATCCAGCTTGGCCTGGTCGCGCTTGGCCCGCGCCAGTTCGACTTCGGGATTGGTGGCGACCGTGGTGTTGGCGGTCAGCACGGTACTGGCTTGTTGCGCGCCGATGGTTGCATTGCGATTGCTCTTGGCTTGTATCGCTCCGGCTTCGGCTACTTTCATATTGGCTTGCGCCGTCAACAGCGAGCTGCGGGCATTGGTCACTTCTTCGCCGGAAACCGAGCCTGATTTGGCCAGCGCTTCACGCCGATGCAGATCGAGTTCGGCCCGTTGCAGATCCGCTTGCGCCGACAATACCTGCGCTGCGGCGCGGTTCTGCTCTGCTTCACGCGCCAATACCTGGGCCGCCAGTCCGGCGTCGTTGGCGAAATAGCTTTGCACCCGGCGCTGGGCGCGATCGAGGTCCGCCTCAGCCTGCAACAGCGCCAGCTTGGCGTCGCTGCTGTCGATCACCACCAGCACATCGCCTTGTTTCACATACTGGGTGTCGACCACTTTGACATCGGCGATGATGCCGTTGACAGCCGGTGTGATCGAGGCAATTTCGGCAGCCGTATACGCGTTATCGGTGCTGACATAACGCGAGCCGATGAAGTACCAGTAAGTGCCGTAGGCGAGGGCGGCAAGCAGGATGGCGCCGCCCAGCAAGGCGAACAGTTTCTTGCGCTTTTGGGTAGTGGCGGCCTGTGCCGCTTGTTCGGCCTTGCCGGCGGTTGCGGTGGCGGTAGCAGCTAGTTCTTGCGCAGCTTGAGAATCGGAATGTGACATGTTGTTCTTACCTATAGTGTTTGATCAGATGGCAGCTTGCCGGTAGCCGCCGCCTAGCGCCCGCACCAGTTCCACATCCAGCGAGAACATGCGTGAGCGTAGCGTCGACAGGTCGCGCTGGTTGGTGAGGAAGGTGTCTTGCGCATTGAGCACGTCGAGGTAGGTGGCCAGGCCGCCTTGGTAGCGGTTCTGGGCAATCTGGAAGGCGGCTTCGGCTGCGTCTGTCGCTTCCTGTACTTTCGCCAGGCGCCCCGACAGCGCTTTTTCACTGACGGCGACATCGGCCACATCCTGCAGCGCCTGTGTCACGGCGCCGTCGTAATTGGCGACGGCTTCGTCGTAGCTGCCGCTGGCCTGGCGGTATTGACCGCGCAGGCGGCCGCCTTCAAAGATCGGCAGCGATATGGCCGGGCCGATGCTGCCGATATCGGAGCCGGCTTTGGTCAGCATGCCGAGGCCGAGCGATTGCAAGCCCAGGTAGGCAGTCAGGTTGACGTTGGGATAGAACTGCGCCTTGGCCACCTTGATCTGTTTGGCGGCGGCTTCGGCGCGCAGGCGTGCGGCAACCACGTCCGGCCGGCGGCCCAGCAGATTGACCGGCAGTTGCTGCGGCAAGGAAAATGGCTTGGAGAGATCGAGGGCCGGCCGTTGCAATCGCAAGCCGCGATCCGGGCCGGCGCCGATCAACGCCGCGATCTTGTTGCGTTGCAGGTCGATCGATTCGTCCAGGCTCAGCAGATCGGCCTCGGCGCTGGCCTTGCGCGCCAGCACTTGCTTGACGCTGCCCAGCATTTCCAGGCCGTTGACGCGGCGCTGCTCAAACAAATCCAGCGTTTGGATCCGTACTTGCAGCGCTTCTTGGGCGGTATCGTGCTGGCTCAGCAGGCGCTCGAACTCGGCATAGGCGGCGGCAATCGAAGTCGCCAGCGTGATCCTGGCCTGCGCGGCGTCAGCCCTGGCGGCTTCCAGATCGGAAGCGGCGGCAGCCAGCGCGGCGCGGTTCTTGCCCCAGAAATCGATTTCATAACTGAGGTTCAGCGTCGCCTTGCCTTCGTAGTTGTAGTTCTGCGGTACGAACGCTGCCGGCACGCCGTTGTTGTAGCTTTGCTTCATATAGTCGGCCGAGGCGTTCGCGCTGACTTGCGGCAGCAGGGCGGCGCCTTGCTGTTGGGCGACGCCTTCGGCTTTCAGCAGGCGCGCCTGGGCCGCCGCCAACGACGGCGCGCCTTTCAAGCCTTCGGCGATCAGGGCATTCAATTGCGGGTCGCCGTATACCGTCCACCAATTGTCGTCAGGCCAACTGACGGCATTGCCGGCCAGCAGCGGCCCGGTTTGATAGCTGCCGATGTCCTTAGGCTCGGCGCGCGCGCCGATTTCAGAGAACTGGGCACAGCCGCTGATGCTCAGGGCCAGCACGCACATGCTGGCGATACCGCGCAGGCTGAGGGCGGTGTAGGGTGAAAAATTAGGGGGTGACATAGGTGGTATCCGTTGATGTTTTATTATAACTATACTGTACGGTATAGTATAGTATTGACTTTTCAGCGTCGTCAAGTAAAACTGGCGTACTTAAAAAAGCAGGTTTTTTTACAACAACGGCACGGCAGGTTGCCGCTAACACCATTGGCATGTATGGACAAGGATCAAATTTAATGCGCAAGAAAAGTGAAGAACGACGACAGGCAATCCTCGATATCGCGGCGCAGATATTTAATGAGGTAGGGGTCGAACAAGCCTCGATGTCGGAAATCTCGGCGCGCCTGGGCGGCTCGAAGGCAACGCTGTACAACTATTTTTCATCGAAAGAAGAGATCTTTATCGAGGTCATGCTGCAGCATGCCGGGCAGCAGTTTGAATTGGTCTTCGGCAGCCTGGATGAGTCAGACGATTTACCTGCGACCTTGCAGCGTTTTGGGACGCTGTATTTGCAGACCGTCTTGCAGCCCGAAATAATTGCCGCCCGCCGTCTTATCGTTTATCACGCCGAGCGTGCCAAGCTTGGGCAGACGATGTATGAGCGCGGGCCGAAAAGAGGCTGGACCGTTGCTGCCGAATTCCTCAAAACCGCGATGGAAAGAAAGCAATTGCGCCAGGCCGATACCTGGCTCGCAGCATTGCAATTGCGCGGGCTGCTGGAAGCCGAATGGATGGAAGTCAGGATGTTGGGAGTCGTCACTAATGTGACCGCGCCCAAGCTGCGCGGCTCGGTAGAACGTGCAATCGATGCATTCATGCGAATCTACGCCATATGAGAAAGTCGCCGGCTTATCGATATTTTGCTGGCGGAGAAAATGTGCGTTCGCAGCATGAGCGGCCCAAGGAGCGTACAATCGTGGCTTGACGGCTGCTTCCCCCTGCACGGACTAATGATGTTGAACGTTGATCTCCATTGCCATTCCAATATTTCCGACGGCACCTTGACGCCGCAGGAAGTGGCTGCACGCGCCAAGGCGAATGGCGTCGATCTCTGGGCCTTGACCGATCACGACGAAATCGGCGGCGTCAGCGAAGCACGGGCCGCAGCGGCAGCGCTTGATCTGCCTTATGTGGCCGGGGTCGAGATCTCGATCACCTGGGCCGCGCAGACCATCCATATCGTTGGTTTGCAAATCGATGAAACCAATCCCGAGTTGGTGCAAGGGCTGGCGGCCACCCGCGGCGGCCGCGAACGGCGCGCGCACGAAATGGCGGCGCAACTGGCGGCGGTAGGGATTCCCGACGCCTTCCAGGGCGCCTTGAAACACGTCGGCAATCCAGATCTGATATCGCGCACGCATTTTGCCCGCTATCTGGTGGAAATCGGCCGTTGCGCCGACACCAGCGAAGTGTTCCGCAATTTCCTGACCGAGGGCAATCCCGGTTATGTGCCGCATCGCTGGGCCTCGCTGGAGCAGGCGCTGCGCTGGATCCGTGGCGCCGGCGGGGTGGCGGTAGTGGCGCATCCGGGACGCTACAAACTGAGCGACCTGGCGTTCGACGCTTTTTTCAATGAGTTCAAGCAACTGGGCGGCGCTGCGATCGAAGTCATGACCGGCAGCCATACGCCGGACCAATATGCCTATTACGCCAAGGTTGCCGCCGATTATGGTTTCCTGGCGTCGCGCGGTTCCGATTTTCACAGTCCGGCCGAATCGCGGGTCGATCTCGGCGCCTTGCCGCCGTTGCCCGACAGCCTCACACCGGTCTGGCATAACTGGTAATTCCGTACGCTCCCTGCGTAGTCTCCCTCAATAGCCATCCTGTCGCCTGGCCGTGTATCCGCAGTGTTTGCTGCTGCATTGCAGCATAGTTACTACCTTTGCATGTCTATGATTCTGTACTACTCTGAAATTGAGTCTGTTGCAGAGTTTATTGCGCAGGGTCTTGCCATATCTGTAACGGCGACGTAGTTGTTGGTTATTGCTAGGAGGTCATCATGGAACTTCACATGCATTCGCATCACTTGGAGAATCGCTTGCCGGACTGGCCGGCTGCAGCTGTCTCCGGGTTTGCCGCCGGTGCGGTCGTGATGGTGCTGGAATTGCTTTGGTCAACCCTGGTGATGGATACCAGCCCCTGGATCACATCGCGCATGATTGCCGCCATCGTCCTCGGACCGGATACGATGCAAGCAAGCAGCTTCAGTGTCGGCGTGGTTGGCGTGGCCTTGGCTACCCACTATGTGCTGGGTATCGTGCTGGGCCTGATCCTGGCAGGCATCATCGCACCTTTCCACTTCGACTCCAGCATTGGCATGGTACTGCTGACCGGCGCAGTGTTCGGCCTGGCCGTCTATCTGTTCAATTTTTACGGCATGGTCCGCTTCTTCTCATGGTTCAGCGAGATGCGCGGCTGGGCAACCGTGGCAGCCCATTTGATTTTCGGCATGTCGGCAGCGATCATTTATTGGAAGCTGGAACGGCCGACAGCGAAATAACGGCGTACGCTAACCGGTGGTATTGACGGTAGCTGTTGGCGGATCAGGATTGCAAATCAGGTTGGCGACTCTGATCCGCCTGGCAAGCCGCCGGACAGGCAGCGCGTTGCTGCTGCGATCCGTTGCCGTCTGTGGCGATCAAAGAGTAGTCTTTTCATCGCGTCTAAGTCACTGCTGCGGGCATGGCTTGCAGGAGAAAGGATAGCTATGGCCATGGCTGTTGCGCTGGTCTTGATCGTTGCCGCCTCGCTGCTGTTTCATTTTGTCAGCCCGTGGTGGGCAACGCCGCTGGCGTCGAACTGGCGGCAAATGGACGATACGCTGACCATTACGCTAGTCGTCACCGCTTTCTTCTTTGTCGTTATCAATCTATTCATCGTCTATATCTTGCTGCGCTTTCGTCATCGCGAGGGACGGCGTGCGGCCTATCGGCCCGAAAACAGGAAACTCGAACGCTGGCTGATCGGCGCTACCAGCGTCGCTATCATCGGTTTGCTGGCGCCTGGCCTGTTTGTCTACGCAGCCTACCTTTCGGTGCCGGCGAATGCGCTGGATGTGGAAGTGGTCGGCCAGCAATGGCAATGGCGTTTTCGTTATCCCGGCGCCGGCGGCAAGCTGGGGCGCTCCAGCGTCGACTTGATCAGCGCCGCCAATCCGTTCGGGCTGGACCCCGCCGATCCGGCCGGCCAGGACAATGTCCTGATCAATAACAACGAGCTCCATCTGCAGATCAACCAGCCGGTCCGGATGCTGCTGCGTTCGCAGGATGTGCTGCACGATTTTTACGTGCCGCCGTTCCGCGCCCGCATGAACATGGTGCCTGGCATGGTGACTTCATTCTGGTTCACGCCGAACAAGCTCGGCCGCTATGAAGTCTTGTGCGCACAATTGTGCGGGGTCGGCCATTCCGGCATGCGCGGTTACGTGGTGGTGGAAGACGCCGTCAGTTTCCAGAAGTGGTTGAAGGCGCAGCCGACGTTTGCCCAGACCATGGCGCCGCCAGCGCCGGTGGCTGCCAATCCTGCCGCAGCGGGCGGCGCTGTTGCGGCGATTGCCGGCGACGCCCTGGTAGCGCAGGGCAAGGCGCTGGCTGAGGCTAAAGCCTGCGTTGCCTGCCATACGGTGGACGGCAGTCCGCGCGTCGGTCCTACCTGGAAAGGTTTGTTCGGTAAAACCGAAACCATGGAAAACGGCAGCACCGCATTGGTGGACGACGCTTATCTGAAGAATTTCATCCGCAATCCGCAGGCGCTGGTGGTCAAGGGCTTTGCGCCGATGATGCCGAAGATCGAGCTGAGCGATGCTGAACTGGAGGCGCTGGTGGCTTACATCAAATCGTATGGCGCGCCGGCGGCGGGAGCGCCAAAGCAGCAGGCGCAACAATCCACGCCATCCCGCACACCATCCCGCTAACCGAGGAACGTCATGGCCTACACCGACGACAGCGCACAGCATGCACGCCATGCACACGATGACCACGCACCGCAAAGCTTCTTTCTGAAATACGTCTGGAGCCAGGATCACAAGGTGATTGCGGTCCAGTACGCCAGCGTCGCCATCCTGGCCGGGCTGGTGGGGGTAGGGCTGTCGAATCTGATGCGTTTGCAACTCGGTTTTCCCGGCAAATTCGCCTTTATCGATGCGCCGCATTACTACCAGTTCATGACCATGCACGGCATGATCATGGTGATCTATCTGCTCACCGCGCTGTTCCTCGGCGGCTTCGGCAACTACCTGATCCCGCTGATGGTGGGCGCACGCGATATGGTTTTTCCCTATCTGAACATGCTGAGTTTCTGGGTCTACCTGGTCTCGGTGATCGTGCTGATGGCGAGTTTTTTCGTGCCGGGCGGGCCGACCGGCGCCGGCTGGACTTTATACCCGCCGCAGGCGATCCTGCCGGGCACGCCGGGTTATGAGTGGGGCATCATCCTGATGCTGGTGTCGCTGCTGATCTTCATCGTCGCCGCCACCATGGGCGGCTTGAATTACGTCACCACCGTGCTGCAAGCCCGTACCGAGGGCATGACCTTATTGCGCATGCCGCTCACCGTGTGGGGAATTTTCGTTGCGACCATACTGGCGCTGATGGCTTTTCCTGCACTGTTCGTGAGCGGCGTCATGATGCTGCTCGACCGCACGCTGGGCACCAGCTTCTTCATGCCGGCGCTGGTGTCGATGGGCCAGATCAGCAATTACAAGGGCGGCAGTCCCTTGCTATTCCAGCATCTGTTCTGGTTTTTCGGCCATCCCGAGGTCTATATCGTGGCCTTGCCGGCGTTCGGCATTGTGTCGGACCTGATCAGCGTGCATGCGCGCAAAAGCATCTTCGGCTATCGCGCCATGGTGTGGGCGATCCTGGCGATCGGCGTGCTGAGCGTGGTGGTGTGGGCGCACCATATGTTCGTCAGCGGCATGAATCCGTATTTCGGCTTCCTCTTTGCGACCACTACCTTGGTGATTGCCGTGCCTACCGCCATCAAGGTTTACAACTGGGTGCTGACATTGTGGCGCGGCGATATCCATCTGTCGGTGCCGATGCTGTTTGCGCTGGCTTTCATCAGCACCTTTCTGGTCGGTGGCCTGACCGGACTGTTTCTCGGCAATGTCAGCGTCGATATTCCTCTGTCGAATACCTATTTCGTGGTGGCGCATTTCCATATGGTGATGGGGGTAGCGCCCTTGCTGGTAGTGTTTGGCGGGATCTACCACTGGTATCCGAAGGTGAGCGGCCGCATGCTCAACGAAGGGCTGGGAAAATTTCATTTCTGGGCCACCTTCATCGGCACCTATGCCATCTTTTTCCCCATGCACTATCTCGGCATTCTCGGCATGCCGCGCCGCTATTACGCCTTCGACGGCTATACGTTCATCCCGGATTCGGTGCAGTCGCTGAATGCCTTTATCAGCGTGGTTGCATTGATCGTGGCAACGGCGCAACTGGCGTTCGTCTTCAATCTGATCTGGAGCGTTTTCCGCGGCAAGCCAGCGCTGCCGAATCCATGGCGCGCAGCGTCGCTGGAATGGCAGACGCCGGACACCCCGCCCGTCCACGGCAATTGGGGCGAGCAGCTGCCGGTGGTGTATCGCGGCGCCTATACCTACAGCGTGCCAGGCGCGGCGGAAGATTTCATTGCGCAGAACGCACCGCCGGTGGCCGGCGACGCCGAGTCGCGCCTCGCTAAGGAGACATACGCATGAGCCTGCATCAGGCCGCCATCTTGAAGCCGCCGGCCGCCGGCTATGTGCGTTATGGCTATGGCAGCGAAGGCCAGCCTTCCGATCAGCACGAAGCCGCTGTCAGCGTCGCCCTGTGGGTATTCATCGGCGTCGCAACCTCGCTATTCTCGCTTTTCCTCGCTGCCTATTCAATGCGGATGGATGCGCGCGACTGGTCGCCGCTGGCGCTGCCATGGCAGCTCTGGCTCAGCAGCGCACTGCTGCTGCTTGCCAGCGTGCTGTTGCAACTCGCAGCCAGAGCAGCCGGCGCCTTCTATCTGCAACGCGCCCGTACTTTGCTGACCGCTGCCGGCGTCTGCAGCATCGCCTTCCTGGGCGTGCAATTGTGGGGATGGCAAGCGTTGCAGGCGGTCCATGTGACAGCCCGCGGCAACCCCGCCGGCAGTTTCTTTTACTTGCTGACGGCCATGCACGGGCTGCATGTGGCGGGCGGACTGGTCGGCTGGGGCATTACTGCTGCCGGCGCCTGGCGGCCGGACGCCAGCCGTCTGGCCTGGCGGATTCGTTTGTGCGCGCGTTACTGGCATTTCCTGCTGGCGCTGTGGGTGCTGCTGTTTGCCGCACTGGGCTGGCTGACGCCGGAACTGGTGCGCATGGTCTGCGGTACGCGTTGAAGGCGGGAGTGAAGGCGAGTAAGCAGCCGCAAAGGAGAATGTATGAACACAGTTATTTCGCCAACGCCAGCCACAGCGGCCCCCAACCGCTGGCGGCAACTGGTGGCCGACTGGTCCTCGGACCGGCAGGCGTTCCAGGTGTCCTGGGGCAAAGCGATGATGTGGATCTTCCTGCTGTCCGACACCTTCATTTTCAGCTGCTTCCTGACCGGCTACATGACGGTGCGTATCTCCAGCACCATCCCCTGGCCCAATCCGAGCCTGGTGTTCGGTCTGAGGATCGGCGGCGCCGAGGTGCCGTTGCTGTTGATTGCCATCATGACCTTTATCCTCATCAGCAGCAGCGGCACGATGGCGATGGCGGTCAATTTTGCTTATCGCCGCGAGCGGGCAAAGGCGGCGATACTGATGTTTGTCACCGCCGGTTTCGGCGCATGTTTCGTCAGCATGCAGATGTTCGAATGGACTAAACTGATTTTGCAGGAGGGGGTCAGGCCCTGGGGCAATCCGATGGGAGCGCCGCAGTTCGGCTCGACCTTTTTCATGATCACCGGCTTCCACGGCTTGCATGTGACCGCCGGCGTGATTTACCTGATTACGGTGGCCGTACGCCTGCTGCGCGGCCGTTATGACGAAGGCACCAGGGCCGGCGGCAACTACCAGATTGTCGAAATCGCCGGCTTGTACTGGCACTTTGTCGATCTGGTCTGGGTCTTCATTTTTGCCTTGTTCTATCTTTGGTAGGTGCGCTCATGACTTCCGCCACAGGACAACAACATCCGATCAGCCTGTATCTGAAGATATGGGGCCTGCTGTTCGTGCTCAGCACGTTTTCCTATCTGGTCGACTACTTTAATTTTCACAGCTACCTGCGCTGGACCCTGATCCTGATGCTGATGCTGATGAAGGCCGGGCTGATCGTCGCCTTTTTCATGCACATGGCCTGGGAACGGCTGGCGCTGGTGATCGCAATCCTGTTGCCGCCGATGTGCCTGCTGGTGCTGGTAGGCCTGATGGCGACCGAAGCCGATTACACGTTCTTGACCAGGCTTTCGTTTTTCCGCTGAATTCAGGCCAGCAAGCCCCAGGCAATCAAGGCTGACAAGATGAGGAAGGGAAAAGAGTACAAGTGGAAGCGCAGCCACAGATGGCGCCCGGGAGCCATGCGCAGCGCGATGATGTTGGCCAGCGAGCCGATCGCCAGGCCGAAACCGCCGGCGTTGACGCCGTATGCGATCAGCTTGTAAGCCGCAGAATAATTCACTAACAAGATAGTGGCCGGAACGTTGCTGATGATTTGCGAGCCGAGCAGGGCGCTCATAAACAGTTCAAGCCGGGAAAAATGCGGAATCGCCGCCACCCATTCCTGGATCGACTGCAACTGCGTCAGCAAGCGGATGTCGATAAACATCAGGATGAAGACCAGGATCAGGCTCCAGTCGACTTGGGCCATGATCTCCCGGCAAAACAGTAGCGCGGCCGCCGCCACGCAAAGCAAGCCCCAGCCTGGATGCCCTAGTTCCACCATCGCCAGGAACGCCAGATAGAGCAGCCCGCAAGTCCTGAGCAGCCCGACCCGGCAGGCGGCAGGATCGTCTGCCAGTTCAACGTGTATGGTTTGTTTGGGAAAGCAAAACCAGGTCGCCAGCAGCAACAGCAAAAAAATCGCCAACGCCAGCGGCGCCATTTGCCAGGTGAATTCGGCAAAGGATAGATGCGAGCGCTGCCACAGCAGGATGTTTTGCGGGTTGCCGATAGGCGTCAGCAGCGAGCCGGCATTCACCGCCAATGCTTCAAAGATCACCAGGCGGCCGATCGGCAAGCCGCTGATGCTGCCCAGGCCGACGGTCAGCGGGACCATGATGAACAGCGCGATGTCATTGGTCAACAGGGTTGACAACAGAGCCGACGCCGACACCAGAAACACCGCCAGCACACGTTCCTGCTGCAAGCGGTTGATGATGCTCCGCCCCAGATGTTCCAGGTAGCCGCTGACTTCGATGCCCTTGGTCAGCAACAGCATGCCGGCCAGGGTCGCGATGGTGCTCCAGTCGACCCAGTGCCGATATTCCGCCAACGGTTGCGGCGACAGGGCGGAGAGCAGGATGGCGATGAGCAGCAGCAGGTGCATCAGGCGATCGCGTAGAAACGGCCGGCAGATTTGGGCGATGAAGGAGGGTGCGACGATTGATTCAGTGGCAACAAGCATGAGTGTTTTTTAGATTGACGGGCGGATTGCTTTTGTTGTGAAAATTTTATGCAAATGCGATGTTTTGCGAAGCAGGCAGTCTGGCATAATTGCTGCTCCTGCCCTTGAAATTTGCATCGGCAGCCTTATTTTAAAGGCACTTCTTTCCCATTCTGGAGTTTTTTACATGAAACGTATTTTCCTGTTCCTCGCTACCAATATTGCAGTGATGGTTGTGATGAGCATCGTTTTGTCGGTGCTGGGCGTGGACCGTTTCCTGACGCGCGCCGGCCTCAACCTGCCGATGCTGATGGTGTTTTCGCTGGTGGTCGGTTTCACCGGTTCGATTTTCTCACTGCTGATCAGCAAGCAAATGGCGAAATGGTCGACCGGTGCGCGCGTCATTGCCACACCGTCCAATTCGACCGAGCTGTGGCTGGTGGATACGGTGGGCAAACTGGCGCAACGCGCCGGCATCGGCATGCCTGAGGTGGCAGTGTATCAAGGCGATCCGAATGCGTTTGCCACCGGCGCTTTCAAAAACTCGGCGCTGGTGGCGGTTTCCACCGGCCTGCTGGAAAGCATGACGAAGGAAGAAGTCGAGGCTGTATTGGGCCACGAGATTGCCCACGTCGCCAACGGCGACATGGTGACCATGACCCTGATCCAGGGCGTGGTGAACACGTTTGTGGTGTTCCTGTCGCGCGTCATCGGTTATGCTGTCGATCGCGCTTTATCGCGTGACAATAACAGCGGCCCTGGCATCGGTTATATGGCGACTGTGATAGTGTCGCAGATTGTGCTGGGAATAGGCGCATCGCTGATCGTCGCCTGGTTTTCGCGTCATCGCGAGTTCCGTGCCGACGCCGGCTCGGCCAAATTGTTGGGGAGCGCCTTGCCGATGCAAAGGGCGCTGGCAAGGCTGGGCGGGGTTGAGCCGGCGACATTGCCGGAATCGATGGCAGCGCTGGGCATCAATGACAAGCCGGGTTTCATGGCGCTGTTTTCCAGCCATCCGCCGATAGAACAACGCATAGCGGCTTTGCGTAATCCGCAAATAACTGCTTTGTAATTCAGTACGCAGGGCGGCGCTAGCCTGAAGGCTAGCGCCGTTTTTTATTTTTTAAAATATTGAGCCATGAGCCAGTTTTTCCAAATTCATCCAGATAATCCGCAACTGCGGCTGATCAAGCAAGCGGTGCAAATCATCCAGGCCGGCGGCATCGTCGCGCTGCCGACCGACTGCTGTTATGCACTGGTCTGCCAGCTGGATAACAAGGATGCGGTAGAGCGGGTCAGGCGGATTCGCGGCGTCGACGACAAGCACCATCTGACCATGCTATGCCGCGACTTGAGTGAAATCTCGCTGTACGCCAAAGTCGATAATCGCCAGTTCCGCCAGCTGAAAAGCGCAACGCCAGGCGCTTTTACCTTCATTCTGGAAGCCACCAAGGAAGTGCCGCGCCGCCTGAGTCATCCGGCGCGCAAGACCATCGGCCTGCGCGTGCCGCAGCACAGTATCGTCAGTGCGGTGCTGGAAGAACTGGGGCAGCCGTTGATCGGCACTACATTGATTTTGCCGGGTGAAGAAGAAGCCTTGACCGATCCGGAGGAAGTACGCGATCAGCTGCAAAAGCAGATCGAGCTGGTGATCGATTGCGGCGCCTGCAGCCTGGAGCCGACCACGGTGATCGATTTGACCGGCGATGAGCCGGAGCTGGTGCGCCAGGGGCGTGGCGACGCCGGTTTGTTTGGTTTGTGATGCTTGGGACAGGGACGCTGTTTTCGTCAAGCCATGCTTTTTATTATTGTCTTTTTGTAATTTCTTCTTTCCATATAGTCCGCTCGCGGATCTTTTGCCGATGGCTTCTCGCGCCCCTCTGATAGAATCCCGCCCATGAACGATCTTATCCAAACCGTCGCAGTGTATGCCTTGCCCGTGCTGTTTGCCATTACGCTGCACGAAGCCGCGCATGCCTACGCCGCCAAGTATTTCGGCGATTCCACCGCCTACATGCAAGGCCGCATGAGCCTCAATCCGATCAAGCATATCGATCCTTTCGGGACTATCCTGATTCCGATACTGCTGTATTTTTCCACCGGCGGCGCCTTCCTGTTTGGTTACGCCAAGCCGGTGCCTATCAATTTCGGCCAGTTGCGCAAGCCCAAGCGCGACATGGCCTGGGTCGCGCTGGCCGGGCCGGCGGCGAATTTTTTGATGGCGCTGATATGGCTGCTGCTGCTGATCGGCCTGAAGGCGTTCCAGGTGCAGGAAGATTTTTTTGCCTTGATGGCGCGGGCCGGCATCCTGACCAATCTGGTAATGTTTGCCTTCAACCTGTTTCCGATCCCGCCGCTGGACGGCGGCCGCGTCCTGACCAGTCTGCTGCCTAACAAATACGCTTATAAATTCGCCCAGATCGAGCCGTACGGTTTTTTTATCGTGATGGGTGTGGTCTTGCTCAAAGTATTGTATTTTTGGATGATGCCGGTGATGGCCATTGCGCAGACAGTCTTGCAATGGATCGTGTCGCCGCTGCTCCTGTTGTTGTGATGAATTGTTGCGATGAATTTTTTATCCCGAGTTAACCCTGACTATGTATCCTGATCGCGTTGTTTCCGGTATGCGCCCAACTGGCGCCTTGCATCTTGGCCACTATCACGGCGCGCTGAAAAACTGGGTAAGGCTGCAATCCGAATTGCCTTGCCTGTTTTTTGTCGCCGACTGGCATGCGTTGACCACCCATTACGACGATCCGAGCATGATCGAAAGCAGTACCTGGGAGATGCTGATCGACTGGCTGGCGGCTGGGGTCGATCCCTCGCAAGCCACGCTGTTCATCCAGTCCAAGGTGCCGGAACACGCCGAACTGCATCTGCTGCTGTCGATGGCGACCCCGCTGGGCTGGCTGGAACGGGTGCCGACCTACAAGGATCAACAGGAAAAACTGGCCGACCGCGACCTGGCGACCTATGGTTTCCTCGGCTATCCGCTGCTGCAGGCCGCCGATGTCCTGATCTACCGCGCCAGCCAGGTGCCGGTGGGCGACGATCAGGTGCCGCACATCGAAATGATGCGTGAAATCGCGCGTCGTTTTAACCATCTGTACGGCAAGGAAAAGGGCTTTGAAGAGAAAGCCCAGGAAGCCGTCAAGAAGCTGGGCAGCAAACGCGCCAAGCTTTACAACGAGTTGCGCACCCAGTTCCAGCAGCAAGGCAGCGAAGACGCACTGGGGCAAGCCAAAGCCATGCTGGACGATGCCCAGAACTTGTCGATGATAGACCGCGAGCGCTTGTTCGGTTTCCTGGAGGGCAGCCGCAAGCTGATTCTGACGGAGCCGCAAGCGCTGCTGACTGAAGCCTCGCGTTTGCCGGGCCTGGACGGTCAAAAGATGTCCAAGAGTTATGGCAACGCCATCGCGCTGCGTGAAGACAAGGACGTGGTCACCAAGAAAGTGCGGACCATGCCGACCGATCCGGCACGGGTGCGTCGCACCGATCCGGGTGATCCGGACAAATGCCCGGTCTGGCAATTCCATCTGGTGTATTCCGACGATGCAACCCGGCAATGGGTGACCAAGGGCTGCCGCAGCGCCGGCATCGGTTGCCTCGAATGCAAGCAGCCCGTGATCGACGCCATCATTAGAGAACAAGAGCCTATGCACGAACGGGCTCAGCAGTATCTCGACGATCCCTCGCTGGTGCGGGCAATTGTGGCGGATGGCTGCGATCATGCACGCAAGCTGGCGCAGGATACGATGCGCGATGTGCGCGAGGCGATGGGCTTGAGCTATAACTGAAGCCCGGCTACCCGTTCTTCAACGTTAATTCGTCAATCCAACAGATAACGGCAGACAAGCGTGTCGATAAATTTGGTTTCATCCTGGATCAGCCGCTTCGGCGGCTTGATACCTGCCGGTACGGTATTGGATCTGGCTTGCGGCAATGGCCGCCACGCCGTCTGGCTGGCGCAGCGCGGCCTGCAGGTTTTGGCGGTTGACCGCAATCCTGAGTTGCTGGCGGAGATCCAGGCGGCCGGCGTAACGACGCGCCAGATCGATCTGGAAGGCGGCCCGGCGGAGGTGCTGGCGGATTTATTCCATGCCTCTCGATTCAGCGCCGTGGTGGTAACCAACTACCTGCATCGGCCATTGTTTCCCCTGATATTGGAGAGCGTGGCAAAGCACGGCGTCCTGTTATATGAAACGTTTGCCGCCGGCAATGAGCAATTTGGCAAGCCCTCCAATCCCGATTTTTTACTGCAGCCCGGCGAATTGCTGGCCTTGCTGGCTGCCGATACGGCTAGTTGCTGGCATGTGCTGGCCTTCGAAGACGGTTTTATAGAAGCGCCGAAGCCGGCCATGGTGCAGCGGATTTGCGCCATTAAGCAAGCCGGCGGCACAGTTTCAGCTCTGCGTATCGCATAAGAATTTGACGCGGTTCAGAGGTGAATTGCGGTAGGTTTCCTCTGGGAAATTGTATTTGTAAACTGTTTTACAAGTGGAAATTACCCATAGCCACGGCGATCCGCTACAATCAGTCTTTTATTTTTCGCATTCACGATCATGATCAAGGGCAGCATTGTTGCAATCGTTACTCCCATGCACACCGACGGCAGTCTCGACTTGCCAGGTTTGCGAAAGCTGATTGACTGGCACATCGCCGAAGGCACCGACGCCATCGTTATCGTCGGTACTTCCGGCGAATCGCCGACGGTCACGGTAGAAGAGCATTGTGCCTTGATCAAGCTGGCGGTCGACCATGCCGCCAAACGGATTCCGATCATTGCCGGCAGCGGCGGCAATTCCACCGCGGAAGCGATCCAGCTGACGCGTTTTGCCAAGGAAGCCGGGGCCGACGCATCGCTGCAGGTTGTGCCTTATTACAACCGGCCGACGCAAGAGGGCATGTACCAGCATTTCAAGAAAATCGCCGAAGCGGTCGATTTGCCGGTCATTTTGTACAATGTCCCCGGCCGCACCGTGGCGGACATGAGCAATGAAACCGTACTGCGCCTGGCGCAAGTGCCAGGGATTATCGGGATCAAGGACGCCACCGGCAATATCGGCCGCGGTTCCGATCTGATTCGTCTGGCGCCGGCAGATTTCGCCGTCTATTCCGGCGACGACGCGACCGCCATGGCTTTGATGTTCTGCGGCGGCAAGGGCAATATTTCGGTGACGGCCAATGTCGCGCCGCGCGATATGCATTTGCTGTGTGTCGCGGCAATGAACGGAAATGTTGCTGAAGCAGTCAAACTGAACAACAAACTTTTGCCGCTGCATAATAAATTATTTGTTGAGCCGAATCCTTTGCCTGTGAAATGGGCGCTCACGGAGATGGGCATGATGTCGGACGGAATCCGTTTGCCATTGGTGCCGCTGGCTGCCGAGTTTCATGCGACGGTGCGGGCGGCGCTGCGTGAATCGGGTGTATTACAATAAACTGCGCTGACAGGCGTTTCCATTTCTCTCGTCTTTTTGATCCTGTATCCACATGACTATTCGCAAGAACATTCCATCGACTCAAATCAGTCTCACACAACGTGGCGTTGTCATCGCTTTGGCGCTCGCCGGTCTGGCAGGATGCTCGTCGATCGGTTCGGTGCTTGAACCGGATCGCATCGATTACAAAAGCGCAGGCAAGGTGACGGCGCCAAAACTGGATATCCCGCCTGATCTGACGCAGTTGCAGCGCGAGAATCGTTATGCGATTCCTGAATCGAACGCAGGTACTGCGACCGCCTCCGGTTATAACCTTGAGCAGGGCGCGCGCCCGGCCGAAGCTGCCGCTGCAATCGCACCTAACGCCGCGCCTGACATGCATATCGAACGCGATGGTTCGCAGCGCTGGCTGGTGGTCAAGGCCAGCCCTGAAAGCCTGTGGCCCAAGGTCAAGGATTTCTGGCAGGATTCGGGTTTCCTGATCAATGTCGAAAATTCGGAAACCGGTGTGATGGAAACCGACTGGGCTGAAAACCGTGCCAAGATCCCACAGGATTTCGTGCGCAATACGCTGGGCAAGGTATTCGATTCCCTGTATTCGACCGGTGAGCGCGACAAGTTCCGCACCCGCCTGGAGCGCGGTCCTAACGGCACTACCGAAATCTATATCAGCCATCGCGGCGCGGAAGAAGTATTGTCCGGCGCGCAAAAAGAATCGAGCATCTGGACTGCACGCGCTCCCGATCCGCAACTGGAAGCAGAATTCCTGTCGCGTTTGATGGGCCGTCTGGGCAACGACGAAGTGAAAGCCAAGGCAGCAGTCGCCAATGCGCCATCGTTGCAAGCACGTTCCAAGCTGGTGAAGAACGCCGCCGGCGATTATGTGCAAGTGGATGAAGGTTTCGACCGCGCATGGCGTCGGGTTGGCCTGGCGCTGGACCGTGTCGGTTTCACGGTGGAAGATCGTGACCGCACGCAAGGCCTGTACTTCGTGCGTTACGTCGATCAGGATGCAGACGCCAAGGACAAGAAATCGGATAAGGGTTTCTTTGCCAAACTGTTCAGCAG
>NZ_JAGQEG010000190.1 GCF_018305005.1 Collimonas silvisoli
GCTAGCGTTTTTTTGGCTAAGGATCGCAGCCGACAGGTGGTGCGAATATTTTCTCCTCAATCCGGATTGGGGAAAAGACCTTAGCCAACAATGGCTGAAGTGCTGCATCAATGAGGGGATGGAGCAGTTCAGCTGGTGCCGAATTCATTAGCGCAAGCAGAGTTGATTGCGCCGATGAATAATCCGCCGTTCCCATCGCGATGGGTTCGTCGGGTTTCCAACTTGGAGCTTGATTTTTTCCATCACGTGAAGGAGAAACAAAATGGCAACAGCAGCAAAGAAACCCGCAGCGAAGAAACCCGCTGCGAAGAAAGCAGCACCGGCCAAGAAGCCAGTAGCTAAAGCAGCAGCAAAACCAGCAGCTAAGAAACCGGTTGCGAAGAAAGCTGTAGCAGCGAAAAAGCCGGCAGCTAAGGCAGCAGCAAAACCAGCAGCTAAGAAAGCTGTAGCGGCCAAAAAGCCAGTAGCTAAGAAAGCAGCAGCAAAACCAGCAGCAGCCAAGAAGCCAGTTGCTAAGAAAGCTGTAGCGGCCAAAAAGCCAGTAGCTAAGAAAGCAGCAGCAAAACCGGCAGCAGCCAAGAAGCCAGTTGCTAAGAAAGCTGTAGCGGCCAAAAAGCCAGTAGCTAAGAAAGCAGCAGCAAAACCGGCAGCAGCCAAGAAGCCAGTTGCTAAGAAAGCTGTAGCGGCCAAAAAGCCAGTAGCTAAGAAAGCAGCAGCAAAACCAGCAGTAGCCAAGAAGCCAGTGGCTAAAGCAGCAGCGAAACCAGCGGCCAAAAAGCCGGCAGTTAAGAAAGTCGCGGCTAAGCCAGCAGCAAAAAAGCCGGTAGCTAAGGCAGCAGCGAAACCTGCCGCTAAACCTGCGGCAGCTAAGCCAGCAGCTGTTAAAAAGGCCGCAGCGAAACCTGCAGCCAAGAAACCAGTGGCAAAACCTGCAGCTGAGCCAGCAGTAAAGACAGTGCTCAACCCGGCAGCAGCTTGGCCGTTCCCAACTGGCACACGCCCATAATCAGGGTTTGCCAGGCTACCTGACTAAGTTCAGGTGCGTCGCCCGCTGTATGGCTTAGCGCCATTCAGCGGGTTTTTATTTTTGGGCGCGGGTAATTTGTCGGCATACGTATAGCCATGCGCTTGGCGGTCGATACATGCGGCGTGAGCGCATCCATCAGCCAGGTCGAAATAACTGCTACGATACTCACTCAGCTGATAAGCCCGTTCTGCCCTTAAACTGTGGCGTTCGTCCACATCCCCGACTCACATCTTGCACCCGAAGTCGGGTAAGTGATTAGTATATTGGCCGGCTGGTCCATCATGCACTGATGCCGACAAGCCTGAATCATTGCTTCATCTGGAAAGGGAAACACCTCGTGTTGCAGAATATTTTCACCTTGATTATCGAAACTATCGCCAGTGTCCTGGGCGGTGTCCTGTTGCTTCGGTTTTGGATCCAGGCGGTACGGGTGCGGCCTCCGCAACAGCTGGCGCATTTCATCTTTACTTTGTCTGACTGGGCTGTGCGTCCAATGCGGCGCTTGCTGCCCGGGATTGGCGGCTATGACTGGGCGAGCCTGATAGGCGCAGCTCTGGTTGCCATCATCTGTATCCTGCTGGAGCTCGGCGTCAGGTCGGCGTTGAGCGCCTCATTGATCTTCAGCTTGTCGGCACTGCTGTTTTTCCAATGGATATTTTACGGGCTGATTGCACTATTGATTGTTGAGGCGATCTTTAGCTGGGTGAATCCGCATGCGCCCCTGGCGCCCTTCGTACGGGCGCTGAATGAGCCGCTGTTACGGCCTTTGCGCAGAATTATTCCGCTGATCGGCAATATCGATCTGTCGCCGCTGGTAGCGTTGATACTGCTGAGGGTAGTGCACCAGTTGGTGATTTATCTGATCATGTCGCTGACATGATCCACAAGGCGGCCGCTGGCGCTGGCACCGTGGCCGGGCAGAGCGCCGGTTTGCATCCATGGTGCTCCGAGATTGCCGGGGGCGTCAGGCTGGCGCTGCAAGTGACGCCTAACGCCAAGAAAAGCCAGATCATCGGGCCCTTGGACAATGTGCTCAAGCTGCGCTTGCAGGCGCAGCCTATCGAGGGCAAGGCGAATGAGGCGCTGATTCGCTATCTGGCAGAGCTGCTGGATGTGCCGCGCAGCGGGATTGTCATCACCCATGGCCATACCAACAAACGCAAAATCGTCGAGGCGCATGGCGCGTCGTTGACGGCCGACGCCGTCACGCGCAGCTTGCTGGCGTTAGTCCGATAAGCGTAGGGAAAAAGAAAACGGCTTCCGATGATGAGTCGGAAGCCGTGGGTCTGGAGTCCGGGTCGACGCCGGGTGCCGGGTTATGCGTCCATCTGGCTTTGCAGATAATTTTGCAGGCCGATCTTGTCGATCAGGTCAAGCTGGGTTTCCAGCCAGTCGATATGCTCTTCGGTATCTTCGAGGATTTCCTTGAACAGTTCACGCGATACGTAATCGCCGGCTTTTTCGCAAGCAGCGATGCCTTCCTTCACAGTCTTTTGTGCGCCTTGTTCCAGCTTCAGGTCGCATTCCAGCATCTCCGGCGTCGACTCGCCGATCATCAGCTTGTGCAATGCCTGCAGATTCGGCAAACCGTTCAGCATCAGGATGCGGTCAATCAGTTTGTCAGCGTGCTTCATTTCGCCGATCGATTCTTCGTATTCCTTCTTGCCAAGCTTTTCCAGGCCCCAGTGCTTGTACATGCGGGCATGCAGGAAGTACTGGTTGATGGCGGTCAGTTCGTTGGTTAACTGCGCGTTGAGCAGCGTGATGATTTGTTTTTCGCCTTGCATGGGGACCTCGCTATGAAATGGGGGCGGAGTGCGGGATGCGGAGTGACGCAGCGATAAAGTGGGGGATTTCTAGACCTTATGCCGACTTTCTCACGTGATCGGCGTGTCGTCTAACCGACACTCAACCGAAATCGCAGCCATGATAGCGCATGCAATCAGCTTTTTCATCATCAGATAGCGCGAATCATTTTCATTGTGATTTGTGCATCAATCCGACCATGCAAATAGAGCCTGCGCATGGCGACATGCGCAGGCTCTCAAGGAAACGGAAAGTGCAGGAGCGTCGAGAATGCTGAACGCTTGAATTAACACTTAAGTCGCGGCCGTCATGCCACCTTCACTGCTTACTTGGCGTCGGGATCGGTAACAAAGCCGATTTTTCCAAGTCCGCCGGATTGCGCGGCAGCCATCACCTGGGCCACTTTTTCATATTGCACCGTGCGCGCTGCGCGCAGGTGCAATTCCGGTTGTGGCTGTTTTTGTGCCGCAACCGCAATCCGCGAGTTCAGTTCGTTGCGGTCGACCGCTTCTTCATTCCAGAACAGCTTGCCGTCGGCATCGATAGACAGATTGATGCTTTCCGGCTTGGCCTGGTCTGGCTGGTTAGTGGCGCGCGGCAAATCGATCTTTACCGCGTGGTTCATCACCGGGATCGTCATGATAAAGATAATCAACAGCACCAGCATCACATCGACCAACGGCGTGGTGTTGATCTCCGGATTGAAATCATCGTCCGAATCGGACAAGGAACCCATGCTCATCATGCACCTTTCACAGCGACCAGTTTGGCGCCATTACTTGAACCACTCGAACCGGTTGGATTGCCGGTTTCGGTATTGCTGGAACGGGAACCGGTGACAAACAGCGCATGCAGGTCGAAACCGAATTTATTCAGCTTGGCGATGATGGTTTTGTTACCGCGCACCAGCGCGTTATAGCCGAAGGTAGCCGGAATCGCCACGGCCAAACCGAGCGCG
>NZ_JAGQEG010000191.1 GCF_018305005.1 Collimonas silvisoli
CCCAGACGGTTTTTGGAGATGGACTGGCCGGGGAATTGTTTTACAAGCGGCGATGCGCGGCGTCTTGTTGGTTGGATCTTGTTGTATTGGCGACTGTATCGAAAAAAAGGTTCTCCCCTTTGCCGGCCTGAAGTGAGCTCAAGCCGCAGCGTGGAGAAGTCAATGAAAAATGGCCTGTTTCAGATTTGCCGGGCCGCAATCGATGGGGAGAACAGTAAGTGAATAAAAATTTAACACCAATAGCATCGGCAGTCGCGCTACTGGTCATGGCGGCAGCCATGCCTGTGCATGCGCAGCAAGCGGATGATGCAGCTCCGAAAGCTGACAGCAAGAGCGCCGACAAGGCGGGCCAGATTGAACAAATCACCGTCAACGGCATTCGCGGCTCATTGCAGAAATCTCTGAACCAGAAGCGCAATGCCGACTCGCATGTGGAAGTCATCACCGCCGAAGATATAGGCAAGATGCCGGACAAGAACGTTGCCGATTCGCTGTCGCGCGTACCTGGCGTCACCATCGGTAACGCCGGCGCCACCGAAGGCGGCTTCGACGAAGCCGACCGGGTCAGCATGCGCGGCACCAATCCCAGCTTGACGCAAACGCTGATCAACGGCCATAACGTGGCGTCCGGCGACTGGTTCGTGCTGGATCAGTCCGGCCAGGTCGGGCGCAGCGTCAGCTACACGCTGCTGCCTTCCGAACTGGTTGGTTCGGTGGTGGTGCACAAGAGTTCCCAGGCTAATCTGGTGGAAGGCGGCGTAGCCGGTTCGGTCGATATCATTACCCGCAAGCCGCTGGAGTTCAAGAAGCAATTCACGGCGGAAGCGACCCTCGGCGCGGTGTATGCCGATTTGCCAGGCAAGACCGATCCGCAAATCAGTGCATTGGTGAACTGGAAAAACGAAGCGAATACCTTCGGTATTCTGGTGCAAGCCTTTTCGGAGGAGCGCCATCTGCAACGGCAGGGCCAGGAAATTCTGGGGTATACCCAGATCGCTCCGGGCAGCAAGATCGCTACTGCGCATCCGGATCTGGCCGGCGTATATGCGCCTAACCTGATCAACTCTGCGCTGTTTGAACAGCAGCGCAAGCGCACCGGCGGCTTGATCGACGCCCAGTTCAAGGTCAGCAACGATTTCTCGTTCGACGTCAATGCTTTTACTTCGGAAATGAAGGCGGCCAACTACAATCGCAGCTATGAATTCTGGGGTGCGCAGGTCATCAACGCCGGCGCCGGCCAATCGCCGAACCCTGGTTACACGGTGAAAAACAATACGCTGACATCGGCTACTTTTGCACCGGTGGCCGGCACCAACTATGGCGTCTACGACCAGATTTCACGTCCGGACGAAAGCGCCAGTTCCAACTTCGTCGAGCTTGGCACCAAGTGGCGGGCTACCGATGCGCTGACTTTCACTACCAAACTGGGTACCTCCACAGGGGAAGGCAAAACACCAACCCAGAACGTGGCGGAATGGAATGTCGGTGTCGGCGCAGGCGCCGGTTATCAATTGAACGGCACGGGCACCGCCGCCAACTGGAATCTGGGCGCAACCAATAACGCCAGCCCTGCCGGTTCGCAGTTCGGCTGGATCTTTGGCGACCAGAACATCAACGTCAAGGACAAGGAAAACTGGGTGCAGGCTGACGGTGAATTTTCCGCCGGCTGGGGCACACTGTCCACCATCCAGTTTGGTCTGCGCTACAACGATCACAAGCGCAGTTCCGATGGCGTGATCGGCCAGGGACCGTTGAATGCCGGTAATCCCGGCGCAGCAAATTCGGCCGCGAATCCGGCTAACTTCCCATCCGGTTATTCCAACTTCCCGTCGAATTTCGGCAGCGGCCTGGGCAGCGGTTTCCCGACCAATGTCTGGTATTACTCGCCGGGCCAGCTGGCGGCTTACAACGCCTTCACCAATCGCGATCCGGTCACGCGTGAAGACTGGAATTCCGAGTTTTCGGTCAAGGAAAAAAATACCGCCGGTTACCTGCAAGGCAATTTCGAGGGTAATCACTGGAGCGGCAATGTCGGCGTGCGGGTAGTGCAGACCAAGGAGAATGTCATCTCTAACGTCGCCGCGCCAGCCAGCGCGCCGGGAGCGATCACGACTTCGGCTTTCGGCCCGTTCGTCAAGCAGTACGACAACAATACCTACGTCGATGTGCTGCCAAGCATGAACCTGAAATTCGACTTGAGCAAAGATGTGATTGCCCGTTTTGCCGCATCCAAGACCATGACCCGCCCGGATTACTCGTCGCTGGCAGGCCAAGTGACTTTGACGCCGCCTGCGGCGTTCGGCGCCATCGGTTCCGGCACCGGCGGCAATCCTAATCTGAAGCCGATCACGTCGAACAACTTCGATGCTTCGCTGGAGTGGTATTTTGCTCCTCGCTCATTGGTGTCGGCGAGCGTCTTCAATATGAACCTGAGCAGTTATGTCGGCTTGGGGACGGTCACCAGAAGCTATGTCACCAGCACCGCAGATCATCCGGCAAACTATATGGCCGATTATGTGCTGACGGTGCCGGTCAACACCAGCGGCACGGTGAACGGTATCGAACTGGCGTATGAAATGCCGCTGGGTAAAAACTTCGGTTTTGCCACCAACGCCACTTTCATCAACGCCTATGACGCCAACAACGGCCCGCTGGTCGGCGCATCGAAGCGTACCGGCAACCTGACCGCTTACTACGAGGATGAGCGTTTCAATGCGCGTATCTCGTATAACTACCGCAGCAGCTTCTACAGCGGCCTGGATCGCAGCACAGCATTCTATCAAGCCGCTGTCGGCACTCTGGCGATGTCATTGGGCTATAAGTACAGCGAACAGCTGTCCTTCACGCTGGATGCGCAGAACCTGAACAATCCTACTCTGAAGTACTTCGCATTGAATGAAGATCAGCCGCGCGCGTTCTACAAGAACGGCCGGCAGTTCTATCTGAATGCGCATCTGAAGTTCTAGCAGCAAGAAGCCGGCATGCCGCTTTTCAATAGCGGCATGCCGGTGGTTTTGAGTTTGTAGTGAACATCAGGATTGCCAAAAATCAGGCGCACAAACAGGAGTCGTTGTATGGATTTCACGCAGGATGGGAAAAATCCCTCCAATCATGCAGTCGGTATCAGCGTGGTGGTTGTTCTGCATGTCTTTATCGTTTATGCGCTGCTTACCGGCTTGGCGCGCAAGGTTGTGGAAGTGATCCAGCAGCCGGTCGAGACCAAGATCATCGAAGAGATCAAGCCGCCGCCCCCACCGCCGCCGGACAAACCGGTTCCGCCGCCGCCAAAATCGGTTGCGCCACCGCCACCGTTCGTTCCGCCGCCAGAGGTAAAGGTAACGCCGCCGCCGCAAGAGAACGTGATAGCAGCGGTGACCAATGTCAAACCGGCTACCAACGATTTGCCGACTTCCGTGGCGCAACCGTTCACTACCGGTGAAGCAGGTCCTTCGCATACCAGTGCAAAGATTGCCGGCAATTGCGAGAAGCCGGAGTATCCGAGAACATCCTTGCGGAATGAAGAAGAGGGCGTTGTGACAGTCAAGCTGACGATCGGCGCCGACGGCAATGTGGTCGATTCCGCCGTCGAAAAGAGCAGCGGTTTCAGAGACCTGGACCGCGCCACGT
>NZ_JAGQEG010000192.1 GCF_018305005.1 Collimonas silvisoli
CCCCCGGCGAAGTTGAAATTTCGCCGGGGGCCGCTTCATCATGAGGTAATTAAGACTTGGACTGAGACTTGACCACTTGCATGGCGGTAGCGATCAAGCCGCTCATATCTCCCATATTGGCCGGCACGATGATCGAATTATTGGTTTTCGCCAATTGCCCGAACGCCGCCACGTATTGCTCAGCCACTTTCAGATTCACAGCATCCGAGCCACCCGGCGACTGGATCGCCGCCGCAGTCTTGCGGATAGCTTCGGCGCTCGCCTCGGCAATCGACAGAATCGCTGCCGCCTGGCCTTGAGCACGGTTGATGGAAGCCTGTTTTTCACCTTCAGATTTGGCAATCGAAGCTTCGCGTTCACCGGTCGCGATATTGATCTGTTCCTGTTTACGGCCTTCCGAAGCGGCAATCAACGCCCGCTTCTCACGCTCAGCGGTAATCTGCGCCTGCATCGCATGCAGGATTTCCTTGGGCGGCGTCAGATCCTTGATTTCGTAACGCAGCACCTTGACGCCCCAGTTGGCGGCCGATTCGTCAATCGCGCTGACAATCGTGGTGTTGATGTGATCGCGCTCTTCGAATGTTTTATCCAGCTCCATCTTGCCGATCACCGAACGCAAGGTGGTTTGCGCCAGTTGCGTGATCGCGGCGATATAGTTGGAGGAACCGTAGGAAGCGCGCATCGGATCGGTAATCTGGAAATACAAGATGCCGTCTACCTGCAACTGCGTGTTGTCGCGGGTGATGCAAACCTGCGGCGGCACATCCAGCGGTATTTCCTTCAAGACGTGCTTGTAGGCCACCCGGTCGATGAACGGCACCACGATGTTCAGCCCCGGCCCCAGGGTTGCGTGATACTTGCCCAGGCGTTCAACCACCCATGCATGCTGCTGCGGCACTACCTTGATGGTTTTAGCAACAAATATAATGACGATCACCAGCAAGACTAACGAGACGCTTCCGAACATGATTTTTTTCCTTATGAATTGAAACAGGGTCATTCGCCGCAATTCAACGCATTGCGGCGAGGGATGAGGTCTAGCTGTACTAGTGCTGAATGGGGCTGTTGCCGACAATCAGCCGACTGCCGCGTATTTCCTGGATAAAAAACTGGCCGGCATCCGCATTTGCCGCCGGCGCCAGCTCGACATCCCACATCGCGCCGCGATACTTGACGCGCGCCGTATATCCGCCGCCCCCGCCGTTGGTGCCGACATCATGCTGCCATTGCTCGACCGTGATCGCTTGACCGATATCCAGATTGACATTGGGATCGCGCTCAGCCTTGACTCTGGTACGGCGACCGAATTTGCTCCGTCGCAAAATATAGGTAGCGATCAAAGCTACCACCGCGGCAATTAATAACTGCCACTCCACGCCCAGCCCCATCAGCGCGGCGACGCCACCGACAGCCAGGCCAATCGCCACCATCAATAAATACAAGGTAGTAGTGAACAGTTCCGCCACCACCAGCAGACCAGCCGCCAACATCCACGTCACCCATCCGGCCATATGCCACTCTCCGTTATGTAGAACGCACAGTGTAATCCATCTGACAACTGGGATGATTACTATAAGTTGCTGCACATTCATCCCCGAAGCGCCAACTGCTGATGCCGATTCAATCCAGTGCTATGCTCCCACACTCTCCCATAGACGGCCAACAGCCACAGCAGCCCTCAAGCAGCCATACATGAACACGATCCATCTTATTCAACAAGCATACAAGGATTTCCAGAACGGCAATACCGGCCATGCTGAACGATCGCTGAAAAGTATTCTGGAGAGCCAGCCGCAAAACTTCGATGCTCTGCATATCCTCGGTGTGATCTACGCCGCCATCGGAAAAAGAAACGAAGCGGCGCATCTGTTCGGGCAAGCGCTTGCACTGGATGGCAAGAATGTCTCGCTGCATTACAAGCTGGCACGGGTGCAGTTTGAATCAGGTCAATTCGGGGCCGCATTAGGCGCCTATGAAAAAATTATTTCCTTAGGTTATATCAAGCCCGAAATCCTGCTGGCCAAGGCGGTTGCCCTGATCAATTTGCAGCGCCATCAGGAGGCGCTGGACTGCGTCGAACAAGCATTAGTCAAATGGCCGGATTACGCTGACGGCTGGGCACACAAGGGCAGCATGTTGTACCAGTTGCGGCGTTTTGAGGAAGCACTGGTTTGCTTTGACCACGCGTTATCGTTGCAGCCGACAGCTGATAGCTGGTACAAGAAAAGCTTGGCGCTGGACAAACTGCAGCGCTATACCGATGCGCTCGCCAGCCTCGACCGCGCAATAGCGCTAGCGCCGAAAACCGCGGCCTACTGGCTCGACCGCGCTGTCATCCTGCATAAGCTGGAGCGTTATGCCGAATCCCTGAGCGACAATGAAACGGGTCTGGCGCTAGCTCCCGGCAATGCCGAAGCGTGGGGCGATCACGGCCTGACCCTGAGCCGTATGAAACGCCACCAGCAAGCGCTCACCAGCTATCAGCGCGCCCTCAGCCTGCAAGGCGACTATGCGGATGTGCGGTCGAATCAATCGCTGTCGCAACTGGTGCTGGGGCAATTCGAAACAGGCTGGCAAAGCTACGAATACCGATGGAAAAAAGGCAATGCAGATTTTCCACGCCACACCGAGATCCCTTTGTGGCTGGGCCAGCCGGCTGTCAGCGGCAAGCGGATTTTGCTATGGTCGGAACAAGGTTTGGGCGACACCATCCAGTTTTGCCGCTATGCTGCTCTGGTCGCAGCGCTCGGGGCTAAGGTGGTGCTGGAAGTCGATCCGGCATTGAAGACAATCGCCCAGACCATGGGCGACTTCAAGGTGATCGCCATCGGTGAAGACGCCGCGCCGATCGACTATCAAACACCGCTGATGAGCCTGCCGCTGGTGTTCAAAACCGATCTGACAAACATTCCCGCCACGCCCTTTTATTTCAAGGCAAATAGCGAGAAAAAGGAAAGCTGGAGAAAACGGCAGAATTTCGCCAATGGCAAACTGAAAATCGGCCTGGCATGTTCCGGCAATGCGGGCAATACCAACGATCACAGACGCTCTGTGCCACTGCAGGAATTTGCGCCGATACTGCAACTGGATGGAGCGGACTTCTTTCTGCTGCAACAAGACGTGCGGGATGCGGACCAGCTATTCTTGCAGCAAATCCCGCGGCTCAAGCCAATAGCAAACGATATCTCGGACTTTGACGATACCGCGGCCATCATCGCCAATCTCGACCTGGTAATCAGCGTGGATACTTCCGTCGCCCACCTGAGCGGCGCTCTGGGCGTACCGGTCTGGATTCTCTTGCCTTGGGTGCCTGACTGGCGCTGGTTGCTGGATCGCGAGGACAGCCCTTGGTATCCGAGCGCAAGCCTGTTCAGGCAAGACCAGGCCGGCGACTGGCAAGGCGTGATTGAACGCGTGACTAGTGCACTGAACGATTTTCTAAGTATCTCCCCAAAAATCGAATCAAGATAAAGTAATTGTTTGACAACCACTGACCGTACCCCGAAATCAGTATCACCGATTATTAGAATTTTCCGACTCCTGACCGTACCCCGAAATCAGTATCACCGATTATTAGAATTTTCCGACTCCTGGATACCGGCCAAGAAGGCACTTT
>NZ_JAGQEG010000193.1 GCF_018305005.1 Collimonas silvisoli
GCAAAACTCGGCCTGCAGAGCAGCCAGATTGCGCCCCATGTCAAGCTGCCGGCCATGCTCGTCGATCACCTTGAAGTTCATCGAATGATGCGCCGGCAAGGTTTCCAGTTTGAAATCGGTGCTGCGCGCGGCGACGCTGGTTTCAGTGCGGATATCCGCCATCAAGGCATCCAGCAGATTGCCGTGGCCGAACACGTGACGCGCCTGTATCCGATCGCAAAAGCCGGCGGCGTAATCCGGCAGCGGCACGCAATTGCGGCGTATCTTTTGCGGCAGCGATTTCAGCAGCAGATGCACTTTCTCCTTCAGCATGCCGGCCACCAGCCAGTCGCAGCGATCGACATAGACCTGGTTCAGCGCATACAGCGGTACCGTCAGGGTGACGCCGTCACGCGGCGTGCCTGGTTCGAAGTGATAGGACAAAGCCATTTCGATACCGGCCACCCGCATCACTTTCGGGAACAGTTCGGTGGTGATGCCGGCCGCCTCATGCCGCATCAGATCGTCGCGATTCAGGAACAGCAGCTTGGGCGTCTTGGCGGTCTCGTCCTTATGCCATTTTTCAAACGCGATGCCGTTGCAGATATCGGCTGGAATCAGCTTGTCGTAAAACGCTGCGATCAACTCGTCATCCACCAGCACATCGAGCCGGCGCGACTTGTGCTCCAGATTCTCGATCTCGCGGATCAACTTCTGGTTGTGCGCGAAGAACGGCGCACGGGTATCGAACTCGCCGCCGACCAGCGCATCGCGAATGAAAATCTCGCGCGCCTCCTGCGGATTGATCAAACCGAAATTGATGCGCCGCTGGCTATACACCACCAGCCCGTACAAGGTAGCGCGCTCGGACGCCGACACCTGCGCCGTGCGTTTTTCCCAACGCGGCTCGCCATACGATTTCTTCAGCAGATGAGCGCCCACCCGCTCCAGCCATTCCGGCTGGAGCTGCGCAATGCAACGCGCATACAGGCGGCTGGTATCGACCAGCTCGGCCGCCATCACCCACTTGCCGGCCTTCTTCGACAAATGCGAACCCGGCCACAGATGGAATTTGATGCCCCGCGCGCCGAGATAATGCGGGTCGTCGTCGGCCTTGAAACCGACGTTGCCGAGCAAACCAGTCAGCAAGGCGCAATGCAATTGCTCATAGGTGGCCGGCGCTTCGTTCAAACGCCAGCCCTGCTCGCGCACGATCGTCAGCAACTGCGAATGCACATCGCGCCATTCGCGCAAGCGCAACTGCGACAGGAAATTGGCGCGGCAGTTATCCATCAGCTGGCGATTGGTTTTCTTGTGTTCGATGGCGTCTTCAAACCATTTCCAGATTTTCAGATAACTCAGGAATTCCGATTTTTCATCGGCAAACTTCTTGTGCGCCTGGTCCGCCGCGCCTTGCGCTTCCAAAGGCCGGTCGCGCGGATCCTGCACCGACAAGGCGGCGGCGATGACCAGCATTTCGCTCAGGCAGACATTGTCCAGCGCCGCCAGGATCATGCGGCCGACGCGCGGATCGAGCGGCAGCTTGGCCAGCTGGCGGCCGGTTCTGGTGAGCTGGTTGTTGTCGTCGACCGCGCCCAGTTCCTGCAGCAATTGATAACCGTCGGCGATGGCGCGGCCCGGCGGCGGTTCGATGAAGGGGAAAGTTTCAACGTCAGTCAGATGCAGCGATTTCATCCGCAAGATGACCGACGCCAGCGACGAACGCAAAATCTCCGGCTCGGTAAATTTCGGCCGCTGCAGATAATCCTGTTCTTCGTACAGGCGGATACAGACACCGGCGGCAACCCGGCCGCAACGGCCGGCGCGCTGATTGGCGGCAGATTGCGCAATCGGCTCGATCTGCAACTGCTCGACCTTGTTCCTGTAGCTATAACGTTTTACCCGCGCCAGGCCGGCGTCCACCACATAGCGGATGCCCGGCACCGTCAGCGAAGTTTCAGCGACGTTGGTGGCCAGCACGATGCGCCGCGCATTGGATGGCTTGAATACCCGCTCCTGCTCCTGCGCCGATAATCGCGCGAACAAGGGCAGGATTTCAACATGGGCCGGATGGTGCTTGCGCAGCGCTTCGGCGGTATCGCGGATTTCGCGCTCGCCCGGCAAGAACACCAGCACGTCGCCGGAGCCGATACGCGCCAGCTCATCGACCGCATCGACCACCGCATCCATCAGATCGCGTTGCTCGCGGTCGCGCTGGGCCGCGCTTTGCGGTGCGTTCGGCTTGGCTGCTGCAGCAGCTGGATTGACGCCGCTACGGTCAGCATTATCGACCGGCCGATAACGCACTTCTACCGCGTACAGACGGCCCGACACCTCGATCACCGGCGCCGGCTTGTCGTTCGTGCCGAAATGACGGGCGAAACGGTCGGCATCGATGGTGGCCGAGGTGATGATGATTTTCAGGTCGGGCCGCTTGGGCAGCAACTGTTTCAGGTAACCGAGCAGGAAATCGATATTCAGGCTGCGCTCATGCGCCTCATCGATGATGATGGTGTCGTACTGGCGCAGCAAGGGATCGGTCTGGGTTTCCGCCAGCAAGATGCCGTCGGTCATCAGCTTGATCCATGCGCCCTTGCTCAAGGTGTCGTTGAAACGCACCTTGTAGCCGACATGCTCGCCCAGCGGCGAGTTCAATTCCTGAGCGATCCGCTTGGCGGTCGAGGAAGCGGCAATCCGGCGCGGCTGGGTATGGCCGATCAAGCCGTTCTGGCCACGCCCCAGTTCCAGGCAGATCTTCGGCAACTGGGTGGTTTTACCCGAGCCGGTTTCACCGCAAACGATGATGACCTGGTGCGCGCTCAGGGCGGCAGAGATTTCCGCGCGCTTTCCTGAAACCGGCAGTTCCTCGGGGAAGACGATCGGTGGCAAGACGTTGCGTTGCGGGCTCGGCATTTCGCGCGAGCGCGGTGATTTAATGGGTTCGGATGTTGACATGAGGATGGGATTATACAGAGCGCCATCCATAGATGAGCGGCTTATCGAGATGCCAATGACGGATAGCCTGAAGAGATATCGGAGCAGGCATCCCGCCACGCCAATTCCGACTGGCAAAATAGCCATAGTATGCTAGTCTAAATTTCCGGCAAGAAACGATCATCATCCTTGCATCATCGTCGGCCTGGCAGCACGTGTTTTATTTTTCAACCCTTGACAGGAATGAAATAAATCCATGAAAACAACCTCGCTGATTACTGCCCTTTCGCTACTGCCGATTCTGTCCGCCTGCGCAAGCAGCGCCTCGACCGATGTCGACAATGCGTCAAGTCTTGAGAAAAAAGAATATTACACAGGCTCGATGCTGCCTAAACACGTGCAGAAAAACAGCGATGACCAGTCAACTTCCGGCATGTCGCAAATGCCCACGCAACTTGGGACCGGCTGGCAAGCAACCACGATCGCAAAAGCCGGCGGCAAGTGACGCCTGACCGGGATTGAGCTATGCGGGCGCTTGCCGCAGCGGCGTAGCCGTTCTTGCTCGCTATCGGGGGATACGAAGCATTATTTATCCTTTGCCTTAAAACCTCCACCAAACACCTTTTAAATATGTATTTGCGGTTTCTTACATGGTATTTTGGTGAAGCCTTTAAAAAAGGCGAACAGAGAAATCGATGA
>NZ_JAGQEG010000194.1 GCF_018305005.1 Collimonas silvisoli
TTAAACTGGATTTTGGCGGGTGTTGATACCTCAGGTTTCAACATGTCCTTTAGCAATGGAGGTGGCGATTTATCCATTGCTAAACAGATATTTTCTATCTTAGTGCAGCCATTATCTTTGGCAACTGGTGTCCAGGTCCAAAGAAGTCTATTCGGTTTGTAGTACGAAAACTTTTCAGTCATGTGAACACAATCTACTTAGTTGAGGAAACCTGCTAATTGCAAATCACATACTGCAATATAAATACTTTTTTAACAACAAAATTTTCTCAACACGGTAGACAACCAAAATTTCCAAATTAAAATATTTCCCATTCAGGCCATGGCGCAAATCGGCGTCAGCATCACCATCGGCACTCCGCCGCCGCCAAGATATGAAGTCGTGCCGCCACCGCGGGTTGGCTACATCTGGGCGCCTGGTTACTGGAACTGGGACGGCAACCGCCACGTATGGGCTGGCGGACATTGGGAGCGCGCTCGCAGCGGTTATCTATGCGATCGCCCGGAATGGCGCCAGGGAAGCAATGGCTGGGAACTGCGTCGCGGCGGCTGGCATCGCGGCCATGACCGTGACGATGACAAACGCGATGAACGCCGTTATGACGACCGGCGTGACGACGACGGAGGCCGCTATCATTGTCCGCCAGGACAGGCTAAAAAGGGCAATTGCTAAGGTATAGCAGCGCCGGCCTGATCCAGCACTTTGCACCGGATCAGGCTGGTTTGCAGTTGTTGACGTCAAGTTGCCCATCGAAGAATTTGCGGGCGGCAATCAGTGCCGCAGGCATGGTGCTTATGTTTCGTTGACCAAGCCGGCTTTAAGCGCCAGTTCCTGGTCCTTGAAAATAGCCATCGCCGTACTCATGCGCTTGAATCCCAGCTTTTTATAAAAGCCTTCCTTGCCGGGAACCGCGTACAGGATGATTTTCCTGTGGCCGGCCGACAGGTCTCTCAGTTTGGCGATGATGGCCTTGCCTAAGCCCTGCCCCTGGCAATCGGGATGTATCGCCACATCGCAAATGTAAGAACAATCGATCCCGTCTGCCAGCGCCCGGCCAACACCGACCAGGGCGCCGTCATCAAATACAAAACACTTGTACAGGCTATTGGAAAAGGCGATTTTCAAATCGTCCGGATGCTTGTCGCCCAGCGGCGCTATCTTATAAAGATTCGAGAGTGCAGCCCAGTCTATGTTTTCTTGTTCGAAGACCCAGTTCATGTTTATTCCTCCGATACGCCCAGCCGTTTTATGTGAGAAAAATTAGCATTAGGACAGAAAATTACTGGTTTTGCCGGTACTTGTCACTTGTTTAAAATGCACTCTCGTTGTCGCCGTCATCAGCATCCGACGCGTTTGTCATTTTTTTCATATAGAGATATTAACCATGCAGAATCAAAGACCGCCCGCGTTTCCGGCTGAATGGCAAGCGCTGGTTGACCAGGCCGCCAATGCGCTGCGCGAGCTGGCGTTGAACGAAGAAGCCAAGGACAGATTCTGTAACGATCCGCTGCTGCGGCCGTTCATGCATCGCGTCGCCCGCCGCTATGTTGCCGGCCAGACGACGCAAGATGTGTTGGAACGCGTCAGCCAGATTAATGCGCGTGGTCATGCCGCATCGGCTGAATATATGGGCGAGAGTTGCCGCGACGAGGCCAGGGCCAATGCGGAGACCGAAGTCTTTCTGGCGTTGCTTAAGGCCATCGATGACAAGGGGCTGAATTGCTCGGTCTCGCTCGATCTGTCTCACATCGGTTCCGTGATCGATCCCGAGTTAGGTTTTCTGAATGCCAGGAAAATCGCGCGCGCGGCCGCTGCCAGCGGCCGCGAAGTGATGATTTCGATGGAGGGTTCGGAGCGCGCCAATAATATCTACGCGACCTATGCCCGCTTGCATGACGAGGCTGAACTGGCGAATGTCGGCGTCACGATTCCCGCCAGGCTGCACCGCAGCGCGCACGATCTGCCAAAACTGATGATGTATCCAGGCCGTATCCGTCTGGTGAAAGGCGCTTTTCTTGAGCCGGAGCAGATTGCCTACAGCCGCAACAGCCCCGAACTGGCGGCCAGCTACCGGCGCTACGCGGCTCAATTGCTGGGCAGCGGGCACAAATGTTCGATTGCGACGCATGATCGCGCCATCCAGGAAGAGCTGACAAATTTAATCACGCAGCAAGGTTTGCTGGGACAGCGCCACTACGAGTTTGAATCGCTGATCGGCCTCGGGACAGAGCCAATAGACGGTTTGCAGAAGCGTGGATTCCCGACGCGGGAATATGCCGTCTATGGCGAGGAATATTTTCTCTACGTGCTTAACCGGATCGCCGAAGAGCCGGTGCGCTTGTATCAGGCGCTGCTTGATATCACGCTATGGGAACCGCGAGTCTAAAATAGACGCGCTGGTCTGCCCACTCCCTCCCGACTGATCAAAAGATGTTTTAGAAAGCCCTCACGATGGCGAGGGCTCTCCTGGCTGGCAGCAATCGGAAGAGCCGATTGAAGCCGGTCTTTTGATTGCTGTAAACACCGTACTAGATCGGTGAAGTCGCTAACACAGATTTCAGCGGGACAAATGCAGCACTGCAATCGATGCCCGTCCCGCTGCCCGGCGTGCCGGTGATCGTGACGCCATTGGACGACGACGTGACGATCGACGACGCAAAGCTTACCGGCCCTGCCCCCAATGTGAAGTGCGTGGCGGCTGGTATAGAGCTCGGTCCGCCATTGTGGCCGGCATTGAACGTAGGTTGCGTGCCGTCGAACACCACGTTATCCAGCGTGATCGTCAGCGGATCGTTCTGGCCGTTGATCGCGTATCCGGCGAAGGTCAGCTTGCCGCCATGGTATTTGCTACTGCCGAGATCATGAAAATCCCTGACCGTGATGTTGGTGAAATGCGGATACAACGTGCCCTTCGAGCTGCTGTAGAAGGAATCGAACACAAGCGGCTGGCTGACGTTGCGCACGCAGATCTGCTTGTAACTCACGTTCGAAACGTTGCCGCCGCGCGACGAATCCGATTTAATGCGCAAGCCGCCGCCAGTACCGCTGTCGTAGCCGTCAATTGTCAGATCGGTGACAGCGATGCTGCTCACGCCTGCATTGGTTTCACTCCCGATGGAGAGCGCATGTCCATAGTAAAAATGGTTATGTATATAGGTATGGTTGCTGGCGCCCGAGCCGGAGCTCGACTTGATGGCCACGTGGTCGTCGCCCGTGCTGATGTAGGAATAAGCGAGCAACACATTCTTGGAGTAACCGGTATCAAAACCGTCCGTGTTCACAGCCGTGTCTGGTGTGAAACAAGTGGCGGGGGTCACAACGTCCGGCGTGGTGCCGGATGGGCATTTGTAACCGGCTTTCGTATAGGCGAGACTTGGCGACAGTATCTTGACGCCCCAAGCCGTCAAGCCGGTAACGCCGTATGCCCAGACATGGAAGTTAGGAGAGTTCTGGAGGGTGATGCCATGCAGCGTGAACCCGCTGCCATTCGCCACCAGCAGGATTCGGGGATTTTGCTGGCTCAGGCCGGAAGTTCTGTTTTG
>NZ_JAGQEG010000195.1 GCF_018305005.1 Collimonas silvisoli
TGGCTGCATTTTTGGTGTTGTCATAGACGATTTCCATATGATTTTTCGTAACTACATTTAATTATAAAACAAAATAATATTTGTAGTTACAAATATTATTTCAGGAGCGGCGGGGGTGGCGCCGGTGAAAAAAATCCTTTGCAGCTATTTCTGATGTGGACAAGATTTGCCAGCGAAGTGTGATGAAAAACAGGTCTTTGCGGTAGTGGCAAAAATCTGAAAAACGGACTCGGAATTACTTGACAGTTTGAGGACGTGGATCAAATGCCCGGACGTAAAAAAAGCCGCCAGAGGCGGCTTGGAACGTAGCAACGGCAACACTTACCGACGCGGTACCCCGTCCCGCCATTCACCCCAATGCGTCACGATATCCTGCACCAGCGGATTACCTGCGCGGTACAGATTTTCCGTCGCCGGCAGGAAGCCGCCCTGGTCTGCATAGTTGAGCAGATTGTCGGCGCTGGTCTGGCCTTGGTAAGGACGATCGAAATCCGATCCGGTGCGCAATGCCGCGACGCGGTTCAGATCTACTCGCTTGGCGCTCGATGTGCGCTTCAATGCTTCGAAAGTGGCGTTGTCTTCCTGCGCCGTCATGCAATACACGCCTTTGTTGTCGGTCAAAATCTTGGTCCATTCGCGTGCGCGTTCGCCAAGCAAGGTACCTGACCACCAGGTGTTGCCGGAAGCGATATCGCACTGGATTACCGCAGGCGGCTGGTTCGCCGGCGCGTAACTGAATTTCGAGCGCGCTGCCTGTGCTTGCGCGCTGTCGGCCAGCACTACGTTGCGTGAGAGTGCGAACGCGGCGTCGGCCAGTTTCGGATTCAGCTGGAATACTTCGTTACGATAATCGAGCGGCGGTTTCTGGCTTGGGTTCTTGGTGTTGATGCCGAGAAAGCCGGTGTTCCAGCCGGCCGGGATTTCGCGTGCATCCAGTTCCCATTGGATACCGAAATCGACCAGATACTTGGCCCACGCGGCCGAACCAATTGTGCCGCGCGCGGGGTCGATACCGGCAATCCCGGAGATCAGGAAATAGGTATGGCGCAGATCGAAGCGCGACGAGAATGTCAACGCCATGATCGACGCCGATGCATTGGCATAACCCATGCCGGTGGTGACGACGCAGACATCTTGCTTGTTGCAGTGAACGTCGGGATAGTCTGGCGACAGCCCTGGCACCGAGACGGTTTTCCAGGGGCCGATGCGGTCCAGCCATGCCTGGCCTTCGGGGCCGAACATGGTAATGATCATTACCTTGACCGGGCGGTTGTGCGCATTGGATTCGGTGAGTGCATCGCTACCTCTGTCCTGTGCGATCGACGGACCGGTAGCGCAGGCGGCAAGCGATAGAACGGCTGTAGCAATAAGCGAGCGAGTCATCATGGGTTTTCCTTATGAAGTAGGAACGATAGTCTACCTGTGAAAATCAAATATTGTTACCGCAATGCAATATTTCAAGACGTATGTCAAACTAAAGAAAAGGCCCACATTGCTGTGGGCCTTTTAGATATTGGTGCTGGCTGCAGGACCTAACATCACAATTCAAAAAAACACATCTGAATCAATTACTTACCTAAATTTTACCAGTTGGTGAGGTTAAAAAGCAGGTACCCCCGACACCAATATAGTGTACTAGACATAGTTTTGTACTTGTCACAACTGTGAAAAATGCCAGTTGCGAAATAAAAATATCACTGCGACATTATTTGGTTGCATTTTTTTTTGCAATATTATCCAATAGAAATAATATTTTCCCAAAGGAAATTTAATGGCCCGAAATTTAAAAAAATGTGTGGATTGTGGAAATCCATTAAGCGTTACTGCTGTCGAGTGTTCAGGCTGCAAATCAACTGACCCATTTGGTGGTAAGAGATTTACACAAAAAATGCAAATTGCAGCAATTCTAGCTATAGCAGCTATTTTTGCTCTTGCTCACTTTGGTGTTATCAATCCTGCGGAAATTTTCAAAAATCTTTTTTCACATTAATGAATTTTAAAAAATAAATGAAAGAAATATTTTTTTGGTTTCAAATTGCATTTTATTTCTTATCTTCTTATTGGATATTTATTGTAATTTTCATTGCAATACTTATCTGGCTTGGAAGAAAAGCATTCAATTATCTTACCATTGAAACAACATTTTGGGTATTTTTATCAATATTTATCCTATCAAATGGATATTTTCTTTATCAATCATATGACTCAATCGTTCAAGGTCAATCAGATCAAGGTGTAAAAAAACACTACATATTGCAATAAACAATTGGTAAAAAATACCTCAATAGCACCCAGCAGAAAATTTAAAATCTGTGATAAAAGATATTTTAAAGTATTGGGAAATTAAAATTTTTCAAAAAAGTAATTTAGGAAATTGGAATGGGAAAACGTTATTATATTCAGGTAGGTGACAGAACAACAAAAAATGGTATTGTTACTACAGGACGAAGCAACAATACATTGGACGGCAATCCACTGTCATTTGAGAAAGATTTAATCGAATGTCCAGCATGCAAAACTACTGGTTATATTCTCTGTGTCGGAACTCGTATATCAAGCAAAGACAATGGTGTAGAACAAGCTCTTAGTGACGATTTGTGTATATGTAAATGCGATCCACCACCCCGTCTCATTGCCAGTCAAAATACATACTCAACAGAGGGTGAAGCAAGTGCAATTCCAGCCACAAGTGCATGGAATAATGAGCCATTATTCCATAGCCAATCTAATCAATACAATGAAAGATTTGTTGTTCGAGGCACAGGCGGAATTCCTATTCCTAACTTGTATTTTGGAATTAAACGTTCAAACGGAAGTATTGAATACGGTACAACAAATGAAAATGGAGAGACTGATTTAATGCTATCTAAAGAAGAGGCTGAAACAGTCGAAGTTTTTATTGCTGGATAATAGAAATTATGCCTACAAAAACAATCACGTCACCTGAAGGTGAAAAATTAAGATTAATAGCACAGCATACAACTACTAAAGGAATGGATACTTCATATAAGCCACTGGTAGCAGATTCTGAAACTATTGAAGTGTTAGTAAGTGATTCAAGATTACATAGTTTAGGTTCACAATTTGGACATGTAGCTATTGAAATTAACGATATGGTTTATGGTAGAGCCCCTGATAGTTGGGATGAAGATAATCGTAAACATTATTTATTTAGACAAGCATATCGAGCTACAATTGGATTTGTTTTACGAGTTTCTCCAGAAGATAAAAAAATTCTTTTAGCTGAAATAAAAAAGAGAGAAAAGAAGAATTTACCTTACGATTTGGCAATAAATAGTTGTTCATCAAATGCCTCTGAAATATTGGGGGCAATTGGTATTATTGCATACGATCCAAGATGGACTGCAATAGCAACGCCAGCAGATATGGTCGTTGCCCTTAGAAAAGCCAAAAGACTTGTAAG
>NZ_JAGQEG010000196.1 GCF_018305005.1 Collimonas silvisoli
CTACCTGCTCGACAACGCTCAATTTAAAAGCCAGGCTGTAATCACGTTGGCTGCGCCGCATCTCTTGCTCCATTTGACACTCCTTCTCTTCATCGAAAAAGTGTCAACCTAATTCAGGACGGGTCACAGGCATAAAAAAAGGCGCTCGATGCGCCTTTTTTTATGCTGCCGCCAGTGCCTTATTCAGCAAGGCGTGCAACTCGTCAAACTTGGGCGCGCCTACGTAGCGCTTGATGATATTGCCTTGCTTGTCGATGACAAAAGTAGTCGGCGTCAGCTTGACGTCGCCGAAAGAATCGGCCAGCTTGCTTTGCGTATCCAGCGTGACCTGGAACGGCAGGCTGCGGGTTTGCACAAAGTTCATGACGTAGTTGGGCGGATCGTAGCTCATTGCCACCGCGACATAGTCGAGGCCCTTGTCCTTGTACATATTGTAGGTTTGCACCATTTGCGGCATCTCGGCGACGCAGGTGGTGCAACTGGTGGCCCAGAAATTCACCATCACCACTTTGCCGCGCAAGCTCTTTAGCGATACCTGTTCGCCCTTGAGATTGGTAAACGAGACATCGGGCGCCGCATGCGTATTCGACATCGACATATAACCGGCCAGCGCCAGCGCAACCACCGCTACCGCGGCTGCCGCCTTGACCCAGAGCCGCCTGTCCTGTTTGCCGGCAGTGTTTTCAGTTTGAGATTGCATGACAGAATCCAATACGGGCGAGACCCGAGAACGTTCATTATAGCGATCTGATTGGACGCTCGCCGAAAGCTGGGAAATGATTGGTAATTAATTATCGAATTGCCAGGGATAGGCGTGATACGTGGCGGCCACCGCCGGCGGGATCGGCGCTTCGATGCCGGCACAGATCGCGCGCAGAATGTCGGCGCTGGCGATCTGCAATTCAGCGCCATCGTCAGCCACCGCGAGCAGAGCCTTGACCAGTTGCGGCTTGGCCAGCGGCGCCAGCTGATTGACATGGTCCAGCGCCAGCTTTACCCGCGCAAAGCCGAGGCTGGCGCCGTCGCAATAGTCTTGGGCGGCGAGTTTGAGTTCAGAGCAGGCTTGCGTGCCGCGCAGGAAAGCCGCCAGGCGTGCGCCGACAGCGTCGGCATGGCTGGCCGGCGCCGCCACGTGCGCCACCAGCGACAGCAGCACGGCGACATCGCCGCTCAGTTCGGCGAGACGATTGAATCTGATCGGCACCAGACGTCCGGCGCGCGGCGCCAGGCGGCGCGTCAAGATGGTTTGCAACACGAATTCGGCCAGCGTGATGCGGTTGTCTGCGGCGATCAGCTGATCTGCCAGCGCCAGCATTTTGTCGCGCTCGGGTTGCGCCAGCTGACGCAGCGCGGGCGCGGCCAGATCGACCAAAGGCAGCCTGGCGCTGAGCGGCAATTGTGCGATCGACTCGGCCAGGTAGGTGGTCAAGGCGGCCTGTTGCGGCGCTTCTTGGTTGAGCAACGCCAGCTGTGAATCGCGCTCTGCGCCCTCACCCAACAGCAGCGCATAGACTACAGCGCAAGCCGCGACAGGATCGCGCACCGCGCCATCGAGCTGTGGTGACAACGATGATGTTTTGCCGCTGCTGTTGCCGAATTCGAGCGACGGCGTCAAAGATCCGCCGGCAATCGGAGTTGGCGTTGACACTGCAGCAGCGTCGGCCAAACCAGAGGTGGCGGCAGTGGCGCTAGTGGTAAAGGGCAGATCCGCCATGCGCTCAACGCTGGCGGCATGTGGCGTCGTCAACTCAGGCGCTTCGAGTGTTGACATGCTGCGGCCGTAGATACGTTTCAAGCGCTCAGCCAGCGGCGGGTGCGTGGCAAACCAGCCGCTCAGCAAATTGGGGCGGGCGCTGCCGAGGAACAGATGCGAGAGTTGTTCTGCATTGGGGTGATTGATTTGCGAGCCGATTTTCTTGCCGTCGGTGAGACCGCCGATCTTGCGCAGCGCGCCGCCAATCCCTTCCGGATTGCGTGTGAACTGGACAGCGCTGGCGTCGGCCAGGAATTCACGCTGGCGCGATACCGCCGACTTGATCAGGCGGCCAAAAAAGATGCCGATATAACCGACTACGAATAGCAGCAGGCCGGCCATCAGCAGCACCAGTTGCCACGGCGGCCCCTTGTCATCACGCGAACTCCAGTAGCGGCCGACACCCATCAGTTGCTGGCCGAAGCCGGCAATCATCTGAATCCCGAACAAGACGCCGATCAGATGGATATTCAAGCGCATGTCGCCGTTCAGGATATGACTGAACTCGTGGCCGATCACGCCTTGCAACTCATCGCGCGTGAGCCGGTTCAAGGTGCCGCGCGTGACGGCCACTACTGCTTCATTCTGGTTGTAGCCGGCGGCAAAAGCATTGATTGCGTCTTCCTGTTCCAGCAGATAGACCTTGGGGCAGGCAATGCCGGAAGCCAGCGCCATTTCTTCCACCACGTTCAACAGCCGCCGCTCTTGCAAATCGCCGCTGGCGGGCGAGACGATACGGCCGCCCGCCATCAGCGCCACGGCGTCGCCGCCATCGCGCAAATTGAAGGTCTGGATCAGGGTGCCGCCGCCGATCAGCAGCAGCGTGATGAAGGTATTGGTTGCGAAGAAGCCCCGTGGATACTGGCGCAGGACGCCATGATGGCTGCCGAACTTGAAAGTCCATAGCAGCGCCATCGCCAGATTGACCGCCACCACGATCGCTAGCACCGCCAGCACAAACAGGAACACCAGTTTCCTGGTTTCCTGACGCGCCTGGTGCTGCTGTTCGAAGAAAGTCATGCGCGCTAATTCAGCTAGGCTCAGGCGCGGAACTTAGAACGTCACCTTGACCGCTTTGCGCTCTTCCGGCGCTTCGGTAGCTTGCAGCAATTCGGCCTGCTTGAAAGCAAACATATTGGCCAGTATCGAGCCGGGGAATTGTTCGATAGCGGTGTTGTACTCCATCACGCTGTCGTTATATGCCTGACGCGAAAAGCCGATCTTGTTTTCCGTGCCGGTCAATTCTTCCGTCAATTGCATCATGTTCTGATTGGCTTTCAGATCCGGATAGGCTTCCGACAAGGCAAACAGCTTGCCCAGGCTGGCGCTGAGCACGCCCTCGCTGGCGGCCATCTGCTGCACGGCGGCGGCGTCAGTCGCGTTGCCGCCGACCTTGGCGTTGGCGCTGACCGCCTGATTACGCGCCGCGATCACCGCTTCCAGCGTTTCGCGCTCGTGCTTGATATAGCCTTTGGCGGTTTCCACCAGATTCGGGATCAGATCGTAACGGCGTTTCAGCTGGACGTCGATTTGGGCAAACGCATTCTTGAAACGATTACGGAAATTCACCAGGCGGTTATAGATACCGACCACCCAAAATACGATGAC
>NZ_JAGQEG010000197.1 GCF_018305005.1 Collimonas silvisoli
AACGCGAGACCGGATCGGCAATGCCGTTGGCGCGGCCGGTGGTCGGCACGTTATGGTCGGCCACCATCAGGTTGGCCGGCAGCCGCCATGGCTTGCGGCCGGCCAGCTTCAGGCCTTCGAAAGCCTGCGGGCTGGTAACCTCATGCAAAAGATGTCGATCAATATACAGAATCGCCGTGCCATCCTGCTCGGTATGGACGACGTGGGACTCCCAAAGTTTATCGTAGAGCGTTCGATTCATGATCATTCCGTCTGTGAAAAATGAAGATATCCGCATCAGAGCAAAAAGCTCTTCCGCAACATTTCAGTCAGAAAGGATACAGATCAGGCATCAGAAGCAGAAGCAGCAATTAAAGACGGCTGATATCTCGAATCGAGAAGACTGTCCCGCTTTACCGTTTGTTCATCAAAAAACTGACAAGCGAAGCAGCGGTCGCCGTCAAGGGAAAATCGCAATTGTAGACAAGCACAAGCTGGCGAGTTGCCCACGTGTCTGCGATCGGAATCAAACAGATATCCAACGTATTGAGATACATTTCCCCTATCTGCTGCGGAACAACGGCGACACCTAGTCCTACATGCACCATTCTGCACAAGGCATCCAGGCTGCTCACCCGCATTTTGATGTTCAGCGAATTGCCGGCATGTTGTGCCTGACTCGCCAGCAACAGTGCCAACGCGCTATCGTCGTTTAAGCCGACAAAACTCTCATTGAGAAAGTCCTGAAGATGTACGATGCCGGCTTCGCCCAATCGGTGTCCTTTAGGAACCATCAGCATCAGGCGATCTTTGCGATACGGATGTACCGCAAGACTAGAATCGCTGTCCAAGGCATTGCAAACACCGATATCGGCAGTTCTATCCCTGATGCTCTGCATTACGAGGGAACTTGTTTTCTCTTCCAGATCGATATCCACTTGGGGGAAAGAGCGCTGAAAGGCGGCAAGATCTTCCGGCAAAAACTGCACGATCGAAGACAAATTTCCCACAAGCCGCACCTTCCCCAAGGCGCCATCGGATAGTAATTTAATTTCCCTTTCCATCTCTTCGAGATTAGACAAGACTGACTCAGCGTACTTGAGCACTGTTCTTCCTGCGGGCGTAATAGAAATACCCCGGGATCCGCGATCAATAACCGGATGGCCGACGATTGCTTCCAACTCACTAATGCGGCGGCTAATCGCTGAATGCGCAATAAATTCGCGCTCAGCGGCCCGGGCAATATTCTTTTCCTGACAAACAGTCACAAAGAGGCGCAGCGTTATCAAGTCAATTTTTTTGTAAGAAGTCGTCATTTTTTTACACTACGAATCTTTGCTGCTAAGTGGACAACAGCGTGTGCTCGAGCCGCTGAGGTTGGCTATTGAGCAGCCTGGCCTTGAGTTCGATCTGGTGTGCCAATCGTAGCAAGGTGAAGGTATCAACGCTACAAAAAAGCCCGCATTTATGCGGGCTTTGGAGCATTTCCTGCTTTGTATACTAGAGAATGCCAGACCTCAGATCATTCCCATTCAATTATCAATAGCGCTCGAAAAACCAATATTTTAGCCACTCCCAGAGCAACGAGCTGACTAAATACCACGAAAAGTACCATGATGAGGAAATTTGACAGATGACGCAACTATCCCAATTCGCGGAAGCCGTTACGTCAACAAAAAGAAGTCAAACGCGATCAATCCATCAAGAATGCAGTTGGCACTATCAAAATTACCAGCTAGACATCTGGCAACAAAAATCTAAAATCACATTTTTGCACCGCACAATGCGCCATTTACATCAATGGCGTTCTGCAACCAATGGCTAGTCTTTAGCCGCCTTTCGTCGCCCTACTAATGTCGTCTGTTTTTACAACAGCGACTCCTTGGAGAAGCCATGTCTACCGCCGCAGAACAATTTTCAGCCGCCGCCAAAGCCAAATTTGAAGCTAATTTGGCCCTGTATACCGATTTCACGACCAAAGCATTTGCCGGCGTAGGAAAGCTGATCGACCTCAACCTGAGCGCTGCCAAAGCTTCGCTGGAAGAGTCGACCGCCACCACCCAGAAATTCTTTGCCGCTAAAGATCCGCAAGAATTTTTCTCGCTGAGTGCAGCGCTGGCCCAACCGAACGCGGAAAAGGCCATCGCTTACGGTCGTCATTTCGCCAGCATCGCTTCCAGCACACAAGCCGAGCTGACCAAGGTCGCAGAAGCGCAAGTTGCGGAAACCAAGCGTAAAGTCGTCGAGTTCGTCGACCAGGCATCTAAAAACGTGCCACCAGGTGCAGAAGGCGCAGTTGCCTTCGTCAAATCGGCAATCGGCAGCGCCAACGCCGGTTACGAACAGTTCGCCAAGAGCACCAAGCAAGCAGTTGAAACCATCGAAAGCAATGTCAACAACGCCGTCGATCAACTGTCGCAAGCCTCTACTAAGAGTAGTACCGCTCATTCGAGCAAGAAGTAAACCGCCAAATCACAAGGAGGAAATGAACAATGACTACTCAAAGCAGAGACTGGCACGCATGGTTGAACACTATGCCACCGGGCCCACACGAATTGCATGTCGCCGGCGATGTTTTGGTCGGCAACCCAGGGATAAAAGCTGTGCTAACCATGAAAGAACCGCAAGGAATCAATCCGGCGATCCTCATGCTGGATCTTCACCTCGTTCAAGAGCCTGGAATGTGGCCGCAAGTATTGACATGGGTGCCCGCTAAATACAACCGTGTCATGCCGCCAAAATCAACAAATATTGAGGCGGTTGAGATCTACGAGCAAGGCGAGAAGATAGCCTCCATAGATCACGTTCCTCACATTTCGTAAGCAAAAGACAATCGTTCGTTCAACCTGACCTTCAAATGCAGGGTACGCTTTCAGCTTACCCTGCTGTTTCAGGCAAATTGGTCAAGCCTCATTAGTTCACGGCGTGGAATGAGACTGAATCCCCGTACCAGCTATAGCTCTCATCATTTGCTGCAGCAAATTCGTAGCACTCAGCTTATGCCAGATTTAGATTGAACTTTATCGGATTGGTGCTATCCGTGGATATGCATTATCGTAGCCAAGCTACACTGAACCGAAAAGCAAAAAAGCCCGCATTTACGCGAGCTTTTTGCTTTTCAGTGACCCGTCCTGAATTAGGTTGACACTTTTTCGATGAAGAGAAGGAGTGTCAAATGGAGCAAGAGATGCGGCGCAGCCAACGTGATTACAGCCTGGCTTTTAAATTGAGCGTTGTCGAGCAGGTA
>NZ_JAGQEG010000198.1 GCF_018305005.1 Collimonas silvisoli
GAAGTGGCGATTTTGGCTTGTACACTGCTTGGTGAAATCCGCGCGTCATTACGATGAGGCGCGGAATATGATTTTAGCGCAACTGGCTGAGCGTGAACGTCCGCCAGAGCAAATCATGAAAGGTCGTCATCTGCCGATTCTAGATTTTTCGCTTGCAATGGAAGACTGCATCACATCCCTATATAAAATGGAAATGTGTATGTCGATTTTGGCAAAGTCACAACCGCTCATTGCCCCCTTCGTTGACTTGTTGATAGTAGAAAAGAACAAAGTGCGTGACTTTCGAAATCAACAGGAACATATGCACCAGCAGATTGCTAGTGGTCAAACAGGTAGCGGCCCAATCATGATTACCTTGTCGAATAACGGGGAGTCAATGCAATTTCGAAATTTAAAGATGCCTCTTACTTTTGTGCATGCGCTGATCGAGGAGATTTACTCAACCCTTGTGAAACTATTTCCGAAGTTCGACAGTAAATCTATACCCTTAAAACCTGGCATCCTGACACTTTCTATCACCGGCTCAATGACAATTGAGACCTGCTTACGACCTGAAGGCGAGAGGAGCTAATGTGCACGTTCAGGTTCTTAAAAAAACTGACGCAGCAAATTTTAAAAATTCTTCAGTTCTAACCAGATTCAATTTTCGGGGAGTCGATACAACACACACATCAACAGCTTTTGCTTACACAGGTGGGGTAGAAAATGTGATGGCTGCTAACTCGTTGATAAGTGTGGAGCTTTTGAACCATGTCATAACAACGCGGCGGAGAGCCGCATGAACAGTGGGGATTTGACACGCGGCAGGGCTTGGGAAGCTTTCGTTCTACCATTGAACTACACCCGCGATACCCGCATTTTACGCGGGATTTGACGGGGTTTGCAAACTTGAAAGATGTTTGAGGGGATGGGGAATGTGATGGCCGATTGATCCGGAGTGTGGCGGCTCAGTTCATCGCTAAAAATATGGGGCTCAAGTTTTTTTTGATGTATGAGCAATTACCCGCGCTATGCGATTATTCTTTTCGGCATCAGTTTGTTGCAAGAAAAGTTTTGATTGGAGTACAGAGTTTTCTTCTAGTGAGGCTCTGAAAGCGTCGAGTTTTGCGGTAAGGGCAATTATCCCTTCACTGCATTCTTGAAGCTCTTTTGCGCTGTAGTAATCGTTTTGATGTCCTGAGCCTTGAAAATTATTTAAATCATAAGGGCTTGTGCCAATACCCCATTTTCTATTCGGCTTTGTTCCAAATATTGAGCTCATGCCATGGGCTACAGCGTTACGCACTTTTGCTCGCTTTCCGATTTCTTTCCGTAGCGTGCCCCACTGAGTAATGTCAGACTCATTACAAAATCGTTTGATCAATGCGTCTGTGACCGTGAGACGCGCGTCGAATGTCCTAATGGCGTGAAATGCGGTAACGGGTACATCCCGTAGCATTTTCGGGAAAAATGAAAGATAGATTTCGCAAACGGTATACTCAATACCTTGCCAGCAAGTTATGGCATTGCCGATAGCGCAAAGCAGATCGTTGCCCGCTACTGCTTCGGTTTCAGATAGACCTTCTGTCATTTTTTATCCAAATTTTGATGAAGATTCACAATATCAGAAACTGTTGAGTACCCCCCCCTCCGAAAGAATGTTCGTCGCAAACGAAAGAGAAAGATACGTGCCATGCCAAACAAGAGCATCACTGTACTCAAAGCCGTAGATAAGCCAACGGAAGTGGATAGCAAGCCGAAGATACCATTCAAATGGCTGAACCAGGCTTTTATCTTGGCAATATTGACACCCACGGCATATTTGATCGGCGTAGCCTTCTATCAGTCCTATATGCGTACTCTCAGGGTCGCATTTGAGTTGTATCCGAAAACTTCAACAGACTACTTTCTTTACGCATTCGAAGCATTGTTAGAATTTTTTCCGTCCGGGTTAAAGAGCGCTGGAACGGACATCCGAATAATTGCTGCCGTCTTTGGGGTGCTGGTGTATATCGCATTGATGAATATCGGCGCGGCGTGGCTTGAATCATGGTTGGATAGCAGCGAATGGATGAAACGCCGGAGGGAAAAAGTAAAAATGAGCAAGTCTATTGGACTGCTCGGCGATATCTTCTTGATGCCGACTGTTGTTCTTATGGCGATTTACTACATTCCCATTTTCATCACACTTTTAATGTTAATTCCGGTGTTGGTGGGGCAATCCGCTGGTCGCGACGTCGCACTTAGAGATAAGGCAGGATTTGAAGGAGGCTGTACAAATCCAAAAGACAAAAAGGCATTTTGTACACAGGTGTTGGATGGCGGAAAACCAGTCGCTGTGGGGTTTGTAGTTGAAGCTTCAGAAAAATTCGTTGCTTTAATCGCTGATGGCGTCGCCAGATCGATCCCAATCAAAGATAAAGAGTTTGTTGAGTTTCGAAATCCTCAAACTAGCGAGCAACATGCGTTGGCTGAACCTAAAGATCCCAAGCGCTGAACCCATTCTAGGCAATAACCTACATGCAGAAATATTAGGTCGTTTGCTTACAGGCGATGGGCGGTTACCGCATTAAAATTTTTCTTGGCATGGACTGAGATAGCCCCCTGAATGACCGGACACAATTTAGGCAGTAATTTTCTCTAATCTAAGATGCTCATTTAGTATGTGTGGTCTGATACCAGCTAAATTAACGATGTTTTTACAAATTGAAGGTCTATAATTTCAAGAAACTGCATCCAACAATGACTGGCATGCAGATCGAAGAGAAATTGAAGTTGATCAACAAGGCTGGAAAAAACGCTGGCAAAATTTGGAAAAAAAGCACCAAGCCAAAAGAGCTCGAACGCATGTGGAATATTCAGCGATCTACCGTGTCGCGATATCTTCGGCAAGCTGACAAATTGATCGAGAATGTAGCAAAGGGTATCTTCCCGCTGAATAAGTAGCATCCGCATTCCTGCCGTGGCAGATCGGCCTGTCGCCTGACGACTGGCTAGAATATGTCTAACGGTTTGCCCTGCCGCTGCAGTTTGCCAGATGACCATGCGTGCATCCTGTTCATTTGGCCGGTTCCATGCTGCCTACAATATAGACAGTAGCTGACCTTACCCCTCCAGAGTATCCCAATGTAAAGTTAGTGACTGTGCTGATGGAGAGCTAGTCATGAAGAAATCGAGATTTACGGAAGAGCAGATTATTGGGATCTTGAAGGAAGCGGATGCCGGGA
>NZ_JAGQEG010000199.1 GCF_018305005.1 Collimonas silvisoli
GGTTACGCGCCAAGGGTCAGCCGCACCAGGGAGAAAGCAAGGCAGTCCCCCCCAGCCTGCCGACCACGGCGCGCGGCTCCACGATACAGATTGTGCGCACGCAACCGGAAGAAGGCGATAAAACCATTAAGAACGCCTACTTCCAGGCGACAGGCCTGGCGCGTAATTATCTGTATATAGAAAACCAGTATTTCTTTTATGAGCGCTGGGTGCGGCATCTTAAAAAGATGCGCGCCAACTTTACGCAATGGTCGCTCGATGCGGGGAAAAAATCGTGCGAATGCAAGCTGCTGCATCTGTTTGTGGTGATTCCCCAGCCGGAAGACGATGGCATGGTGCCGCGCACCTATGACACTGTGAAAAGTCTCGGCGAAGGCCACAGCATGACCGGAGCCGATCCCAGGAATCCCGCCGGGCAGCAAAGCGTGATCGAGGCTGCCCAGAAAAAATACGATGCCGACGTCGCTTACTGGAACAAGCTTAGCCCGGAACAGCAGATGGCGGAACCGGGCTTGACGCCGATCAAAGGTCCGCTGCTGCAGACCTCGGAACGGGTGCAGGAACCGGTCAAGAATCCGAAGACCGGCGAGATAGAATCCCTCGGGCTCAAAGTGCTGCTGGCACGGCTGATCACCCGCAACAATGGCCGCCCCTTGCCTAAGCAAGTTTCCAACTACCGGCAAGTCTACATCCACAGCAAACTCATGATCATTGATGATTCGTTCATCACGCTGGGCAGCGCCAACATGAATGTGCGCAGCATGGCGGGCGACAGTGAAATCAATATGACGACCGATGATGCGGTCAAGGCCGCTGAACTGCGCAAGCGGGTGTGGGGGCAACATGCGGGGGGATTTGGAGACTGCAATGGCGGGGACGGTAGCGAGAAAGCAATTGCTAATGCCTTTCAGGATTGGCAGCAATTGATGCTAAATAATTTAAAAGCCATGCCAGACAACCAGCCGATCATCGGTCATTTAATTCCCTTCCGCGACCTGCGCAAAGTCACGTTCCGACATGGTTAAGGACAAATAATGCACCGCTTACGCCACCTGATGATCTGTCTTTTACTCGCCACCTTTACTTTGAATGCCTGCTCTATGAAACCGACCTTGCCGCGCAATATGGCCTTAAAAACCTTCGATCCGCACCGAAAAGATTTCGTTTGTCAATATGAGGTCAACAACGTGCCGCCGATTGACGCCCAGGCGGAAGCCTGGTTTCAGGAAGGTTTGCGTATTACCAGCCGCGATTTGCCGCCGAAGCAGCGCAACTACCCGAAAGCGGTAGAACTGTGGCAGCAAGCCGCGAACAAGAAGCACTGGAAAGCAATGATGAACTTGGCGGGGGTGCTCATTAATGGCGATGGCTTTGCGCCTTACGAAGTCGCTGCCGATCCGGAACGCGCGGTGCAAATTGTAGAGCAAGGAATGCAGCTGGGTATTCCGGCGGCCTTTGATCTGATGGGCAGCTTCCACCAAAACAGCGCGGGTGTCACCGGCGATATGAGCCGTGCCTATGGCTTGTGGGAATTGGCGGCGGATAAGGGCAGCCCGAGTGCGCAGACGTTTTTAGGGAGAGCACTTGATGCATCCTATGACAACCCGCAAGAAGGGTTCTGGGGGAACCGGGAAGTAGGACGAAAAATGCTGGAATGTGCTTTTGCGCAAGGCTACGGCAAAGGGGCCTTAGAGCTTGGTTTGACATTAAATGTAATAGATAAGAATTACGTCCGCGCACTTAAAGTCTTTCACGAAGGCGTCAAAATGGGATGTGAGGAATGTGCAAATTATCTTTCCTCCAGTTTTCGCCACCATGATGACCCTCTTACCAATAATTTCATCGACACCGCCCGTTCCGAACGTTACGGTGCTTTAGGCGATGCGCTCTATCACAACCCCGATCTGCGTTTCCCTAACCTCGATAAAATCCTGCCGCTGCCTCCCGCAACACTCCCCCAATGGGACAGCAAGATCGAATCCCTGATCAACGCCGCCAAGCCGGTCATGCCTGCGCCGCCACCGCCGGCAGCCACGCCGGGGGCCAACCTGTCCGGCCGCGCCCACATTCCGCAAGGCTGGGTGCTGCCGAAAGAGGCCGTGCCGCCGGCTGCTGAAACAAGCGATGGCAGACAAGTCACGTCGCAATATGAAAGCACCACTGCTCGCTTCAGTGGCTACTGGCTGCCGCAACTGCTCAGTCCACGTACCCAAGAGCATCGCCTCTGGGATCAAAACCAGGTTCCGCAACGGTATGCGCGCGGTGAACCGTTTGCCGACCTGCGCGCCGGCCTGACCCAGAATGACGGCCGCATCATGTGGCATTACATGGGCCTCCCGCAACAAGTGCCGCCACGGGCATTGCCGGCCCAACTGCTTGGCGGCCTGTGGCGCGTGGCGCAGGCCAATCCGGCCGCGATGACCTTGTGCAACGGCGCCGAGCCGTGTCCGCACAGCGGCGTCTGGCAACCGACGCTGGCGGCGGAACACCCGCTCAAATCGCTGGTGAACTGGCGCTGGCGGCAGGCCGCTGTCGTGCAGGGGCAGCGTTTTCCGGAACCGGATAAAGATTGGCTGATAGCGGTAGATAGCCATCTGGTGACCTGGCAACTGATAGAGGCGGCCAGCGCATGAATCGTCTTCCCGCACTTGAGCATAAGGGTAGCCCATGCCCCGGTTTCTGCCGCTCGATGCTTTGTTTTTTGCTTGTCACGGTCACGCTGAATGCCTGTTCCATGAAACCGACCTTACCGCGCAATATGGCTTTAAAAGCCTTCGATCCGCACCGCAAAGATTTTACTTGTCAGTACGAGGTTAACAACGTGCCGCCGATTGATGCGCAGGCGGAAGCCTGGTTTCAGGAAGGTTTGCGTATTACCAGCCGTGATTTGCCGCCGAAGCAACGCAACTACCCGAAAGCGATAGAACTGTGGCAACAAGCCGCGAATAAGCAGCACTGGAAAGCGATGATGAATCTGGCAGGGGTACTCATTAATGGCGATGGCTTTGCGCCTTACGAAGTCGCCGCCGACCCGGAACGGGCAGTACAGATTGTGGAGCAAGGGATGCTGCTGGGTATTCCGGCGGCCTTTGACCTGATGGGCAGCTTCCATCAAAACAGCGCGGGTGTCACCGGCGATATGAGCCGCGCCTATGGCTTTT
>NZ_JAGQEG010000019.1 GCF_018305005.1 Collimonas silvisoli
GGCGGCCTCATTTTGGAGGCCTTGCTGCAGTACGGCGCCCGCAGTCACAACGCGACGCAATTGCGCTTTTCCGGCGCGTATGAAAGTGACGACGACGGCACCGTGTCGGCGGTCGAGGTGGTCGTGCGCGGTCGCCACAAGGAAGTCGACATGGGCAGCGCCAAGAGCGGCGACGACACCAAGCAAAAATATACGACCACCTGCAGCTACTACAAGCTGACCGTTGATAACCGGCCTATCTTTGAATTTGATTTTATCAATGGCGTCGAGAAGATCGGCGGCGAGGATCGTAACGCGTCTATCCGTCGCGCTATCGGCCTGTAACAGCAACCCCAACCCCTTTTATTTTTTTACTCTTAAAACCTTTTGAAAGCCTTTATGAAAAATACACCAGTCACTTCCAATGCCGCTACTGCTGTCTCCAAGCCGATCATGCTGGACGAACCGATCAAGCGCGGCGATACCGTCATCAGCGAAATCACCATCCGCCGCCCGAAGTCGGGAGAGCTGCGCGGCGTCTCGCTGATGGACTTGGGCAATCTGAGCGTAGCCGCCTTGCAGACCGTCTTGCCGCGTATCACACAACCGACCCTGACCGCCCACGAAGTCGCCGGCATGGACCCGGCGGACCTGACCGAAATCGGCGCGGAGGTGGCCGTTTTTTTGGTGAAGAAAGCAGATCGGCTGGCGGCCTACCGGTCCGAGTAGAAGATCCGATGGCCGACATCGCGGTGGTGTTTCACTGGCCGCCGCAGGCCATGGATGAACTGGACATATCGGACTTGATGGCCTGGCGCGAACGCGCCAGGGTGCGCAGCGGCGCGGAAGAATAGGAAACCAGGATGAGTGACAAGCAATTGCGGTTACAAGTGGTCTTTGCGGCGCTGGATAAGCTGACCGGACCGTTGAAGAAAATCACCGGCGAATCGTCCGCCCTGGGCCGCGTCATCAAGGCCAATAATGACCGGTTGAAGGAATTGAACGCCCAGCAGAAAGATGTTGGGCGCTTCCGTGAACTGAATGCCGGCTTGCAAGCGAGTTCAGGCAAGTTGCGCGAGACGCAGCAGCAGATTGCCGCCCTGGCGCAGAGGATGCAGCAAACGGCGCAGCCCACGCGTGCCATGACCCGCGAATTTAACGCCGCTGTAAAATCGGCCAGCGCCTTGAAGCAGGCCGGCCAGCAGCAAGGCGAACAAATGCAGATCCTGCGCACGCGCTTGTCCGGCGCCGGCATCGACACGCGCAAGCTGGGTTCCGCACAGACCTGGCTCAAGAACAGCATTGCCTTTACCAATGCCGAATTGACGGCCCAGCAGAAGAAGCTGGCGGCGGTCGGCGCGCAGCAGCAAAAGGTTGCTGGCGCCCGCCAGCATGCCGACAAACTGCGCACGACCGCCGGCAATGTCGCTGCCGCCGGCATCGGTGCGACCGTCACCGGCGCCGCCGTGGGCGCGCCAATAGTAAAGGGCTTGCACGAAGCGAAGCACTACCAGACCGAGAGGGGTCGCATTACGGCCCTGGGTCTTGGCCCCCAGGTCAGCGCCGACGCCGAGAGTTACGCCCGCAATATGAAAACCTACGGCACCAGCCACGCCGAGAACCTGGAGTTAGTCAGGGACAGCATGTCCGTGTTCGGCGATCTGCCGCATGCGCAGATGGTCGCGCCCATGCTGGCAAAGATGAAATTCGCCAACAAGGCGTTTTACGGCGAGGAAGCCGGCGGCGAGAACGAGCGCAAGTTCATGGACATGTTGAAGGTCATCGAGGTGCGCGGCGGTACCGCCAGCTCGGAGAAATTCCACGAACAGGCCAACATGGTGCAGAAGGTCATTTCTGCCACCGGCGGCCGGGTCGGTCCTACCGAGTGGCTGAACTTAATAAAAACCGGCGGCATCGCGGCCAAGGGCATGGATGAAAAATCCTTTTACTACGAGCTGGAACCGCTGGTCCAGGAGCTTGGTGGCTTCGGCGTCGGTAACGGCCTGATGTCGAGCTATAACAATCTGTACCAGGGCCGCACCAGCAAGCGCGCTGCGATGAACCTGGACAAGCTGGGTCTGATTGGCGACCATACCAAGGTCAAACACGACAAGGTGGGGCAGACGGCGCAGCTGGATCCTGGCGCGCTGCTGGGTGCGGACCTGTTCAAGAAAAGTCAGTTCGAGTGGATGGAAAAGATCCTGTTGCCGCAGTTGGCGAAGAACGGCATTACCGGCAAAGACAAGATCCTCGACACCATCGGCAGCCTGTTTACCAATCGCAAGGCCGGGGACTTGATGGCGAACATGTACTTGCAGCGCGCCCAGATCCACAAGAACCGGAAGTTGAACGAAGGCGCCTACGATGTGGACCAGCTCGAACCGCTGGCCCGCGAACAGGCGGCTGGCCGCGAAATGGACGCACACGCCAAGCTGGCCGACCTCCAACTGACGATGGGCGAGAAGATCCTGCCGCTGTATTCCAGCGCCATCGAGACCGTGACGAAAGCACTGGAAGGCTTGAACGGCTTCATGGAACGCAACCCGGCCACGGCCAAAGCGATGATTGTCGGCTTCGGCACACTCGCGGCCATCCTGGTGGTGCTGGGTCCGTTGATGCTGGGCCTGGCCACCTTGATCGGTCCCTATGCCATGCTCCACGTCCTGTTCGCCAAGATGGGCATTGCCGGCGGCGTGCTGACACCAATATTGCGCGGCGTGGCAAGCGCCTTCGGCGTTCTGGGAACTGCGGTTAAGGCCGCAGGCATGTTTTTCTTAACCACCCCTCTTGGGTTGATCATTCTGGCGATTGTTGCTGCTGTCGCAGCGTTAGCCGGTGCCGCTTATTTGATTTATAGCAAATGGGAGACGATCAAGGGATTTTTTACGGGCTTATGGGCCGATGTGAAACAGGCGTTCGCAGGTGGTATCGTCGGCGTGACCGCCCTGGTGCTGAACTGGTCGCCGCTGGGCTTGTTTTACCAGACGTTTGCCGGCGTGCTGCGCTGGTTCGGCATCGACATGCCGGCCAAATTTAGCGACTTCGGCCTGAACATCATGCAAGGGTTAGCCAATGGCATCACCGGCGCGCTGGGGACTGTCCGCACCGCGATTGCCGGCGCCAGCGACAGCGTGGTCGGCTGGTTCAAGGAAAAGCTGGGTATCCATAGCCCTAGCCGGGTATTTGCGGAGTTAGGCGATTTCACGATGCAAGGGCTGGCAGTCGGCTTGCAGCGCAGCCAGGACAGCCCGCTTGACCAGGTCGGTGGCCTTGCCAAGCGCTTGACCCAGTTGGGTGCCGGCATCGCTATCGGTGCAGCGACCATGCCGGCGCTGGCCTTCGATACACGTCCACCGATTGCGCCGCGTGCCGCTGGCGCCGGCGTCGTGGTCCAGGGCGACACGATCACGATCTCCGTCACTGCGGTGCCCGGCATGGATGAGCAAGCCATTGCCCGCGCTGTGATGCTGGCAATAGAGCAGCGAGATAGGCAGAAAGCAGCGCGGATTCGCTCCAGCCTGTCCGACAACCACTACTAAGGATTTTTATCATGATGATGGCCCTGGGCATGTTTGTCTTCAGTCTGCCGACCCTGGCGTACCAGGAGCTGCAACGCAAGACCGATTGGAAGCACCCGAGCACGTCGCGGGTCGGCGCCCGCAACGCCCGCCAGTACACCGGCAAGGGCGACGACACGATCACGCTGTCCGGCTGGATCGCGCCGGAACTGACCGGCAGCGTTTATTCGCTGGATGCTTTGCGCCTGATGGGCGATACGGGTAAATCGTGGATCCTCATTGCAGGGACTGGGCGCATTTACGGTTCGTTCGTCATCACCGGCATGACCGAGGGCCGCACGGTGCTGGCGCAGGACGGCGACGCCGGCAAGATCGAATTCTCCATTACCCTGGAGCGTACCGACGAATCGGTGCTGGGCTTGCTGAATACCCTGGGCGACCTGGGGAGCATCAAAAATATGCTGAGCCTGGAGGGCATCAGCAACAGCGCGAACAATGCGATGAATGCCGGCATGTCGACGTTCAACAATGTCGCCAACAGCATGCGGAGCCTATTCTGAAGGACTACCCGATTCCCGCATTTAAGATCACCCTGGACGGCCGGGACATTACGGGGAAATTCGCGCCGCGCCTGGTCAGTCTCGACCTAACCGAGTGCCGCAGCGACAACGCCGACGAACTGAGTATCACCCTGTCCGATACGGACGGTCAGCTCGCGCTGCCGGCCAAGGGCGCCAGGATCAATGTGCAGATCGGCTGGCAGGAATCCGGCCTGATCGACAAGGGCGTGTTTACGGTCGATGAGATCGAACATAGCGGCACGCCGGACGTGCTGACCTTGCGCGCCAGGACGGCTAGTTTGATCGATACCTTCCGGCAGCCGATAGAGCGTAGCTTCCACGACACCACACTGGGCGCGGTGATTGAGGTGATCGCATTTCAGCAGGAGCTGAAAGCCGGTATTGCCGAAGCGCTACGGGGTGTAAAGATTGCGCATTTGGACCAGACCCGCGAGAGCGATGCGGCATTCCTGCGCCGGCTTGGGAAGAAATACGATGCTGCTGCGACGGTGAAGAACGACACGCTGCTCTTCATGCCGGCGGGCCACAGCAAGACGGCGTCGGGCCGCGACTTGCCTGTGATCCGCATCACGCGCAACCTGGGCGACCGGCACCGCTACCATAGCGCCGAGCGCGACAGCTACAGCGGCGTGCGCGTGTTCTGGCATGACGACCGGCACGGCCTGCGCCGCAGTGTCGTCGCCGGCGCGCCGGGCAACAGCAAGCGACTACGCACAACCTACGCCAATGAGGCCGACGCCCGCACGGCGGCGGTCGCCGAATGGCAGCGCATCCAGCGCGGTGCGGCGACGTTGGAATTATCACTGGCAATTGGCGACCCGGCGCTGATGCCGCAATCGCCAGTGGAAGTCGTGGGGTTCAAAACCGATATCGACAATCAGGACTGGCTGACGGCCAAGGTCAGGCACAGCATCAGCGACGCCGGCTTTACCAGCGGTATCGAGCTGGAGACACGCACCGAGGAAGCTGCGGTCGAGCGGGAGGATCAGGTGGATCCGGATCCGGGCATTACTGGCGTGTTTGCCAAGTGGCGCAACGTCGCTACCAAAAAGACAGGCCAGGAATTCGCACCAACAACCGGCAAGGGCAAACATGCCACGCCGGCGGCTGGCGCGACGGCCAGCACAAAGACACTGCGGCACGTCTATGCCAACAAGCAAACCGCCGCACGCGCTGCAAAACTTGAATGGGGAAAAATTCGTGAGCGGCGCGAGATCATTAAGGAAAACAGCTCGATGGAGAATTTTAATTGATCTGTTTTTTGGCTACGCATTGCCATTATTTTATCGTGTCACACAGCTTACGAAATGTTGCACTTCGGTCGTTGACAACAATATTCTGGATACGGTTTACTGCCCCCATCCTCATGTCCTTAACGGTCGTGGAGATGCTGAAATAAATATTATCACTGCTAACTTTTCACAGAAGAGCATGTGCGCATCACAAAACATTTATCCGATAATCTACAACACTACTAAGAGCTATAAACATGAAAAAATTTATTTCGGTACTGTGCGCCATGACGATGACTATTACGGGCTTTGCGTATGCACAAGGCGGTACTCATTTGATGATTCGTAATGAACTAGGAGGAGACCAACTTTGTATGGATGCTGATCGTGATCATGGTATCGGAGATGGATCCCCAGTCTTTGTTTATCGCTGCCACGGACGCGAAAACCAACGTTGGACTGTAACTCAAAGTGTAGGCGGTCAAAGTGCATTGGTAGGTGTTGATGGATATTGCCTGGATGTGCGCGGCGCCTCGCGTCAAGCAGGAGCACCGGCTGAGTTATATCAATGCCATTTTGGAAAAAACCAACGATTCGTCGTTCAGCAGGAAGGTCACATCAAAGAGGTCGGCAGTGGTAAATGTTTGGCTTCAGTCGGCACCAGGGATCGGTCGCCCATCGTGCTTGATTATTGCCAAAATTCGCCTAATCAAATCTGGCTATTCGGGAGATAAAGTTGTTCCTAGCCCCCCAGTCGAATGATCGATTGTAGAGAGTTAATGGTCATTCGGGGGGCTATCTCAGATCCGCAATTATCAAAGTAAAGTGGATTGCCAATTTCTCCATTTTTGGCAGATTCCGGTTTGAACAAATCGTTAGCTTGAAACTTGCCAAGCCCAATGAACGACTGCCGCTCCGTCTATATCAATGAAGGTATGCCCTCTTGAGAACCCTAGTCGATCAACCACCTTCGAGGATGCGACGTTCCCAAGAAGTATGTGTGCAAAGACCTGCTGCACGGCCCCGTCGGAGGCTGCGAATTGCAATAATTGTCGTACAGCTGAAGTTGCAATACCGCGGCCCCGTTGACTCCTGGCCACGCCGTATCCGATCTCTACGTTGCCGTTAAGATGCTAAAGGAATACATAGTTCATTCCATGTGAAAAATCATTCAAAACCAATGCTATCGAAGTCGTGATCGTTCAACTTTGTGCCACCGTGGCGGTGCGTTTTTGATTGGGGAGAGACATTCAAGGATTTCACCTGACACCATTTTTTTTGCACTGCCGACTGAGTAACCTTTTCCATCGACGTAGCAATAGGTTTGTGTGACTGTTTCGGCCACTGCATCTGGCGGCAACTGATATAGCGACCAGCCACAAACTCCGGTCACTACAGCGAGGGCCGCGGACAATTGTCTGTGAAGCGTGGACGCCTCATGTACATCGCCCATCACAACCTGCTCGATATCACCTTGAAACGCTATTGCCTTCCTTGATCGCCACCTGGCAATCACTCCGGTAATGTTTTTTTCTTTTTCTTCTCACCCGCACCGAAGGTCAACGGGCCATTAACCGTTTGACCTCCCTCAACAACCTGTTTGACTTTGCCGGCATATTTCACGCTTGCCGTAGGTGTCGGCGTGGTGCCGACAACGCCGAGCATGCCAAGTATGTTTGCTTTGCCGCGAGCATCCAAGTCACGATATCCCGATAGTAGTTCTTTTTCGTCCTCTGTCAGCACAGACGACTTCTCGCCGACTATGTACAGATGCATCTCATTAGTCAGTTGCGATCCCTGCTTGACGTTGCCGATGACGGCTTGCGCTACGTCACCGGTGAATTCTGTTTTTTCGGTCACTCTGTCAAATCTCCCTGATGTGGATGCCAGCAATCAAATCGGCGCGCAATTGTTGAGAACTGGGCTGACGAGGATTTTTCCGCCGCCTACACACTGCCAGGTGATTTTGCCGCCCTTAGACAGCGATGCCGCCAATGCCTCGTGCTTATCATCCAACTTTGCCATTGCAGGCATGAATTCATTCGTCGTCTTCAGGTGAACCACGATATTGTTGAACACATCTTTGTCGATACTTTGGACGCTACCGGAAACACGTAGCTTTTTCCCTTTATATTTTTGATCCGCCGCCACTTCGTTTGCATCGTAATCCTTGGCAAGTTGGACCGCCGTCACAGCAAGAATAGTTTCTGCTGGCGCTGCTGGTTTTTCAGCCAACGCAGCAACGGGGCTTGCGGAAACGGCCGATGCTGACGCGTCCACATTTTGGACAGCAACCGGGGTATCCGCTTTCTTGCCCGGACCGGCAATAGCCGCGACGATTATCAATGCAACAAAGCCCCCGGCAAAGCCTGCGATATGGCGTACAAATCCCCCTTTGCCCTTGTTCTTGAAAAAACGCGCCAATGCCCACCAAACTGCGACAAAACTTGCAAATGCAATTGCTGCTTCCATTTGAATCTCCATTGTTAAGATAATTGAAATATTGTGTTTATTACATCTAATTGGGCGAACTAAAACTTAGCCCCGATGCCCATCGAATGATTTTTATGGTTTTGGTTTCTTCTTACCGCCGCCCATATGGAACGTCTGCGGCGCGTCGATATTGCCGGTAACGCTTTGACCTACCTTGCCGTGGAATTCGACATGTGGGGCACTTTGCTTGGAAGTTGTGGCCGCTGGTGCTGCGCTCATGCCATCGATCAAACCGAGTACGCCGGCTTTGCCCCGAATGTCCAGATTACGATACCCAGACAGCAATTCTTTTTCGTCTTGCGCAAGAGCTGACGAAGATTTCTCACCCGTCAGAATGTATTGCACGTCGACACCAATAGCGGCGAGCGCTCGCAAATAAAGCGCATCGGGCGCACGTTCATCTTGTTCATAGAGAGTTTGAGCGCGCCTCTTTAAACCCCCGACAGCAGCAAAATCATCTTGATTCATGCCCAGCCGCTGGCGTTCTTCCTTTAATATTTCGCCAATTGATCTCATTTGTACTCAATAATTTCTTTACATGCTCCCAAATAGGAGCTATATTTACGCCATCCCATAGCGAATACACATCATAACATCATGGAAACATTGCCCAAAGTCAGGCGTATCACCAAGGGAACAACTTCGCGGCCAAGTGGCGTGCGTTTGATGCCCGCTGAGTTGGCGGAAGTCGATCAATACGCCTTGGCCCAGGAGCGCTCACGCGCCTGGTTTCTCCGCTCCCTGATCTTGCGCGGCCTTGCCGACTACAAGCGCGAACTTGCCTCTCATCAATAACAGGACGCCACCATGTATCCCGACATCAAGCGCATTCGTACTAACCGGCTCACCCTCCGGTTTGACGATTATGAACACGATCTCATCACGGCGCTGGCCAACTATCAAGGCGAACAACCGTCCACACTGCTGCGCCAACTGGTGCTGCGGGAAGCTGCCATGGCACTGGGCATCGCCGATAGTCAAATAGTAGGCGCAAAAGCTGCATAAGCCCAGACCGCAATAAGCAGACAAAGAGCCGACGAAAAGATGCCAGATCACGAAATCACCATGAGCGAAGCAGAAACCGACTTGCTGGAACGCGTGCGCCAGCAGCAGGGGTTGGCCTCGATACAGCAAGCAGCGGAATGGCTTGCAAAGTCGCGCTTGCGCAAGCAGTCGCGTCAAATATCCGGCAGAGGTCGGGCGCTGTATCAGGTAGACAGGAAGCCGGCATGAGAGTCATCAGCATTCCTTGCCCGCATTGCCGCCACCGCGTGCGCGCCGCCAAAAGCCGCACGATGTCGGACATGATGAAGGAGATCACCTACATGTGCCAGAACCCCGATTGCGGCCATGTTTTCGTCGCCAGTTTGGAAGTGCTGCGGACCTTGTCGATGTCGGCGACGCCGAATCCTGATGTGCGCATTCATGTATCGCAGCATGTACGCAACGCCTGCGCCAATCAGTTGGCGCTATTCAAGAATGATTGAGAGCCAACTATGATTACTCACCACATCCTCGCACCACCGTAGTCGTCCGCTAGTCGTTTTACTTCCCCCGTTGTTACCTGCAACGCCTGATTTCAGGCGTGCGGGATTCGCTCACCCAGAAGAAAGGCAAACATGTCAGCTGAAACAGTTTTTATCAATATCAAGAACATCGCCATCAAGCCGCTAAAAACTGTCCGGCATGAAGATTCAGCTATCGGCGTGTACTCAACGCAACGGCTAGTCGTCCATCTTGACGATGGTGGGAAACATGAATTGGTGTTTTTCCTTGAGGCCGGCATGAACGCATTAGCCGTGGGCGACGTGGTAACGAATGAGCAGGTGACAGCATGAAAAAATTCCTGTTCGATTTCGCCGTGATGACGTTCGGCTGCCTTCTGATAATGGCAGGCCCATTGCTGCAAGCCGCCGGCATCATTGCGGGGTAATCACATGACACCATCATCTCTACAGGCGCACCAGGACATTGCGCAAACACACCTCCAGCACGCCTACGTTGTCCTGGCCGGCGACAAGGAAAGCGTCCGCGCTGCCTATTGGAAGCGCGTCTCGCAACGCGGGCGCAAGATGATTCTGTGGTCGGCAGGGCTGGACGTCAAAAAGAGCGAAGGCACATTGCAATCCTTCGACGCCCTGGAGCGCGGGAGGATGCATTGCGAGGCCCGCCGCATCATCAAGGAAATGGAACTCATCTTGCGCTGCGCACAGGGTGGTGAACTGCCTAGCCGGTTTCCACCGGCCTGTCACGAATCGGACGGTATCGCCGCATGAGTTATCGTTTCTATTCCACCGAGGCCATCACCGGCCTGCCTAAGCGCATGGGTCGCGCCCTGCGTGCGTTGTTTGAGCGCGACGGCATGGCGAAGCACGAACACAAGATCGATGTCATCGACGAAATCTGGTCCGACGACCACTTGCCGGCGCTCGATGCTTCCGACGAAGCGCTTTACCGGGCCGCCGACACCGCCGCCCGCGAGTGCTACCAGTTCTGCGCCGAACTGCAATCGCTAGACGCGATTGTGTCCGCGATTCGCAACCATTGCGACCTTCACGGCGTCACCGCGCCGGCAGGCGAAGAAGAAAGCGAAATTATCCGCCGCGCCCTAGACAAAGCGTGGTGGCTGCGCGGGATCCGCAAAGCCCATGCGCGCCGCTGCGAGCATATGGCCATCCGCCTGGGCTTTACCCACTTCAGGGCCGGCGCGTATGTCAGCAATGAAACCGTCTATCGCCAGCGCCGCCGCAACAAGCAGAATGCCAAGTTGCTTGCATCGATTGAATTGCAGAATGAAAACGGCCAGATCTATAGCCTGGAAGCGTTGGCCGCTTTAGGTTCGGCGAACAAGACCATCCGGCACGCTGAATTGATGACGCGAATCCGTGGCTTCGAGGAAATCGCCTTTGATCTGGGGCATGTCGGCGTCTTTGCCACCATCACCGCACCGAGTAAATATCATGCGGTCCTGAGCAAGAACGGCGAGCCTAACCCGAAATACATGGCGTTCGGTGAACCGACGCCACGCGATGCCCAGGCGTATCTGTGCGACGTATGGAAGCGGATTCGTTCCAAACTGCACCGCGACGGTATCCACGCCTACGGCTTCCGCATTGCCGAGCCACATCACGATGGCTGTCCGCATTGGCACATGCTGATGTTTGTGCCGCCTGAACATCGAGAGCGCTACGAAGCCGTCATCACAGCCTATGCATTGATCGAAGACGGCGACGAACGCGGCGCCGACAAGAACCGCGTCAAGCTGGTGCGTATTGAAGCCGGTAAAGGCACTGCTGCGGGCTACATTTCCAAGTACATTTCGAAGAGCATCGACGGCGAACATGTCGGCGACCACCACATGATGGAGGATGGTCAGACGCATATTGTAGTGGACGATCTGGTAGGTGATGAATTGATTACGCCGAGCCAGCGCGTCTGCTACTGGGCGCAGACCTGGGGCATTCGGCAGTTTCAGCAAGTCGGTGGCGCGCCTGTCGGTCCCTGGCGCGAGCTGCGGCGTGTCAAAAGCGAAACCATTCACAAGGCACCCGAGGCGGTCAAAGCTGCTTGGCATGCTGCGCAGAGCATCAAGGCGACGGAAATCAATATTGTCGACGGCAAGCGCGTCAAAACCGTCAAGACCATCAAACAAGCCTCCTACCGCGATTACCTGCGGGCGCAAGGCGGCCCTACGGTCGGGCGCAAGGGGCTAGTGAAAATCGCCACCCGCGCTACGGTGGTCGAAGGCAAGTACGCCACCTATGAGACCGACAAGCCATGCGGGATTTATCACGCATGGAATCCCCACGCGGTGTACGAATCAGTCCGTTATCAATGGACAGTGGTCGGCGCCGCCAAGGCTGTGGCTTTTGACCTACCTTGGACTGGTGTAAATAACTGTACGCAAAAAACCAAAAACCGAAAATCCACGTCTGTTTTAACGCCGGAAGAATCAGCCGCAATTGCCGTTCGGCTGGCTAAATTCATCGAAAAGAATCCACAACCCGCTTATCAGCCGACCGACTGGACGGCGATCGAACAAAAATCAAAAGACCTTGAGCGGGAAACCAAGAAATTTGCAGATGCGTTGAACGCGCAATGCGAAAACACGCGCCAGCAGGAAGTGGCCGCGTATGAAAACAACGACATGGCGGCACGCAAGCGCCTTGTTGCGTCCTGGGCCGCGCTCGATGCCTGCCCCTATCCACGCATTTTTATGACGAAGAAAGACCTATGAAAATACTCATGCACGCATGCCTCAATTCGCTAATGGCCTTCGCCTTGCTTGGCATCGCCGAGACTATCCAGCCGACATTTAAGCGCTTCCAGATCCGCTATCACGGCGTGCTGTCGTTCTTCGCGGCCCTGGTTATTTTCGCCGCTCTGATGGTCGGCTTGCTCCTGGGAGCCTTCCATGAATAAGATAGATCAACCTATCACCGTGAAGGTGCGCGACCGTGTGACCTTTGACACCGACGAAGGCATCCAGGCCGGCTACGTCAACGACCTGCGGCGCGACCTGGGCAACGGTGAGTTGCATGCCTGGGTCGAAGTGGATCACTTCATGCCTGGCTGCTTTCGCGCTGTACCGGTATCAGACATCCTGACTTCCGATCCTGTCGGCTCGCCTTCGTTCATCGGGACGGATTGGGCTGCAAAGCTATCGGATTTCAGCGCCATCAGATTTGCAGAACTGTACTTAAGCAATTTCGAAAATGAGCCGCGATTTCAGTGTCCCGCCTGCGGTCAAGTGAGCGCCATCGAATCTCAGTTCAGCAACTGCTGCCAAAACGATCGATGCCGCCGGATAAGCCCGCGTCAGACTCAAAGCCATATCGCAGATACCAACACGCTAGTGATGCTCGAAGCCACGGCAAACCGCCTTGCACGTGCCGAGCGTGCTTTGCTGCGCGCTGGGTTCGAAGACCTCGGCGGTCAGGAATGGAAACCGCCAATAGGACCGGCGCCGATTGTCATCATCGACAGCGAAGAGATTGCGAACGCTCATCAATCGGGCCTCGATGATGCACGGAGCGGCGGACACGAATTATTTTCGGGTAGCCGGATTAACGCGTGGAAATTGATATGAATGAACAACTTCAAAAAATGGGAGCCCGTGTGGAAACTACCGGCAAGAGTGTGCTCGACCCATGCTGCGGAAGCCGCATGATGTGGTTTGACAAGCAACATCCATCCGCCATGTTTGGCGATAAACGCAATGAGACGTTGGCGGTTACCGACCGGTCGCACCACGAGGACGGCACGCGCACCTTGCGCATCGAACCTGACCATATCATGGACTTTCGCACTATGCCATTTGAGGATGGCGTCTTCCGACTCGTGGCTTTTGACCCGCCCCATTTAGAGCGTGCAGGTCCTAAGAGCTGGCTGGCAGCCAAGTACGGGAAGCTGTCCGATGACTGGCGCGCGGACCTGCGTGCGGGCTTTAGAGAGTGCTTTCGCGTGCTGGAGTCGGGCGGCGTCTTGGTGTTCAAATGGAACGAAACACAGGTCAAGCTAAGCGAAGTGCTCGCCCTGACTCCGCACCAGCCTCTGTTCGGTCAGGTGTCCGGGCGAAGTGGTATGACCCACTGGCTCGTGTTCATGAAGCCGGTTGACGAACCAGGAGCTAATCATGTTTGATTCCCAAAGTCGCCAGGCAGTGTCCGCACAGAACAACTCGCTTCTGTTCGCCCTCACGTGCCAACAGGGTGATGTGCGGGCTGTCAAGCGGCGTCCTTCCGAACTCGATGCAGCTGTTCTGACACGTATTACCAGCGGCCGCATCGAACATTTGGCAGGTAGTTGAATGGTCCCGCACCACTCGCGGCGGCAAACAGTTTTCGCTACTCGAAAGTCTGGAAGAGCCAGCCGCATGCGCTTCTGCTTATGGATTGTGTGAATAAGCGGCAATCTTCAGCATTACCGACACGACGAATATGTCACGTAGTATTTTTATTAAAGAAAAATTGAAGGAATTGAAATGAGCGACGTTGATTTGATCAATAAACTGGCTGAGGCACTGGCAAAGCATTTTAAGCCGAGCATCCCTCTTGGGGTCGATCTCTGGGACATCGCCACCATTGGCCAATATTTGAAGCGGGATGCTTCGGTCGTTCGTGAGCGAATCGCTTGCCTACCAGACTTTCCAAAGGCAATACGCTTGCCTTCAAGCAAAGGCAGAGCACATCCGCTGTACAAAGCCTCAGAGATTATCGGTTGGTCCGAAACATACAGAGAGAAGCGTTAATCAAGCCGCTTTGCCAATTGAGCTGCCGTTTCATTGTAATAAATTTGTAGCATCTTCAGATCACGATGCCCGACCATTCTTGCTAACTCCAGGACATTGAGTTTTTTCGCAAGTCGAGTGATCGCCTCATGGCGGGTATCGTGAAACGTCAGACCTTCGATCATGCTGTTGTTACGCGCCTTGCGGAATAAGCTATCCAAAGAAACCGAGTTCAATCCGAACAGCGGCTCACCGTCCGCGACCTTTGGCAACAGAGCGAGCAATTCAAGCGCACGCGTTGACAACGGTACGTCCCTCTTCGTCCCATTTTTCGTAATTGGCAAGCGTGCTACACGCCCCGTAACATCCTCGGGCAACAAACCGCAGATTTCGCCGGCACGCATGGCGGTTTCAATAGCAAACAAAAAAGCCACTGCAACGGCCTGACTTTTTGTCTTCACCGGCGCACCATCAAAGCCGAGCGCAAAAGTAATACGGTCAATCTCATCCAACAAAATCAGGCGATCGCGAGGGCTAGGATTCGAAGGGCGCCGTACATTCGTAGTTGGGCTTGCTGCCATCCACTTCCATTCACGCGTCGCCGTCGAGAATACGTGTGACAGCAAATTAAGATCGCGATTGATCGTCGACCCCACGACCGTTTTCAGTCGAGAATCTCGCCACTGTCCGAGAAAATCAGAGGTCAGCTTAACAAGCGGCATGTCACCGATTTTGATGCCGTCGACGTCCATGTCGGCGATTGTAGATAGCCGCTGTGCTTCCCACTTAGAACCGCGCTTTGTCCTTGACACTTCTTTTTCGTACCGCTCAAACGCATCTCGGCAAGTCTTACCGGCAACGATGCCCGTTGTTTTTTCAGACCGCAAGTCTGCCTCGCGCATGGTTGCCCATGCCTGCGCCTGGGCCTTAGTAACGAACGTTGCTGATTCGCGCTTCCCTTTGATTGAAATTTGTACTCGCCAGCCGCCAGGGCTTTTTACGATCGATGCCATATGTCCCGCTCTTGCCGGAAAAAATAGCGATTACACCACGAATGGGGAGAAGCTGGGGAAATTCTGGGGAGACAGGAGCGGTAATTAGTGTCTTTTTACGGTATTTTACGAAATCCGGCGCTGATCAAAATCGGCCGAAAAGCCTTTAAGTACATGGCTTGCGGCGATTTATTGCGACTTCCGAAAAATAGGGATGGTCCCGCCAACAGGAATCGGACCTGTATCTAGCGCTTAGGAGGCACTCGTTCTATCCATTGAACTATGGCGAGATTGGATATATTTCCCTTTATATTTTAGCTATTCCTCCTATGAACCACTCACCCGAAATAATCGCGTATCACGCTGTCAGTGATACAAAGTGATGTAGAGAGTGATACATGGCAAGCATAGTAAAAATCGGCGTTTCTTGGCGTGCGCTTATGCGTCGTAAAGGATTGTGTAAGACATTCCAGACCAAAGCCCATGCCGAAACATGGGCACGACAACGCGAAGCCGAGATCAACCGCGGCGAAATTGTAGCAGAGCCAGGGGTACTTCGTGTTAATGAAGTGATACAAGCGTATCGTGAGCTCCGGGATCAGCCGACACCGCCAATGAACATTACATGCTGCGACGGCTATCTGATGGTCTGGGCGACAAGCGCGCAGGAGCGCTTTCAACCCAGGATTGATCTGCCCCCCTGCGACTGGACAAGGGGGAAGTAAAAATGGGCTCCTGGTATGAGCGATGAAAAACTGATTTTAGGTTTGACCTCGGGGAAAGGGCACCCCTGGTAACCTGTCCTATTTTCCGTTTGTAAATGCCTGATTTATATAGGTTTATGTGATCACCTTTGAAAGATAATCTTTGGTAACTTCAAAGGTAACGTATCTCTAAGCAATTGATATATAACTATTATTTTTTAGCAATACTGCCTTCCGCTATGGTAACCAGATTACCCTAGAGTTACCCCGAAATTACCTTTTATCGAAACCTGAAAAGCCTTATGCCACAAGGCTTTACGCCCGATTTTCAAAAAAGGTTGTTACCAGTGCTACCGTTTTTCCGAGGGGTACTTTATTTTAGCGACTTGCTAGTTTAACGTGGAAAAATTGCTTACTATCAATGTTTTCCATCGTGCGGAATAAGGAATGAATTTCAATCCAACATACCCATAATCGCCTCCGCAGCCGAAATGCCCATGATCCGACCCATGACCCCACAGGAGAGGAAGCACTATGTCGATTGCAAAGACGGCCGGTATCCATAGCGGATATCGCCTACCCGCAACGGTACTCACCAGCCTTGCCCTGTTTGCCGCCCATGCCGCATTCGCGGATGAGCCCGTAGTCACCAATCCTCCCTTGCTGAAGGCACTGACCCCGACGGTGCAGCCACCGGTGCTGGAAACCGGCAGCGAGCGACCGCGCCGCCTCAATCTGCTGAGCCTGCCACGCGCCAATGAGCTATCGCCCGGCGTGGCGCGCGAGGTGTATTTCGATCTGAACATCCAGTATGTGAATGGCTGGATTCGCAACCCGGCGCGCGAGAAACCGGGCGAAATCAAGTACGACAAGGTGCAACTGCGCAGCTACGCGCAAGGGAACGGCAAACCGGCCATGCCGACCGAGCCGTCCATGCAATGGCCCAAGGAAGGCTCGACCGTCTATATGGCACCGGAAATCGAGGCTTATCCGGGGCAGACCATCCGCATCAATCTGAACAACAACCTGCCGCGCGACCCCAGTTGCACGTCCACGCCCCCCAAGCCCGGCGAACCTGAGCACGGCATCAACAAGCCGCATTGCTTCAGCGGCACCAACCTGCACTCGCATGGCTTGTGGGTAAACCCGGCCGGCAATAGCGACAACGTGCTGCTGTCGATCAACCCCGGCGTGGGCTTCCAGTACGAATACAACATCCCGGCTACCCATCCGGCCGGCACTTTCTGGTATCACACGCACCGCCATGGCTCGACTGCCTTGCAGGTATCGAGCGGCATGGCCGGCCCCTTGATCGTGCGCGGTACCCGCTTGCCGACGCCGACCGAGAATGGCGATCTGGATACGCTGCTCAAGCCCTATGCCAGCAACGACAGCACCACGACCTTCCCGGAACGTGTGCTGGTGTTTCAGCAAATTCAGTATGCCTGCCGCAATGCGCAAGGCGCCATCAAGAAGGACGCCCAGGACCGCTATGTGTGCGATGCCGGCGATGTGGGCAAGATAGACGGTTACGACCAGTTCAGCTCGTGGAATACGTCAGGCCGCTATACCAGCATCAACGGCGTCGTCATGGGCACGCTCGCCAAGGCCAAGGCCGGCGAGATCGAACGCTGGCGGATGATTCACGGCGGGGTGCGGGATACCATTTCGTTCGTGATTCGCCGTCTTGCCAGCGGTGCCCCAAACCGGTCGGTTTGAAGGCGGCGGCAACCGAACAATATGTCGAAAAATATTGCACCGGCCCCAAGCTGGACATGCCGCTGGTCGCGGCGGATGGCTTGACGCTCTCCAAGGCGCTGGTCAGACAGTCCGTCACCTTCCAGCCGGGCTATCGCTGGGACGCACTGGTGCTCTTCCCTGAGGCCGGCGACTATTGCGTCATCAACGACGTCAAGGTTGCGGATACCGTCGACCAGGCAGCGCCTTCTGCACGCTTGCTGGGGCTGGTTAAGGTCGAGCCGGGCGTTCATGAGCAGATCAAGAGCATTCCATCGTATGTGGAAAGCAAACTGCTGGAAGCGGCCAAGGCCAATATGCCGGCCGATGTTCAGGCTAAGATTGGCGACGAGCTGCGTAGCGGCCTGAAGCTGAGCAGCTTCGAACCGCATCGGAGCATCGACCCGAGTGAAGTGACCGGCACGCAAACGCTGGTGTTCGATATCAAGCTCAAGACCGAGACCACGCCCACGCTCTTCCAGGTCGGCACCAATGACGACGACGTGCATTCATACGACCCCGCGCTGATCGACCGCAAGCTACGCTTGGGCGATGTGGATAAATGGGAAATGACATCAATGCTTGGCAGTCACCCATTCCACATTCACGTGAACCCCTTCCAGATCGTCAGCATCATCGCCCCGAATGGCACTGACGTGAGCCAGGACAGCCCGCAACCCGATAAATTCGACGATCAGTTCCGCGGTATGAAGGGCATGTGGAAAGACACGCTCTGGATACTGAATCAGAGTCAGAACAAGGAAAAAACTATCCCGCCAGGGCGAGTGGGTAAATACACCGTGACCTTCCGTACCCGCTACGAGCGTTACGTCGGTGACTTTGTCCTGCATTGCCACATCCTCGACCATGAAGATCAAGGGATGATGCAGAACGTCCGCATCGCCTTGCCGGATGGCGCAGGCGGCGTCGCCATGGCGCATCACTGATCGCGCGCGTCATCTCATTACCGGAGCCGCGAACGTGGCTCCGGCAGCCTCGACCATTGAAGGCATATATGCGGCCGTTGCTATCGCTCGGCATTAGCTGCAAAGGGAAGATGCCAAGCCGCTTCTCGTACCGTTGATTTCGGGCTTGTCGGAGAGCCAGTTAGTATGTAGAGAATGGCCCCTTGAACTATGGCGAGATTGGAAAATTCAGGACATCCATACTACCTGCAGGCAAACGTTGATGCGCGCAAGTTTGCATTAAAGGCAGGAGCATAGCAAAAACCTTCACGGCCAAGATGGAGAAATAGACAACCATCACCGGGACAGATATCAATTCGTGGAATGCATCAACCTTGATGCTGTTGGCCCGGACCAACGCTATGGATGACAGCACTGCGGGCCGGCCGATTTCGGTATCATTCCCCCATGCCAATTTTCCAAAGCATAAAGTTCCGCCTCATCGGACTCGGTATCTTGATTATCGTGGCCGGCATCATGTTGCGCTTATTTTTTGCCCTGCCCTTCGCCCAGGAACTGCTGCGCGACGAGGTGGCGTCTCAGCAATTATCGATTGCGTCTTATGTAGCCCGCGACATTGACCATAGTATCCAGGCACGCCGTGCGCTGATCGGCGAACTGAGCTCGGCGCTGCCGCCCGCACTGCTGTTGCAGCCCGAGAAGCTGGCGATCTGGGTTCAGGAACGGCAGCGGGTGAATCCCTTGTTTAACAGCGGCCTGCTGGTGCTGCGAGCGGATGGCAGCGGCCTGCAGGCAGAATATCCAACCGTGGCCGGACGCAGCAATCTGGTCTTTTCGCATACCGACTGGTTCCAGGCGGCACTGCATGCCGATTCCGTGGTGACGAGCAAACCGCAGCGCGGACGCGCCAACGGCGAGCCGATCTTGATCATGGCGGCGCCGGTGCGCGACACCGCCAGGCGCGTGGTGGCGGTGCTGGCCGGGGTGGTGGTGCTCAACACGCCCGGCTTTCTCGATCGCCTGCAAGAAACCCGGCTCGGCGTCAGCGGCGGCTTTCTTTTGGTCTCGCCGGCTGACAAGCTGTTCGTCGGCGCCAGCGATCCCGCGATGGTGCTGCAGCCGACCCCGGCGCCTGGCGTGAATCTGCTGCACGATCGCGCCATGGCCGGTTATCGCGGCACTGGCGTAACGATTAACGCCAAGGGCGTCGAAGAACTGTCGGCCATGGTGACGGTGCCGAGCACCGGATGGTTTGTCGTCGCCCGCATGCCAACCGCGGAGGTGTTTCACCCGATCATGGAGATGCGTAATTTCTATCTGAAGAACACGCTGCTGATAGTGGCCGGAATGATTGCCATACTGATGCTGCTGCTACCGCGCACCTTGCGGCCGCTGACCGATGCCGCGCATGCGATGCGTGAAATGGCGGATGGCAAACGCCAGTTGGCGCCGCTGCCGGTCAAGCGCCAGGACGAAGTAGGCAGCCTGATACTTGGCTTTAATTATCTGCTGGAGCGGCTGCGTGAAAAAGAAACGGCACTGAAGGCAAGCGAGGCGCACATGGCGTTCATGGCGCATCACGACGCGCTCACCGGCTTATGCAACCGGGCCATGCTGGAAGATCGTTTGCAGCAGGCTTTGGCGCGCGCCCAGCGTGACGGCACGCATTTTGCGCTGCTATTTTGCGATCTCGATGACTTTAAGCCGATCAACGATGAATATGGGCATGAGGCTGGCGACGCCATCCTGTGTCAGATCGCCGCGCGCTTGCTGGACGGACGCCGCGCCACCGATACCGTGGCGCGGCTGGGCGGCGACGAGTTTGTCGTGCTGTTGACGGATCTCCACGATACCCGCAGCGCGGCGCTCGGCGTCGCTCAGCAATTGCTGGCGGCGATCGGCATACCGTTCAATATCGCGGGCAGGATATTCGGGCTCAGCGCCTCGATCGGCGTCGCCCTGTATTCCGGCGCCAGCATCTCCACTTCACAATTGATGTCGCAGGCCGATATCGCCATGTATCAAGCCAAGCGGGCCGGAAAGAACGAGTTTCGTATTTTCGAAGAGACGCTGGAGCCCATCAACAGCTAACGCGGGAAGGAAAACGCAGACAGGGCTACTGCTATCAGCGGCAGAGCGGGCCTATGCCCGCTTGCCTGCTGATTCAAGGCACTGCTATTACTTGATTACTTGGCTGGGAGAGGGAATGCGCAAACGAAATTCATCATGACTTCGGCAACCGAATCCTTGGCCGGCGCGGCATAAGTCGAATTCTTCAAGGCGTCGCTGTGATCCACCTTGGCGCCGGCGCCGTCAGCGTCGGCAAACAGGATTTCCTTCTTCAGGCTCAAGGTCTTGGCTTTGCAATCGTATAAAGTGAAATCCTGATACGACTTAAAGGTCGGCAATACTTTTGCGTCGCCGTCATTCTTGCGCGCTTCTTTGAAATTCCACATGGACCATGCTTCGCGGATGCCTTTGTTTTCCTTGATCGAGTTCTGATCCAGCTTGAGCTCGGAGGTATCGCTGGAGCCGACAGATTGCCAGTCCGCAGCAGCCTGGGCGGCCACGCAAGCCAGGGCAAGAGTAAGGGTGAGCGCTATTTTTTTCATGTGGGTTCCTTAAAAAGTGCGAGCTTGGTTTCGACTTCGCATAGTAAACATTAATTCCTGTAACAAGGAAGCAATTTAGTAACAAAATGAAAAAAGCCCCGTCCGAGACAGGGCTTTTTACTGCGGCGGGAATGCAAGAAGAAACGTCTTATGCCTTAGGCTTTGACAAGCATTGCTTCATGAACGCCTTGCGATCGTCGCCCTTCTTGCCGGTGGCATCGGCATTGCATGACTTCATTTTCTCTTGTTGCGACATAGGAGCGGCGGCTGCCGGTTTTTTGCTCAGGCAATCTTTCATGAAAGCTTTGCGGTCGTCGCCAGTTTTACCGGTAGCATCCTTGTTGCATGCTGCCATCTTGCTTTGCTGTGCATTTTCGGCAAATGCCGGGTTAAAAATAAAGCAGCAAGCCAGCAATGCCAGACCTGTCAGTTTTTTCATGATTTTCTCCGTTTCCACAGTAGGGGTTATATCTAGCAACATCGCACTGCTCAGCGACGATGCGGCTGCTGCATTACAGCACGAAAATTGTCGGCTGCCAATATGTTAGCTATATGCTTATGCAAGCCCGACATAAAATTATATTCATACGGGCAAATCAACATGATATTCACAGATCATATGGCAAATATGTGAAAGCTAAATTGGCTTAGTCATTTCAGACTGCATATACTGCACTGCAACATAGACGATCAACTGAAAGGGAATATCATGGCCAGCATCTCTCCTCCACTGCCGCTGTCAACACGTTCGATGCAAGCACAAGCTCGCCCTGATATGTATTCCCATGGCAAGAACCCGGTGCAACAACAACCAAGCCTGCTAGACAAGATATTGACCATCTGGAGCGCCCCTTACAAACGACTGGGTAGTTCTTTCTTGCGCTTCTGAAAACAGAATGCCGCTAGACTGCCTGCCAGCCCCGCCGCCCGCGGGGCTTTTTTTTGACCGAAGAACGGACTTATTCATCCCCCCCCCAAGTTACCCACAGAAAATGTGAGCAAGCCTGTTGATAACCTTATGGTAAAAAATCCAAGCTATTGATTTATATGGATTTTCAAGCGATGCCCGCAGCAGGGTCAAACACCCCGTGGGTAAGTTCCAGCACCCGATGCGTATCGTACAGGCAAAAAAAAGCCCGCTCACCTTGCGGTTGCGGGCTGAATCCAAACCTTAGGAGGTGTTGGAGGAGACAGGTGTAACTATATGGCGACGCAGCATTCGTGTCTGCTTTATTTACCTGATAACAGATATTCCATATTCATATATCAGTACCCTCACCTGCTGTACTTGCCCGACTTGGCTGACTTTCATTTAGGCTCGTGATCGTGGCCGCGGCAAGCATCGGCGCGCGCCTTGCGCATCGCTCCATCCTTACAACGTATTACGCTGTGCGTTCCGATCCGGCGCGTTCCGTCGTAGTAAGACTCTGGATGCCTGTCATTTCTGGCATCAGGATGCCCATCCAGCCCCACTCCCGGCTCGGGCCGCGGCATAGGCTGGTTTTGCGCGTAAACCAAAGGAGTAAAAGCCAGCAATAGCGTCAGTGCACCTAGCAGCTTCTTCATATCGGGCCTTTCGTGACAAGTTGAGTAACAAGCTGAACAATAAGTTGAATAAGCAGTACAGTCTCTGCGGCAACGGCTCCGCTTCGAGTCTAGCCAGGCTGTTCCGCTCCACTATTTAAAGAAATCCTTGCCGGCCGCGATCAGGCACATAAGCTGCGATACAGCGCCTCGCCAGACAGGGGTTGCCGGCTGGCCTGTTCGGCGGCATGGATCAGCGCCGTGATACGCCGGTTGGCGGGAGCATCGCGCGCCAGCGATTCGGCCAGGTGGACAATCGCACCATTCAAATAATCCACTTCGGTCAGGCGCCCTGTTTGCAAGTCTTGCCACATCGAAGAGCGCGCTTCGAGATCGATTTTCAGCATGCTCGCTGCGACCCGTTTGAAAATGGCGTCGGGCAAACGCAACAAGGCCGGCAACAGTTGCGGCCCTACTCTAGCAATCCTGGCCGGACGAATCCCTGCAGCACGCAGCACACCCAACGCTTCTTCAATCAACAAAGCCAGGCAGCGCCGGTAGGCGCGCTGCGACAACTGGCTTTTAAGCGCCAGGCCGGATAGCGCATTCACCGCGTTATTCAAATTCAGTAACAGCTTGCCCCACTGGACTGCCGCGAAATCCTCGCATTGCTGCAACGGCAAATGGGCTTGGCGAAACAGCGTCAACCACGGTTCCAGCCCGGCGTTTGTCTCAATCATCAGCTCGCCGCCGCTGGCGCGATGAAAACGATTGCCTTCCATCTGCACCACATTAAACGGCACCATCGCCGCTAGCACCTGCCAGCCACGCATCAGGCTGCGCAATGTTTCAACGTTGCCGACGCCGTTTTGCAAACTGACGACCAGCGCCGAAGGCTTGGCGTATTCGGCAATAGAGACCGCCGCCGCAGCGCTGTCGGCGCTCTTGACGGTGACCAGGATCAGATCGGCTTCGGCCAGCGCGGCAGCGCTTTCCTGATACGGGAAATGCTCGCCCTCAAAACGTTGCCGGCGACCTTCCAGATCGCTCAACAGCACACCCTGGCTGGCAATCTGCTGACGCATCCGAGCCCGGCCTATCAACACCACGTCGCCCCCGGCGGCCAGCAGTGAAGCGCCGATATAAACGCCGATCGAGCCAGCGCCGAAGACGGCGATTTTCATCGAATCCTTGCCCGAATCGGCGCACATCAATAGGCGATATGCAAGCGGCGGTACAAGAAGCCCAGGACAAACAATGGGCCGATCAGCAGAAAACGCAAATCATCGAAAAACGAAGGCTTCTTACCCTCGATCTTGTGCCCGACAAACTGCCCGATCCAGGCGATCACAAACACGCTGACCGACAGCGGCAGCACCAGGCCGGGCGGCAAGAGGTAAAGCAGCAGCAGCATCGCACCCGACATCAGCAGCATGCCAAACGCGAGCGGCGCCGACAAGGAAAAATAATAGAGCATCGAGGCCAGCCCGGCCGCCAGCGCCAGCCATGGATGGATCGCCCACAGCAAACCCAGAAGCGTAAAGACGATGACCGGCACACAAATGAAATGAATCACTTCATTCACCGGGTTCAGATGACTTTCGGCGTATTTGGCCAGTAAAGTATCTATAGGGCGGCCCGCTGCCGGTTGCGTATGCTGGTTCATGAAGGTCTCCTATTTTTTTGATATACGACTATCTTAGACCATCATTTTTCTGCGCGCTTGAAGGTAATCGCCTCTTTTGCAGCTCGATCGGCGCCACGCGTTGCCATGCCCCGCAGGAAAACCGCGACTGCTTATCAGGCTGGATACCCGGCTAGAATTTGTGGCAGGTGCAATTACCCCAGCGATACAGATGCATTTTGTGGAAAACGTTTTTGATCTCGTTCGGCACGCCGCCAAATAATACCTCGGCGGCGGTCAGGCCAAACACGCCCAGGCTGATCGACGGCTCCAGCGATACCACCGCGTGCCAGGTGCGCTTGGGAATAAACAGCGCATCGCCCGGTTCGACCCTTGCATACAAACCCTGCGTTTTTTCGAATTCCCTGAGTTTGTCGGACTGCTGATCCAGGCGCGAAATATTGATATCGCTCAAGATCGCACCCCAATCGTATTTCCGGGAAATGCACATGTGCGGTGTCTGCTCAGGCGGGAACAGGATGAATTCCTTGCTGCCGCGCACCTGGCAAAACCAGTTATGCGGAAAGTCGTAATGCAAACCGGTGACCGTGTTGGCCGGCCCCATGAAGACATATTCCCAGGTCCAGCGCCAGCCCGGCCACAGATCCTTGATCGAGAAATCATGGCGCAGCGCTGGAAACTCGTCGAGGATATTCCATTGCGCCAGGTACATGCGATCGGGCTGAAACGATTGCATGTGCGACCAGTCGAGAAAAAATCGTTCGCCCGCCGCCAGTTGATGACGCCGCCGGTCCGGCAGCAAGCCGACATCGTCCGGCAAGGTGTTCCTGGCCAGCGTTGCCAGTTCCTGCAGATAGGGGCCGACCGGCATCACCGGCCGATGCCGGGTCTGGCCCTGTTCCACCAGGCCGTTTTGAAACTTCACCTGCGGTTCGGAACCGTCCTTGTAGCGCAGCGCCGCCATCTGTTCGAACGACCAGCTCTGCTGCGCCGGCCAGTTACGCAACGCGCCCTTGACCAGCAAGGGCCGGATGCGCGCGCCGAAACCGCCGTCGCGCTGCAGCTGCTCGGCATCGATCTGGTCGACTAACTGGAAGGAAGGACCGCGAATCGAAGTCATATGCGAGTAAAAATATGAAATAAAAAATCTGAAGGAAACCGGAGATTCCCGCACGTTATGCGAGCCTTGAGGCGGCGGGAATCCGCTAGTTTAGCAGGATGCCAGAGAATTTTTCTGCAGCGATTTTCTCTCCACGGCTTGCTTGTTCCGTCTCTTAAAAATTACGTATAGATCGTTCGGTAATAGTCCGGCAGGATCCTGTGCAAGGTCAGCCTTCCCTTTACGATGAGCACCCCCGGCAGTGGAGTGAAATTTAAAAAATGCGAAAAACCCGCAAAAAAACCGCGCTCTCATGACGAGATCGCGGTTAACCGATGCCGGGGCAACGGAGGGAGACCGAAAAAAAAGCCCGCCACCTTACGGCAGCGGGCAAAATATCAACATAGGAGAGGATAGGCTCCGATAGACGGCTTTATTCTAGTGAGAATTGGAAACTGCCACACCTGTCAGATTTAACAGGTTTACAAATCAGAAATCCTGACAATCATGTTAATTATGGCAACATCTCTCTCCATATTTTGATTAATCACCGCCGGTAACTGAAGACGACGTCGACGTGAAAACCTTTTCATTTTCCGATCTGGAAGCAGCCATCGATCATGCAGCGCAGATGCAGGGATTGCAGGCTACGGTGGCGTTGATTGCGCAATGAAATCGATGACTGTAAAGCTAGCCGCGGCTCAAGCGGCGGCTAGCGGACCATGCCATTCGCCAGAAACTCGCGCCACGGCTCGAAATATTTTTCGCGCCAGCCGATCTTGACCTCCTCGTAATCCTGATCCGGCACATCCAGATGCACCAGCTCTATGCGCCCATGTTCGCCCTGCGGGTGAAATGACAGGATCAGGATCGAGTCTGGATCGTCCGCCGTAAACGCCGGTGAACGCCAAGTCTGCACGATCAAGCGCGGCTTGACCACCTGCAGCATGACCCCGGTCAGGGCGCCGTCGAATGCCTCGAATTCAGCACCGGCTTCTGCGCCGATGGTGACCGGCAGACCGGTGATGGCCTGATGCTGTACCGGATCCACGTACATATCGAACAGCGCTTCGGGAGAGGCTTTCAAGACTACCGTTTTATAAATCACATTGCGCATGCTGGTTCTTCCTGCTGTAAGTAAGGCATCAGGTCAACAAGCGCCATGACAAATCAGGGTCTCTTCTGTAAATGGCGCACAAGGAACTCCGGAGCAACTTCAAACACCGGCACAAAACTTTACCTCATTTTCGGAAAACTCATTTCATCGCACGCCGCATGCCCACATACAAGGCTTCCACCTTCTCGCGCGCCCACTCGGTCTTGCGCAAAAATGTTAGGCTGGATTTGACGCTAGGATCGCTCTTGAAACAGCGGATGTCGATGCGCTGCCCCAATCCGTCCCAGCCGTAATGGGCTACCAGTTCCGTCAGCATCGCCTCCAGCGTGACGCCGTGCAAATGATGATGTGTGTTTTGTGTCATGCGTTTCTCACGTCAATTCTCGATCAAGGTTCAAGCCGACATTTTACGGTGCGCCGCTCGTCTCCACACAGTATTAAAGTTTTTGGAAATTCTGTCGTTATCTGAATGACAGCTACCCTGAAAGAAAATCATGATTTCGAAAGTCGGCCAGGCTCACGGTTCAGGCCAGTCCACCGCCAGCATTGCTTCTCAAATTGCGGCGTTGCAAAAGCAACTTGCCGGACTGCAAAAACAACTGGTTTCAGCGCTCAAGGAAGTGCCGGCGCAAGATGAACTCAAATTAGCCGATTTGCGGGTAAAAATGCTGCAACAGCAGATCACCTCGATTGAAAGTGAAATCAGCCGGCTGAGCCAAATGGCGGCGGCGCCTGAGCTGCAGGATGGCTTGCAAAGCGTACAAAAGACGTTGCAAGACAAGCAGAAGCAGAAACATCCGGCGTCGTCTGCTGGCGCCAACGTAGATCTGTATATCTGATGCAAGCCTTGTCCGGCGCCGCATTGCCGGGCAAGGACCGGTCAGTAAGAACTAGGGCTTCAGGTTGCCATTGTAAAAAGCGGTAACTGCATCAGCCAGCAATTTGTGAGTGTGGGTGGTGGGATGCAAGGTATCCCAGAACACATAACTATCCGGATTGCTGCACCGTGAACGCGCGGTCTGGGTGCTCAGATAGTTGGTGCTGGAATCGGTATTGATGTTCAGGCAGGACTGGGTAGTATTGCTGACCTGATAGTTGGCCGGATTGCTCAGCAAATCGTTGAACAGCGCATAGCTGTCGAACAACTGGATATGCAGGCTGGCGCCGTATTGCGCCTGCAAAGAACTGACCAGCGCAGCCAGCCGCGTATTCAAATCGATCACCTGCGCTGCTACCGTCGGACCGGTGGTCTTGATCGTGAACACTGGCGCCTTGGAAACGTCGGGTAGCTTGAGCAGCAGGATATTCCTGGCGCCAGCCTGGATCAGATTCTGCAATGCCTGGGTTTCGCCGCTGATCACCTGATCGACCGTGCTGTTGTAATTGACCAGATCATTGCCGCCGATGAGCAGGGTAAACAAGGTATTTTGCGGCTGGTAATTCTGCGCCTTCTGCATGTATTGGGTGAACGATTGCACTTGCTGGATCACGCCAGGGATCACCAGATTCTGGGTACTCACGCCAGCGCCGCCGATGGCCCAGTTATACAAGGGAAGTTGCAGATTGTCGGCCAGGTACTCGACCCAGTTCTTGCCATTGCTGAAACGGCCGAGGAACCAGCTGCCGGAATTAGGCAGCTTCCATTGCGAGGCGTTGTAGACGTTCTGAGTATCGGACAAGCTGTCGCCAAACGCCACTATCTTGTTGATGCCGTTCTGGATCACGCTGTCGGTAGTCCACACGGTGTAGTTGAACGACAGCGCATTGTCGGCCGCCGCCGCCATCGCCACCGGCTGGCTGACGCCCTTGGCCGTCAGCGTGCTTTGACATACCGATTGCAGCGTACTTTGCGCGACATCGCTGTAAAACATGTTTTCCCAATTGAGCAAGCCGCCCGCCCACCAATAACCGTTGATGCGGTAATAATCGCCGCTGGACGGATCCAGCCCCCAGACGTAGGTGGTAGCCGGCTTGGTCGGATCGCTGCCGGTGCGGTACCAGCAGCGCAGATAGGTGTAGGTACTGGCGCTGACGGCGTTGGTTGCCGCAGCCATGCTGCGCGCAGCCGGCTTTTGCGCCGGTTGTTTCAGCAATTGTTCTTTAGAGAGAGGTCCGGCGCACGTCGCTTAACTGCCGCCGGCTATAGGCGAATGGCGTTTTCCATCGAAGCAAACGATAGCAAAACGCCATTATTGATATACCCGTGACAATATTGACACAAGGGAATTATTTCAATATGACAAAAACCGCTTTAAGACCTTTTCCTCTAATTCCAGGTTACCCACAGAAATTGTGGACAGTCCTGTTGATAACTGCCAAGACTTCAGGCTATGTCATTGATACGTATAGCTTTTCTATTGCTGCACAGCGTTGTTGCGCGAGCCGCCGGCAAGGTTTAAGAATCGTTTAATTCAATCCGGCTAAACTGTCACGATTTCCGCTGTGTTGTTAGCGTGTTGTTAAGGAGCTGGTCCCATGCGTTTGCTGTTGGTGGAAGACGATCTGATGGTGGGCGAAGCCGTGCGCAAGGGATTGCGCCAGGACGGTTTTGCCATCGACTGGGTGCAGGACGGCGCCGCGGCGCTGAGCGCGCTGGCGCAGGAAGATTACCAGTTGCTGCTGCTCGATCTCGGCCTGCCGAAAAAGAACGGCCTGGAAGTACTGAAATCGCTGCGTGCCGGCGGCAACCGGATTCCGGTACTGATCCTGACTGCGCGCGATGCGGTATCGGACCGGGTGGCCGGCCTCGACGGCGGCGCCGACGACTACCTGGTTAAACCGTTTGACCTGGAAGAACTGGCGGCGCGGATCCGCGCTCTGCTGCGGCGCCAGTCGGGACGCGCCGAACCGCTGATCGAACTGGGTCCGCTGACGCTTAATCCGGCCACCCATGAAGTCTTGCTGGAAGGCCGCCAGATCAACCTGTCGGCGCGTGAATTCGCCCTGCTGCGCGCCTTCCTGGATCGCCCCGGCGTGGTGCTGTCGCGTGCGCAACTGGAAGAAAAAATGTACGGCTGGGACGACAGTATCGAAAGCAACGCGGTAGAAGTGTACATCCACGCCTTGCGTAAAAAGCTCGGCAGCGATTTCATCAAGAATGTGCGCGGCATCGGTTACATGGTGGCCAAATGAGATCGAAGCCATCGATACGCAGGAGTTTGCTGTTATGGCTGGCAGTCGGCTTGAGCGGCGCCATTCTGATGGCTGGCATTGCCCTGTATTTCCAGGCGCGTGGCGAAGCCAACGAATTGTTCGATTATCAAATGCGCCAAATCGTCGCCTCCCTGCCACGCCAGGCGTTTTCGCCGATGACTGAAAATGGCGATAGCGGGCCCGAACTGGATGACCAGATCATGATCCAGATCTGGGACAACACCGGCGTCGTCATCTATCACTCGCATGGGCAAGCCAGCTTGCCGCCGCAGGCCGAACTCGGCTTTACCAACGTCCGCCAGAGCAACGGCCTGTGGCGCGTCTACAGCGCGCAAATCGGCAATACCGTGGTGCAGATCGCCCAGCCGCAAAGCGCACGCAATCAGATCGCGGCGCAAATGGCGGTCAAGACCGTGACTCCCCTGCTGCTGCTGTTTCCGCTGCTTGGCATACTGATCTGGGTGGCGGTAGGCCGCGGACTGGCGCCGATCAAGCGTGCCGCGGCGGAAGTCCAGGCGCGAGACATGCATGCGCTGTCGCCGATTCCGGACGCCACGCTGCCGCGTGAGATCCAGCCCTTGACGCAAGCCCTGAACGATTTGCTGGCGCGCCTGGGACAATCCATCAATGCGCAACGCGCCTTCGTCGCCGACGCTGCGCACGAATTGCGCACGCCGCTGACCGCCCTGCGCCTGCAAGTCCAGCTGGCCGAACGCGCCGCCGACGACGGCGAACGGCAAGCGGCTTTCGGCGATCTGAAACAGGGGCTGGAACGCGCTACCCATCTGCTGCAACAACTGCTGACGCTGGCCCGCCAGGAACCCGGCGCCTTTGAACAAGCCCATGCCGAACTCGACTTGCGCGCACTGCTGCACAGCGTGATCGGCGACTTCGCGCTGAGCGCCCATGCGCGTCAGGTTGATCTTGGCATCAGCACGGAAACGGCGGCCAGCGTGACCGGCAACGCCGACGCCTTGCGCATCTTGTTCAACAACCTGATCGACAATGCCCTGCGTCACAGCCCTCCAGGCAGCAACATCGATGTCTCGATTGCCGCCGACACCACAAGCGTCACGGTCACGGTAGAAGACGGTGGCCCGGGTATCCCCGAGGCTGATTTGCAGCGCGTGTTCGATCGTTTCTATCGCGCCGCCGACGGTCAGTCGCTGGCGCATGGCAGCGGCCTGGGACTGGCCATCGTCAAGCAGATCGCTGACGCTCATCAAGCCAGCGTCAGCTTGCAAAATACCGGACACGGGCTGCGCGCCAGCGTGCTCTTTGCGGTTTGACGATATATTGACGCCCTATTTTTTCCTTAGGCGGTTTTTAAGTTTACTTTAATTTTCCGTGTTTATGCTGTGTGCTAGTTAATCTGCAAAGGAGCACAACATGCAACCTCAAACCCGTCAAACCTTCACCCGCAGCGCCATTGCCATCGCCGTCCTGGTGGTAGCCGGCGGCGCTTACCTGCATTCGAAGAGCAGCGATATCGGCATCGAAAACGCCAATGCGGCGATGGTGGCGCAGGCGGCGCCACCGGCCCCGGTGAGCAATGCTGCGCCCGCAATCGCAGTGGCCACCGATTTTTCCGGCATAGTCGAACGCTCCGGACCTGCCGTGGTGAACATCAGCGTCACCGGCAAAGCGAAACCGAGCGCAGTGGCTGACCAGGACGACGACTCCGACGGACTCGATCCTAACGATCCGTTCTCACAGTTTTTCAAACGCTTCGGTCCGCAACTGCAAATCCCCAGCCATCCGCAAATCATGCGCGGCGAAGGCTCCGGGTTCATCATCAGCGCCGACGGCCTGATCCTGACCAACGCCCACGTAGTCGACGGCGCGCAGGAAGTCACGGTCAAGCTGACCGACCGCCGCGAATTCAAGGCCAAGGTGCTGGGCTCCGACAAGCAGAGCGATATCGCCGTGATACGGATAGCCGCCAAAAACCTGCCGACGGTGCAGATCGGCAATCCGGCGCTGACCAAGGTGGGCGAACCGGTGCTGGCGATCGGCTCGCCTTACGGTTTTGAAAATACCGCCACCGCCGGCATCGTCAGCGCCAAATCGCGCTCCTTGCCGGACGATACTTATGTACCGTTCATCCAGACCGACGTCGCCGTCAATCCCGGCAACTCGGGCGGACCGCTGTTCAATATCAAGGGCGAAGTGATCGGCATCAATTCGCAGATCTACAGCCAGACCGGCGGTTACCAGGGCCTGTCTTTTGCGATTCCTATCGATGTCGCCACCAAGGTTGAACAGCAACTGGTCAAGCACGGCAAGGTCACCCGCAGCCATCTTGGCGTCAGCGTGCAAGAGGTGAACCAGGCATTAGCGGAATCGTTCGGCTTGAAGTCTGCCGCAGGCGCGCTGGTCAGCTCGGTCGACAAAGGCAGCCCGGCCGACAAGGGCGGCCTGCAAGCCGGCGATGTGATCCTGCGCTTCAACGGCCAGTCTATCAATCACTCGTCTGACCTGCCGAGCCTGGTGGCTGACATCGCGCCGGGCACCAACAGCACCATCGAAGTCATGCGCGACGGCCAGGCCAAGACGCTGACCGTCAAACTGACGGAAGCCGAAGCGTTGAGAACCGCAGGCAAGGATAATGGCGCCGCTTCGCAAGGACGGCTGGGGCTGGCCTTGCGCCAGCTGACGCCGGACGAACAGCAGCAGGTCGGCATCCGCGGCGGGCTGGTGGTGGAGGACGCGACAGGGCCGTCGGCGCTGGCCGGCATCCAGCGCGGCGATGTGATCCTGTCGCTCAACGGCAAGCCGGTCAACAGCGTCGAGCAGTTGCGCCAACTGGTGAGCAAGGCCGGCAAGAACGTGGCGCTGCTGGTGCAACGCGACAAAGATAAAATCTTCGTGCCTTTGAATCTGGGCTGACGCCGCGCTAAAGCGCCACCACCGCAGGATGGGAAAACTATGATCAAGCTGTCGAAAAACAATAATCTGTCGCAACACATCCTGCCCTCTTCCGCCACCATGATCGGCGTCTGCATTACCGCACTGTCGATTATCAAGCTCGCAAGATTCAGCGGGCTGGCGCTCTGGCTGAGCCACTTGCTGGCGCTCAACAGCCTGGTGTTCCTGACCAGCGGCGTGCTGTCCTACGCGGCGATGCGCTCCAACCAGAGCGCACGTCTAGAACAATACGCCGACATCGCCTTCATCTTTGGCCTGATCCTGCTGAGCCTGGCTACCGTCTTCATGGCAGTAGTGATTGACTGATTGATTGCCCCTTCCCTGATTGAATTTTCATTCCCATCAAAGTTACCCACAGAAACTGTGGATAGTCCTGTTGATAACTCCAATGCGTTTTAGCTATGTGATTGATCCATATGGATTTTTTATCCCTGCTCATTGTTGTGTAAGCAGCGGCGCTGAAATAACATCGGATGCACCTCGTCCTTCCGGCACACCGCGCCGCAACAACGCACTAATTGAGCGAGTATTCGGTTTGTAATTTGCGCAGAGCTTGCCTAAGCTGTTTACGCCTCGGCGCCCGGCGCGGCAGATTCCGGAGAAACAGCCAGCCCCGGTCGATGACGGAATTGCGATTCCCGCAAGCAAAGCGTGCCCGTCAAATATACTTACAAAAAAATATCTTCAACTTGTCGATCCCGCGGTTTTCCGTTCGACTAGTTAGCAGATCCCGGATTTAATCGGCCCCAGCCGGCGTCCGGACCATTTCAACCAAACGGAGATATCACGATGCGCTTCATGATCATACGCAAGGCGGACAAAAACACCGAGGCAGGCGCACTGCCCAGCACGGAACTGATCGCCGCCATGATGAAATACAACGAAGAATTGGTGCAAGCCGGCGTCATGCTGGCCGGCGAAGGCCTGCAACCCAGCGCCAAAGGTGCGCGCATCAAATTCTCGGCGGGCAAACCGACCGTGCTCGACGGCCCCTTCGCCGAGACCAAGGAATTGATGGCCGGATTTACCATGATCCAGGTGAAATCGCGACAGGAAGCCATCGAATGGGTCAAGCGCTGGCCGGTCCTGGATGGCGATGGCGCGGTCGAACTGGAACTGCGGCAAGTGTACGAGATGGAAGATTTCGGCGCCGAATTCACGCCTGAGCTGAGATCGGTCGAGGAGCACTTGCGGCAGCAAAGCGCCGCTAAATAGGCGAATGGGTGAATCCAAAGCCCTGAGCGCGACACCGCCATCTCGGCCTTAATGGATTTGTTTTTCAATATGGACGACATGATCGGCAAGGATTTTGCTGCCGGTCTTGCCAACCTGGAGACCGTCACCAAAAAATAAAGACGGATACCGCTGCGCCAGGCCAGGCGCAGTTTTCATCATTCATCGCGACAACAAAGGAGAACATTATGCAATTGAATCCCTACCTTAATTTCGACGGTCAATGCGACGCTGCGTTCAAGTACTACCAGCAAGTCCTGGGCGGGAAAATCGCCTTCAGATTGACCAACAAAGAAACGCCGATGGCGGAACAAACGCCGCCCGACCGGCAAGACAAGATCGCCCACATACGCCTGGAAGTGGACAACATGGTATTGATGGGCTCTGACTGCCCGCCCGGGTATTTTGAAAAAATGCAGGGCATAGTCGTGTCGCTGAATGTCGACAAGATTGCAGATGGCGCACGCATTTTTACTGCATTGGCAAAAGACGGCACGATCAAGATGCCTTACGAAAAAACCTTCTGGGCTGCCAGTTTCGGCATGCTGGTCGATCAGTTCGGCACGCCATGGATGATCAACTGTGAAAAGGATGGCTGACATCCGATGGCAACACGCGATTTTGACGTTGCAGTTGTTTTTGCTGCTGACGTGAATTCCGCATTGAGACGTTGCCAAATGTGACGGCACACACTCCGTGGCCCGTGTGCGGGGTCAGAGTAATTTTCGCAAAAACCCGCGAAAAAAACTCCGGCCCCATTCAACTCCGCCGGCTCACTCATCCTGCAGCGCGTAGCGCGCGCAGTATTCGTCGGTAATCAATCCCGACCACCAGCCACCCCGCAACACTGCCCGAATCGCCTCCGCCTTCTTGGCGCCTCCCGCCATGCCGATCACTGGCCTTGCCGGCGGCGAGGTCAGCGGCAGGCTGGTGACGCGCTCTTCAAGCGGCGATGCAATCAAGCGGCCGTCGCCGGCAATCGCATGTCCGATCATCTCCCCCACCGCCCCATGCGCCTGCAATTGCGCCACTTCCTCGGCCGTAATGAAACCGTCCACATGCATCGGGCAGCCGGGCGCAATGGTGCCGACGCCGATGAAGGTGACATCCGCCTGCTGCGCCAGATCGGCAACGATCCGGTACACCCGATGGCTGCACCACTGCCGCATGTCCTCGGCATTGTCAGCCACCAGCGGCGCCGGCAGGAAAAAGAAACGGGCCTGGATCTTGTCGGCGGCGGTAAGCGCCACGTCATAGCGATTCGATGAACCGTCGGCAGCGATCGCACCGACCATCGACACGATCCGGTGCTGCGGCCGTTCCATTTCAGTGACCGCTTCCAGCGCCGCTTTCAAGGTCCGCCCTGAACCGACATTGACCACCAGCGGCGTCTCCTGCTGCAGATAACGCTCCATCACCTCAGCCCCGACCACCGCCAGCATCTGCTGCACGCCGGCGTCGTCGACCACGCTATCGCCGGCGCCTTCGCTCGGCACCACGTAGCATTGCTCCAGGCCGTAACGCTGCTGCAAGGCGGCCGCCAGTTCCAGGCAGCTCGACACCGGATGCTCTACCCTGACTTTGACCAGGCCGGATTCGCGCGCGTAAGCCACCAGCCGCTGCGCCATCTGGCGCGAGATGCCAAGGTGATCGGCGATTTCGTTTTGCGTATTGCCGGCCACGTAATACATCCACGCCGCACGCGCGGCGAGATCCAGCTTTTCATTTCTTGATGCCATCTGATTTCCTTTTTTCGGCATGAGACGCTGGGCATACGGATTCACGACATGCATCGCCAGCGTCGGCCCCGTTTTTTTGGCATTCGACACCGGGATTGTCCCAGATAGCACAGCGCCGCAGAACTATTCGACACACATTTATTCAGCAAAAAGACCTTGACATGCATTGAATCATGAATGATTATTTGCTCAACGAAAAGTCTTTTGCTCAATATTTTCATCGTCATGAATCAAAAGACAACGTTATAAATTTTCCAGGCAGAAACCATGAACACCGCCTGAGAAAGTGATAACGCGAAGCCGCGCAAGTCGGCATGGCGTATTGATCATTCCAACCATGGAGACAAACATGAAACGTCGCAGCATTCGCGCCAGCTCGTTTTCGGCCGTCCTGGCTTCATCCCCACTTCCGCTCAGCCTGATCTCGATGGCCATGCTTTGCAGCAGCGCCTGGGCCGCACCGGCCACCCTGAACATCGCAACGATCAACAATCCTGACATGATCGAATTGCAAAAACTCTCATCGAATTTCGAAAAAGCCAACCCTGACATCAAGTTGCGCTGGGTAGTGCTGGAAGAAAACGTATTGCGGCAGCGGGTCACCACCGACATCGCCACAGGCAGCGGCCAGTTCGACCTGATGACGATAGGCGCATATGAAGCGCCGATCTGGGCCAAGAAGGGCTGGCTGGCACCGATGGAAGGTCTGCCTGCCGACTACGATGAAGCCGACCTGATCAAAACCGTGCGCGAAGGCTTGACCGAAGGCGGCAAGCTGTACGCCCTGCCGTTCTACGCCGAGAGTTCGATGACCTATTACCGCAAGGACCTGTTTGCGGCAAAGGGGCTGAAAATGCCTGAGCACCCGACTTTCCAGGATATCGCCGGCTTCGCTGAAAAGCTGACCGACAAGCAAAACGGCGTCGCCGGCATCTGCTTGCGCGGACGAGCCGGCTGGGGTGAAAACATGGCGCTGGTCAGCACCATCGCCAATACCTACGGCGCCCGCTGGTTCGATGAAAAATGGCAGCCGCAACTCAATTCGCCCGAGTGGAAAAATGCGGTCACCACCTATGTCGACCTGCTGCACAAATACGGCCCGCAAGGCGCTACTTCGAACGGCTTCAACGAAAACCTGGTGCTGTTCTCCAGCGGCAAATGCGGCATGTGGATCGACGCCACCGTGGCGGCCGGCATGATCTACAGCAGCAAGGAATCGAAGGTAGTCGGCAAGGTAGCGTTTGCGCCCTCTCCGGTGGCCGTCACGCCGAAGGGTGCGCACTGGTTGTGGATCTGGTCGCTGGCGATTCCTAAATCGTCGAAATCGCAGGACGCCGCCAAGAAATTCGCCGCCTGGGCCACCTCCAAGGAATACGTGCAACTGGTGGCCAAGGAGAAAGGCTGGGGCCTGGTGCCTCCCGGCACCCGCATGTCGACCTATGCATCGCCTGAATACAAGCAGGCCGCGCCCTATTCCGATTTCGTGCTGAACGCGATCCAGTCGGCCGACACCAAAGATGCGACGCTGCAAAAAGTGCCCTACACCGGCATCCAGTTCGTGACGATTCCTGAGTTCCAATCGCTGGGCACGGTAGTCGGCCAGGCGATTGCCGGTGCACTGGCTGGCAAATCGACCGTCGAAGTAGCGCTGCAGACTTCGCAGGCGCAGGCGGATCGGGTGATGCGTCAAGGACGCTATATCAAGTAACTATCCTGAAGCAGGGTGGGCAAGTTTTTTTTACCCGCCCTGCGCTCCCCGCCAATCGGCACGCAAAAATGTAACGAGGTAAATCATCATGCTTACTCCTTCCGTCCAGGTCGCCGGCGCGGCTCTGCCGGTGCGGCCAAACCCCAGCAAATTCAAGCCGGTACGGCTGTTGCAAACACCCTCGGTCTCATTGCTGCTGCTGTGGATGATCGTGCCGCTGGCAATGACGCTGTACTTCTCGGTCATCCGCTATAACCTGATGATGCCGGACGTCACCGGCTTTGTCGGGCTCGACAACTATGCCTTCCTGTTCAACGATCCGGCGTTCTGGCCGGCTATCCTCAATACGCTGGTGCTGATCGGCTCGGTGCTGGTCATCAGCGTGGTCGCCGGCACACTGCTGGCGGTGCTGTTCGACCAGCCGTTTTTCGGCCGCGGCATTGCCCGCCTGCTGGTGATCGGGCCGTTCTTCGTGATGCCGACGGTGGCCGCCCTTATCTGGAAAAACATGATCCTGCATCCGGTGTACGGCTTGCTGGCATGGGCCATGCGCCTGGTGGGCCTGGAGCCGATCGACTGGCTGGCTGAATATCCGATGCTGTCGGTCATCATGATCGTCGCCTGGCAATGGATTCCGTTTGCCTTCCTGATCCTGCTGACGGCGCTGCAATCGCTCGACATGGAACAGAAAGAAGCGGCGCAGCTGGACGGCGCCGGACCTATCCGCGTGTTCTGGTACGTGGTGCTGCCCCACCTCAAGCGTGCGATCACGGTGGTGATCATGATCGAAACCATTTTCCTGCTGTCGATTTTCGCCGAAATTTTCACCACTACCGCCGGCGGTCCTGGTACTGCGACCACCAATCTGGCCTACCTGGTGTATTCCATCGGCTTGCAACAGTTCGATATCGGCATCGCCTCGGCCGGCGGTATCTTCGCCGTGATCCTGGCCAATATTGTGTCGTTCTTCCTGGTACGGATGATGGCCAAGAACCTGAAAGGAGCGAACGAAAAATGAACGCCAAAAATAAAAGCCGCCTGTGGCTGGGCTTGGTCGCGTGGGCTTGCGCCATCGTCCTGTTCTTTCCTATTTTCTGGGTTGCGATCACCGCCTTCAAGACCGAGCATCAAGCCTACGTGCCGACCCTGATCTTCTGGCCGACACTGGAAAGTTTCCACGAAGTGCTGGCACGCAGCAGCTACATGAACTTCGTCAGCAACTCGCTGATCGTCTCGCTCGGCTCGACCGTTCTAGCGCTGCTGATCGCGGTGCCGGCAGCGTATTCGATGGCGTTCTTCCCCACCGCGCGGACCCAAAAGCTGCTGCTGTGGATGCTGTCGACCAAGATGATGCCCGCCGTCGGTGTGCTGATCCCGATCTACCTGCTGGCCAAGAATACCGGCCTGCTCGATACGGTGACCGGCCTGACCATCATCTACACCCTGATCAACTTGCCGATCGCGGTGTGGATGGCGTTTACCTACTTCAACGATGTGCCGAAGGAAATCCTGGAAGCGGCGCGCATCGACGGCGCCAACGCCTGGCAGGAAATGCTGTACCTGCTGCTGCCTACCTCCATGCCGGGCCTGGTCTCGACCGCCTTGCTGCTGATCATCCTGTCGTGGAACGAAGCGTTCTGGAGCATCAACCTGACCAGCGTCAGCGGTGCGCCGTTGACGGTATTCATCGCCTCCTATTCGAATCCCGAGGGGCTGTTCTGGGCCAAACTGTCAGCCGCCTCACTGCTGGCGATTGCCCCGATCATGGTGCTCGGCTGGCTGGCGCAAAAGCAACTGGTGCGCGGTCTCACCTTTGGCGCGGTGAAATGACGCATTTCAATGGATAAAACGATGAATATTCAGATTAGCCACCTCATCTGCGACTGCGACGGCGTTTTGCTGGATAGCGAAAGCATTGCCCTCAATGTTTTGCATCGCGAGCTGACGCCGTATCTGTCTCAGCCAGAGTCGCAGGCCGAAGTCAAATCCGCGTTGCACAGCGCAATCGCCGACCGGCTGGGCATGATGACCGACCTGCTGCTGGATGAAATAGACAGCAAGTTCAAATTGGGACTGGCGGCAGCGGACTACAGCGCGATCAACCAGGCCGTGAGTCGCGCCTGCAGCGACGAAGTCAGCTCGGTGCCCGGCGTCAGGCAAGCGTTGGCGGCAATCTCGTTGCCCAAAGCGGTGGCCAGCAACAGCAGCCTGGATCGCATCGTTGCCGGCTTGCGGCGCTGCGATTTGCTGGACTTGTTTGAGGGCCATATCCATAGCGGCCATGAGATAGGCAATCCCAAGCCAGCGCCCGACGTCTACCTGGCCGCTGCTGCCGGCTTTGGCGTGGCGCCGCAGCAATGCATCGCGATTGACGACAGCACCACCGGTGTCCGTTCGGCCGTCGCCGCCGGCATCCGCGTCATCGGCTTCACCGGCGTTGCGCACGACCGCAAGCAAGCCGGCGCGAGATTGCTGGCAGCCGGCGCCGAGCGGATATTCGACGACATGCGACAGCTGGCAGAACTGCTCGGAACACAAACAGTGTAATTCCACGGAACCGCCGCGGCACCTGACATCGGTGAATGGTGAATACGCGGCGGCACTCTACGAACAAAACAGAAGGAGACCATCATGGCAGGCGTAACGATCAGAAATCTTATCAAGAGCTACGACGACAATGAAGTCATGCGCGATATCAACCTCGACATCGACGACAGCGAATTCGTCGTCTTCGTCGACCCCAGCGGCTGCGGAAAATCCACTCTGCTGCGCATGATCGCCGGCTTGGAAGACATCAGCAGCGGCGACCTGTTCATCGGCGATACCCGCATGAACGATGTGCCGCCAGCCAAGCGCGGCATCGCCATGGTGTTCCAGTCATACGCGCTGTATCCGCACATGACGCTGTACGACAACATGGCTTTCGGCCTCAAGATCGCCGGCAAATCGAAACAGGAAATCGACACGGCAGTGCAGCGCGCCGCCAAGACCTTGCACATCGATCATTTGCTGGATCGCAAGCCAAAGGCCTTGTCGGGCGGCCAGCGCCAGCGGGTCGCCATCGGCCGCGCCATCACGCGTGAGCCTAGCGTATTCCTGTTCGACGAGCCATTGTCGAATCTGGATTCTGCCTTGCGGGTCAAGATGCGCCTTGAATTTTCGCGGCTGCACGATCAGCTCAAGACCACCATGATCTACGTCACCCACGACCAGATCGAAGCCATGACGCTGGCCGACAAGATCGTGGTGCTGTCTGCCGGCCGGGTCGAACAGGTCGGCTCGCCGCAGCAGCTCTACCATCACCCTGCGAATCGTTTTGTTGCGGGTTTCATTGGTTCGCCAAAAATGAATTTCATCGACGGCAAAGTGGCGGCTGTCGCCAGTCACGGCGTGCTGGTCCAACTCGCCACCGGCGGCCGTCAATCGGTAGCGGTCGATGGCAGCGGCTTGCAGATCGGCGCTCCGGTCAGCATCGGCGTGCGGGCCGAACACCTGATGCTTGACTCGCACAAACCGATGCTGAAAGCAAAATTCACGGTGCTGGAAGCGCTCGGCGATTTTTCCTATCTGTACGCCGATTCGTCGGTGTCCGGAGAACCGTTGGTGCTGCGCGTGGCCGATACCGTGAACATGCAGCACGGCAGCGAGATCGGCGTGTCTGCCGATCCGCAGCGTTGCCATCTGTTCGATCAAAACGGCCGCGCCTTGCGCCGGCTGGATGCAACTGCGTCCGTGGCACAGGCGGTGACGGCTGCGGCGCAAACCGCATAAAGCATTATTTACAAAAGCGGCGTTCGCCATTATTTATTCAGGACACACCATGCAAGTCACTTCCTCCGCTACCGCTGCTGAACCTGCCGATAATCTCTGGCTGCACATCGGCGCCGGCTCCTTCCATCGCGCGCACCAGGCGGTGTATCTGCATCATTTGAGAGAAGCCGGCGGCGCCGGCTGGTCACTCGCCCTGGCCAATATCCGTGACGACATGACACCGCTGCTGGATGCGCTGGAGCGGCAAGGCGGCGCCTATACGCTGGAAACCGTGACGCCAGGCGGCGTGCGCAACTACGAAACGATCCGTTCGATCAAGACCATCGTGCCCTGGGATGCGGCGCTGCTTGAGTTGACAGCGTTTGGTGCAAAAGCCGCCACTAGGATAATTTCATTCACGGTCACCGAAGCTGGTTATTATCTCGATCATCATCACCGTCTGGACACCGGCAATCCGGATCTCGCCGCCGATCTGCAAGGCGAACTGAACACGATCTACGGCGCGCTGACCGCCATCCTGCGCGCGCGCGCCGCTGCCAACGGCGGCCCGCTCACCCTGCTCAATTGCGACAACCTGCGGCACAACGGCGAACGTTTCCACGACGGCTTGCTGCAGTTCCTGGCGTTGCGCGGCGAAACCGAGCTGCAGCAATGGGTGGCCGCACACACCAGCAGCCCCAACTCGATGGTCGATCGCATCACGCCGCGCCCTACCGAAGAAGTCAGGACACGCGTGGCGCAAGCATGCGGCCAGGCCGATCCCTGCGCGCTGATGGCGGAGTCGTTCATCCAGTGGGTGATCGAAGACAAGTTTGCCGCAGGCCGTCCCGCGCTGGAAAAAGTCGGCGTCGAAATGGTGCAGTCGGTGCTGCCCTACGAAGAAGCCAAGATCCGCATACTCAACGCCACCCATAGCTGCATCGCCTGGGCCGGCACGCTGGTCGGGCTGAGCTATATCCACGAAGGCTGCGCCCGCGCGGATATCCGCAAGATGGCCTACGACTATGTCACGCAAGACGTCATTCCTTGCCTGACGCCGAGCCCGCTCGATCTGGAAAATTATCGCGACGTGGTGCTGGAACGCTTCGGCAATCCGAATATCCAGGACAGCAACCAGCGGGTTGCCGCCGACGGCTTCTCGAAAATCCCCGGCTTCATCGTGCCGACCCTGCAGGAATGTTTCGCACGCGGCGTGGTGCCGCACGCCACCCTGATCTTGCCGGCGCTATTCTTCATATTCCTGCAACGCTGGGCCAAAGGCCAACTACCCTACGCTTATCAAGACGGCATCTTCGATAAAGCCGCCACCCGGGCCATGCTGGACAGCGCCGACCCGGTGCGCGCCTATTGCGCCGATCCGGCCTTATGGGGCACACTAGCTGGCAGCTCGCAGCTTGAGTTTCAGCTGCGGGAAGCGTTGGTCAAGGTTCAGAACTGGCTTGCTGGAAAAAATAATAGTGACTTAACAGCGCCTCTATAAACCGTAGCGAGCATCGCAGACCAGAGATTGGGCCGCGCAGTAGGTTTATAGAAGTGCAATCGCGTAAGGGTGGAGACATGTATCTGGGCATCGACCTGGGCACCTCGGAAGTCAAGGTAGTCCTGATGGATCAGGCCGGCAATCTGCTGGCCGACGCCGGTTGTGCGTTAACCGTATCGCGGCCGCAACCGCGCTGGTCGGAACAAGATCCCGAACAATGGTGGCAAGCCACCTGCGACACCATCGCCAAGCTGCGTGCAAAAGCGCCGGCGCAGTTTCGCGCCGTGCGCGCCGTCGGCCTGTCGGGCCAGATGCATGGCGCGGTGCTGCTCGATGTGCAAGATCGCGTATTGCGGCCGGCGATTTTATGGAACGACTTGCGCAGCATCAGCGAATGCGCCGAGCTGACCGAGCGCGCACCGCAATTGCACCAGATCGCCGGCAATCTGGCCATGCCCGGTTTTACCGCTCCCAAGCTGCTATGGCTGGCGCGGCATGAACCGGAAGTATTTGCCGCGATGCAGATGGTGTTGCTGCCTAAGGATTGGCTGCGCCTGAAAATGACCGGCAACAAGGTTTCCGAACCGTCCGATGCGGCCGGCACCCTTTGGCTGGATGTCGCCAAGCGCGACTGGTCGGACCAATTGCTGGCCGCCACCGGCATGCGCCGCTCGCACATGCCGCGCCTGGTGGAAGGCGGAGAATCGTCCGGTACGCTATTGCCTGAAGTGGCGGAGGCCTGGGGCTTGTCGCGCGAAGTGATCGTCGCCGGCGGCGGCGGCGACGGCGCCGCCAGTGCGGTAGGCATAGGCGCGGTGAATCCCGGCGACGGTTTCGTCTCGCTCGGCACCTCGGGCGTGTTGTTCGTCGTCAACGACCGTTTCCGTCCTAATCCAGCCCAAGCGGTACATGCCTTCTGCCACGCCCTGCCCGGCCGCTGGCACCAGATGAGCGTGATGCTGTCGGCGGCCAGCTGCCTGCGCTGGTTCTGCCGGCTGGTCAGCGTCGACGAAGCCACATTGCTGCAAGAAATCGCCGAGCTCGCCTCAAGCGCGCTGGAAAACGCGCCGCTATTCCTGCCCTACTTATCCGGTGAACGCACGCCGCACAACGATCCCTATGCGCAAGGCGTATTCCACGGCCTGTCGCACGCCCACGGCCGCGCCGCGCTAGGTTACGCCGTGATCGAAGGCGTCACCTTCGGGATGGCCGACGGCCTGAACGCCTTGCACACCGCCGGCACCGAAGTCACGGAATTGTCGCTGGTAGGCGGCGGTTCGCGCAGCCCCTACTGGGCGCAACTGATCGCCGATGCCTTGAATGTACGCATGGTGACCCATGTCGGCAGCGAAACCGGCGGCGCGCTGGGCGCGGCCCGCCTGGCTTGGCTAGCGGCCAACGACCAGCCCGGCAAGGAAGCCGTGATCTGCGCCAAGCCGCCGTTACGGGAAGCATTTACGCCAAATGCGCAGCGCCACGCAGCATTGCAGCCGCGCTTGGCGGCCTTCCGCGAAATTTACCGCTGCCGTCCGGAGCGGAGCGTAGATCTCGACCAGGCAGAGCATTGATTTGATTTTCAGGCGCTATGGACGGCGTCGTCTTAGCCGACTGCTAAGCGGCCTGCACAACCTCTGGATTCCGGTTCCCTGACAGAGCTTCGCTTTCCGCTAAATTCCTTGCTACAATTGGCAAATCCGCCAGATATGGCGGCGACGCCGATGTAGCTCAGTTGGTAGAGCAACGCACTCGTAACGCGTAGGTCACCAGTTCGATTCCGGTCATCGGCACCAATTTGAAAAGAGGCTCCAGCTTCCCCAGGAACCTCTTTTTGATCCCACCACCACCTCCGTTACCAAGACGCATGGGAAGAGCTCGCCAGCCAATCCCGCACTTGTTCCGCCACCCAATGCCCGGCATCCAGCGGCAGGTCGTGACCAGCGCTGGCTTGTGTCGCCAAGGATGCCTGCCATCGATGCGCCAGCTGCTGTGAGCAGCGTGGATCGATCAAGCGGTCCGCGCCGCTGGCAAGAATCAGCAGCGGCGGCGGCGGCGCGTGCGCGGGCGCGCGATAACGGATTGCCGCGCATAGCTGGCGCAAGGCGTTCCGATAGGTGACCGGATGGTCGCGTTGATAACTGATCCAGTCAGCCAGCACCTCCGCTTGCTGCGCGCATTGATTGCTGGTCAAGCGCAACAGGAGACTTTCCTGCCGCCCGACATTGCGCTTATGCAGACCTAACAGACCAAGAGCCAGCAGTGCCGGATAATTGCGCGGCCTCAGGCGTCGATAGAATGGGCTGACAGGACGTAAGCTGGTATTGAGCAGAACACAGCCATCGACTTCATCCGGATAACGCGCAGCCCAATCGGTTGCGACCATTCCACCCAAAGATAAGGCTAACAAATAATAGGGCGGCGCGATATGCTGGCTCAACAGCTGTCGGCGGCAGGAATCTGTCATCTGCTCCACTCGCATCGGGCTTTTGAGCGCGTGCAGGCTGCCGTTTCCGGGTAAATCGAGAAGTGTGATATCGGCCTCCGGCACCATCGAACGGAACAGCTCCGGAAACTTTCCCCAGTGCCGCGTCTCCCGCATCAGCCCTCTCAGAAACACCCATTTACTCATGGCGCGCCTCGTGTTGTTCCGGTCGCTCAGGATTGCCTGGCACCCAATACTGATGCGCGCCGGCGGCCCTGGTCAGAAAATCGAGCCATACCAGGTGGCTGCGCAGCACGCGATGCAAACGTCCGGGTGATTTGGGATTGAACATGCCCAGGCGGGAAAACAGCTGACGCGGATTTTCTTTTACCCAAAGCCAGGATCCCATCTCCAGCGTGAGCGGCAGAAAAACCCGATCACTGCTGGCTGATACTTGCAGGTAAAGGTAGTCCCACAAATCGCCATGGGTCAGATACTGGCAGTTTTGCGCCTCGAACAAATAATCGTGTTCGCGGTAGGTTTGATTAAACAGATCCTTGAGAGCGAGAACTTGCGGCAAGTGCCGCATCGGCGTCCGGCTGCAGGCGTAGGGAAACCAGATGCGATCCTTCAATCCGAAACCGGAGTGGCAATCCAGCGCAATGCTGAATGGGCGGCTCAGCAGCTCTTGTTGCACGACGTTGCACAGTGCCTGGGCCTCGGCTTCCATCGGCATGTTGCTTGCCCCGCGGTACCAGGGCAAATGCGAGCTGATGCGTTGTCCGCCCAGCAGAAAAAAGACTTTCTCGCTGGAGTTTATCGGCGCATTGCGCATCAGGTCCACGCCTCTCGGGTTGCTGCGGGTACTGTCCCACATCCCGGCAGGATTCACCAAAGGCATGAAAATCAAACGTACCGACGCCAATTGGTGATGCAATACCGCATCCCATTTCAAGCGTGCCAGCAAGCTGTGCAAGAAGGCCAGGAGAACTCGGGTGCCGATGCGTTCCAGACCGTGAACGCCGCCGAAAAAACCGACCGCCGGCGCCTCCGGATTTTTGCTGCCGATAGACAAGACATAGATCGGAAAGTGATGGCCCTTCAATTCGATTTCGCACACTGAGCGAGCTTCCAGGTAAGGTTGTCCCTCCTGAATAATGCTCTCCAGCTCGATCAATTCCGGCAAATTGAAGTCCATTTTTTGCCTCCAACGCCCATTTATTTCATGGATGGGACAAAGAAAACTTTTGCGCTTTGTTTGACGTATTGTCAAGGGAATATCTAAAAAAACCGAACCTTCAACGAGACTGGTTTGCTGCAATTTACCTGCTAGAATTTCCCTCTTATCAGAACAGCAGGTTTTCTATGACCACCTACGCCTTCCGCATCCTCAACGTCTTTGCAGAATCCACTTTCGGCGGCAATCAGCTGTGCGTATTTGAAGACGCGCGCGGCATGGACGACGCCACCATGCAAGCGCTGGCACTGCAGTTCAACCTATCGGAAACCACGTTTATCCTGCCCTCCGAGCGCGCCGACGCCCGCGTGCGAGTTTTCACGCCCGGTTATGAAATGCGGTTTGCCGGCCATCCGACGCTGGGCACTGCGCATGTGGTGCGCGACCTGGCCGGCACCGGCGACGCACTCTCGCTGGAATTCACGGCTGGCATAGTCCCGGTACGCGCCGCAGGCGATATCTGGACTTTCACCGCCCCTCAGAGTGGTGAACCGAAGACAGCGCCGGCAAACCTGACACAAGCGAAAATGGCGGAATTACTCAGCTTGAACGAGCACGATTTGCTAGCCCCGCCTGTGTGGGTCGACACCGGCGCCGATCAGTTGCTGGTAGCGTTGCGCAGCACGGACGCTGTGCGCCGCGCGCATCCCGAAAGCGCGCAGCTTGACGCCTGGCCTGAAAGCAGCCTTGAGCGCAAGACCGTATACGTGTTTGCTTTCGATCCAGATCAGCCTGGCCGGGTGCTCTCCCGTTACTTCTTTTCCAAGCAAGGCGGCGGCGTGGCCGAAGATCCCGGCACCGGATCGGCTTGCGCCAACCTTGGCGGCTGGCTGATCGCCAATCGCCATGCGCTGCCTGTGGAATATGAAATCGAGCAAGGCGAAGCAGTGCAGCGGCCCTGTCTGTTGCGGCTTAAAGTGACGGCCGACTCTGCCATCCAGGTGGGCGGCAAGGTCATCGAAATCGGCCGCGGCAAGATCAGTCTGTAGCGATCAAATCCGGCCGCATGGACGCGGCGACTTACTCAAGCCCGCGCCTGCGACCAGCGCCGATAGCGCCGTGTCAGACGGCGCGTGCGCAACTGATCGATAATTAAACTCACTAGCGGCGAATGATTGGCCGCCGCCGTGCGACTGGCGCCGAGCAAACGCAAGCGGCGTTTGACCAGGGCCATGCGCGCCACTGCCGCCATCACCTGATCCTTCCAATCGACTTGCGGACTGTGTGCAGTCTGATCACCGCCCGCCAGCCATTGCGCCGGCAAATCGGGAACAATCGCCAACGCCGTCGCCATGCCCGCCACCGCCACGCCGCTGGCGAGAACTTGCTCTGCCACCGCCTTGCGGCTGATCCCGCCAGTGGTCATTACCGGCATACGGGCGACGGCGGCCAGTTCTTTGGCAAACTCCAGGAAATAAGCTTCACGCGCCAAGCTACGGCCATCTGCGGTACGTCCTTGCATCGCGGGACTTTCGTAACTGCCGCCAGACAGTTCGACCAGATCCACCTGCAAGTCATTGAGCCACAGGATGACTTGCCTGGCGTCGTCTTCGCTAAAGCCGCCGCGCTGAAAATCGGCGGAGTTGAGTTTTACCGCGATGCAAAAGCTGGCCGAGACTGCGGCGCGCACTGCGCGCACCACGTCCAGCAACAAGCGCGCCCGGTTGGCCAGGCTGCCACCCCATTCATCCCTGCGTTGATTGCTCAAAGGCGACAGGAATTGTGAAATCAGATAACCATGGGCGGCGTGGATCTCGACCCCGGTAAATCCTGCCCGCTCGGCAGCGGCGGCACTGGCGGCAAAGCGCGTGATGACTTCCTGGATCTCGGCATCGCTCATGGCTTTGGGCTGTACGAACAGCTTGCTGTGCTTGCCCATGTCCAGCGCCAGCGCTGACGGCGCCCAAGCCGCGCCGCCCATGGCGGCCATCACCTGACGGCCGGGATGATTGAGCTGCATCCATACCTGTGCGCCCTTGTGTTTTGCAGCCTCGGCCCATTGCATGAAAGGTCGCAATGGCGTCTCGGCTTCCAGCACTATGCCGCCTGGGCCGGTCAGCGCCCGGCCGTCGATCATGACATTACCGGTGATGATCAGGCCGACGCCGCCGTCGGCCCAGGCCCGGTATAAGCGGTGGATGGCAGCGCCGGGCAGTTGGCCACGGTCAGCCATATTTTCTTCCATGGCGGCCTTGGCCAGGCGGTTGGGTAGGAGGCTGCCGTTCGGCAGTTGCAAAGATGAAAACATGATTGAGGTCATGGCGGGCTCGCTAGCGAGAGTAGGAAATACTGTATGCTAAGCTTGAAGTCAACTTTAAGGTCAAGCGATATGAAGATTGGTGAACTGGCGGACAAAACCGGCATGGCGCCCTCGGCGATCCGCTATTACGAGCAAAGCGGTTTGCTGCCCAAGCCTGAACGCGGGAGCAACGGCTATCGCGACTATGCAGAGGCGGCCGTCGAACGCCTGCGCCGGATCCAGATGGCGCAGAGCCTGGGATTTTCGCTGGACGCTATCCGCAGCGTGTTCGCCAGCGATGAGGAACTGTCCAAGGATGAGTTGCTGCGCAAGCTGGACGGCCGGCTGCAGGAGATCAAGCAACTCATGGATACGCTGCGTGAGCAGCAGCAACATCTGCGCACCTTACGCACTACGCTGCGGGAAACCTGGGCAGAGGGTGAGTGCCTGAACACGACTGCCTTGGCAAACGGCAAGCTGGCCAAACCTTGAAAACCCTAACTGGATTGCCAGCGCTTGAGAGACGTGAAAATCAAGGATTGCTGCCGTTGACCGCTAGTTGCTAGTCCTTGTATTCCGAGTATTTGCGCGCATCGCCACGCACCTTATCTGCCGGATATTTGATCCGGTTGAGCACCATTTTTTCTGACACTGCCGCACTGAGATCGACATCGAGCTTATCGGCCAGACGGATCAGGTAAACCAGTACATCAGCCATTTCATGCCGGACCTGCAGCAACTTGGCCGGACCGAGTTCGTCGGCACTTCCGCTTGGCAGCCATTGAAAATGCTCAAGAAGTTCAGCCGCTTCAACACACAGCGCGGCGGACAGATTTTTGGGAGTATGAAACTGATCCCAGTCGCGTTCGCTAACGAATTGGCGGATTTGATCGCGTAAGTTGGCAAACTCGCCGCTCTTTGACTGCTCACTCATGTAGCTCTCCTTTTAATGCCGTATATGCAATCTTGCCAAAATCCCGGCGATGCTTGAAATATTTTTTTGCGTGGGCCTGTTTTCTTACGAGAATGTTTGTTACCTTGCTTACAGGAACTTGTTTTCGGCAATAATTTTGTGGACTGACATGCCGCCGTTTAATGACGGAACCATCATCTCGGTGAGGATGCATATGGACATGAGTGCAAATATCGGTGACAGGCCAGAGCCAATTCGCCGGGTGACCAAAATTTACGCGGCCTTCCTGATCGCCGCTTTCGCATTATCCCCCGCTGTTCTGATTGCCTACCTGTATTTCTTCCAGGATCCGGCGCTCAAATTTGAAAATCACCTGTTCCACGAAATCGCGATTGCCGCCGCCACTCTCGAAGGTCTGTTCGTTACCTATGTGAGTTGGCGCTGTTACCTGTCGTCGGGAGAGCCGCTGCTGCGCTGGCTGACTTTGGGGTTTCTCGGGTTTACCTTGATTTATGCCCTGCACGGCGTCTTTACCGGCATGGCGCATCACAACATCTGGTTGTTCCTGCTGTACGGCCCGGCGTCCCGGCTGGCGATGGCGATCTTGCTGCTGATTGGCTTATTGTCGTTCAACCAGGAGTCGGACACGCCTGAACAACGTCTCAATCCGCGCTCATGGCTGATATGGATAGCGATGTTTTTACTGGCCGACATCGCGGTGGCGATTCTCGCCTATTCGGCGATTGCCGGCAATCCGGCGGTCCGTCTGACGATGGAAGGCGGTGCGCTGTTCTTTTCGGCGGTCAACCTGGCTATCATGCTGGCCGGCCGGATCCGCTCGCCGATGATGACGATTTTCGGCATTTCGATCGCCCTGTTCGGTTTGTCATCGCTGGCCTTCATTTTTGGCCGCCCCTGGAATCATATGTGGTGGCTGGCCCACGTCATTTTTGCCGGCGGATTTTTCTTCCTCAGCTACGGCATCATCCAGGCATTTCACACCACCCGTTCATTCGCCAATATCTACAATCAGGAAGAAATGGTGAATCGTCTGGCGATGGCGATGGTGAGAACGGAAAATGCGCTGCAAGAGTTAAAGCATAGCAACCAGATGCTGGAACATCTGGCATCCACCGATCCCTTGACCGGCGCCGCCAACCGCCGCAATTTTATCGAAAGAGTGGACGCCGAAATCGCCAGGGCGAAGCGTGACCGCCTGTCGTTCGCCTTGCTGGCTCTTGATCTGGATAATTTCAAGGCCATCAACGATCATTACGGTCATCAGGTGGGTGATGAAGTGTTGCAGGGCTTCGTCCAGAAATGCCTGGAAGAGATTCGTCCCTATGACGTAGTGGCGCGCATGGGCGGCGAAGAGTTCATGGTCTTGCTGCCGCAAGCGACGCTGGAAGTGGCTGTGGCGATCGGCGAGCGCATCAGGTCGGCAACGGAAAACACCATGTTCGCCAGCATCGTCATTCCCAAAGTGATACTCACGGTCAGCATCGGGGTAGCGCAATTTGGCCACGACGGCAGCACCATTGATACGATTTTCCGTGCCGCGGACGAGCGTCTTTATCGCGCAAAAAACCAGGGCCGTAACTGTGTGATTACGGTATAAAGCAGCAAGCTGTATAGGTTTTCCAACTCGCCTCAGCCGGCGCCGGTATTGCGATATTTGCCTATGCCTATTCCGAATATGCTGGTTTGACGGCTTTTACTTTTCACCACTCTCAGTTTTTTGCTCGGATCCAGCAGTGTGAATCGCTCGCGGATGTCGGCTTCGCTCGGCAGCGAATTTGCGCGCCATCTGATGATGTCGATGCCCGCTTTTTTCAGCGCCTTGTACTTTCTTTCATCCTCTTTGCTGAGAATCTTGCTGTTGTAACTCTTGTTGTCTATTTCAATCACCGCCACCACATCGCTGGCCTTATCGCAAATCACGAAATCCAGGTTCTTTGATGTCAGGGCGTCGAGGCCGCCGCTGCCCTTGGTGCCTAGGCAACGGCTCAAACCGACTTGCGCCAGCACCATATAGTCCGGCAAGGCGCCGACCAGCCGCCAGTACATGATCTGTTCGTTGCTGGATAGAGGCTTTTTCTTGATGTACTCGCGGCGTTTCTGTTGCGCCGCCTGCTTCTCCCTGGTGACCACGGCAATCACCGCCATGATAATGATCGTTAGCACCGTCAGTGCAATGACTGCTTTCATTATTCTGTTCCCTAGTTGAATGCAGCGGCCATTATATTTCCATACGGGAATATAATGAAGTCAAAATTGCAGCGCTTTTTGCTGGCTTATTCTGATCGCAAGTAGAAGAGCGGGATGAACGAAGGAGGAAAGGGAGGAGAACGGAAGGCAGATAGCTTCCAGGTTAAATCCTGTCAGCCCATCGAGCTGACAGTATCTGCAGGCCGGATGTTACCCGGTCAAACCGAAAATCGCGTCGTAGCCATTCTTGTCGCGATCGACTTCGTCCAGTTCATTAATCAAACCCAGGTCTTCCAGCTCTTCCGAAGCGTTGTTGAATTGTTTGCTGCTGGAAGCGCCGATAACACGGTAAATTTCCTGTTTCGCATTGCGGATGCCGAGCAACATCTGCTCTTGCCTGACGACGTTCAGTTCGACCGTCTTGATCAGCAGATTGGTCATGATGTCGTGATCGAACTCGGGGATGTCCTTATCTCCGATTAGTGCAGTTTTCAATCTTTTCCTCTTGTCTTCATATTGATAAATATTGCTGCAGGCACGCCGGCTTACAGGTATGCGATTTTACTAGGTCTGACGCCTGACCGTCGTGGCGCTCCGTAAAACCTGGTCCCTACCCTGTATCAGACCTGATCTCACGGAGCGGGTTCCTGCCTATTCTTGATGATAACGCGTCACCAGTTCGACTTCGCTTTTCGAACCGAGAAACACCGGCACGCGCTGGTGCAATTTCTCCGGCTGGATATCCAGGATCGCCTGCTTGCCGTCGGTGGCGGCGCCGCCTGCTTGCTCGACGATGAAAGCCATCGGATTGGCTTCGTACATCAGGCGCAGCTTGCCTGGCTTGTCCGGCTCACGGGCGTCGGCCGGGTACATGAAGATGCCGCCGCGGTTCAGGATGCGATGGACGTCGGCCACCATCGATGCAATCCAGCGCATGTTGAAATCTTTTTGGCGCGGCCCGGTGCTGCCGGCCAGCATCTCGTTGACGTAACGCGTGACCGGCGGGTGCCAGTGGCGGGCATTGGATGCATTGATCGCAAATTCCTTGGTCTCGGCCGGGATCTGCATGTCGCGCTGGGTCAATACCCACGAACCCATTTCACGATCCAGGGTAAAGCAATGCACGCCGTTGCCGGTAGTCAGCACCAGCATGGTTTGCGGGCCGTAGACGGCGTAGCCGGCGGCAACCTGCTTGCGGCCTGATTGCATGAAATCTTTTTCGGTTGGCGATTTCATGCCGTCCGGTGCTTTCAGTACCGAGAAAATGGTGCCGATCGAGACATTGACGTCGATATTGCTGGAGCCGTCGAGCGGGTCGAACAGCAACATGTATTCGCCTTGCGGATAGCGGTTTGGAATCGGATGAATCGATTCCATTTCTTCCGAAGCCATGGCCGCCAGATGGCCGCCCCATTCATTGGCTTCCAGCAGGATTTCATTGGAAATGATATCCAGTTTCTTCTGCACTTCACCTTGCACGTTTTCGCTGTCGGCGCTGCCCAGCACTTCACCCAGCGCACCCTTGCCGACCGCGTGACTGATGGTTTTGCAGGCGCGCCCGACTACTTCAATCAACAGGCGCAGTTCTGCCGGAATGCTGTTATGCAAACGCTGTTGCTCGATCAGGTGCTGGGTAAGACTAATACGTTTCATATTGCTCTTTCTTTGTTGTGGCTTTTCATGGCCGATCGCCGGGCAAACCCGCCATCGGCCGCGAAATTGCAAAAACGGCAAAAACCGCAAAAATCAATTGGCGAGCGCTTTGCCGATGACTTCCAGTACGTCCTTCGATAAGTGTGGTGCTTCTGCGACACGCTGCAAGGCGGCACGCATTTTTTCCTGCAGCACGGGCGCATATTTGCGCCAGCGATCCAGGCTGCGCGCCAGGCGCGCAGCCACTTGCGGGTTGACGCCGTTAAGTTCGATCACCTGGTCTGCCCAGAACTCATAACCGCTGCCGTCGACCGCGTGGAAATTGACCGGATTGCCGCTGCAGAAACTGAAAATCAGGCTGCGCGCGCGATTCGGATTTTTCAGCGTGAAGGCTGGATGTTCCGACAAAGCGCGGATCGCCGCGACATCGGCGGTGTGAGCCGTAGCTTGCAGGGCGAACCATTTGTCGATGACCAATGCTTCCTGTTCGAAATCTTTATAGAATTTTTCCAGGGCGGCAGCCTTGCCCGGCGCGCTGCTGTTGGTCAGCGCAACCAGTGCGGCCAGGCGGTCGGTCATGTTGTTGGCGTTATCGTATTGCTGCTGCGCCAGTGCATGCGCAACAGCGTCGTCGGCCTGGATCAGATACGCCAAGGCGACGTTCTTCAAGCCGCGCTTGCCGGATGCTTCTGCATCGGGACTGTAAGCGCCCGGCGTTTGATTGGCGTGATAAGCCGCCAGCAGATCGTCCTTGAGCGCCTGCCCCAGTTTGCCACGCAGATACTGGCGCGACTTGTGGATCGCTTGCGGATCAATCACGTCAGTCTGTTCTGCCAGCAGCGCTTCCGACGGCAGCGTCAAGGTTTGCTCACGGAAAGCGGCGTCGAGTGTTGCATCGTTGAGGATCAGGCTAAATGCTTCGCTTAGTGCGCCGCTGTTGGAAGCTGCATTGTCCAAGACATCTTGCAGCGTCGCCACATGGCCGGCTTGCGAGGCATCCTGGGCCGCTGCAGTCAGCGCCAGCAAGCTACGCGTAGCCAGGCGCTGGCCGGCTTCCCAGCGATTGAATGGATCGCTGTCGTGCGCCAGCAGGAAAGCCAGCTCGGCGTCGCTGTATGCGGCGTCCAGCACCACCGGCGCAGAAAAATTACGCAAGATCGAAGGCACCGGTTGTTCGGCGACATCGACAAAACGGAAGGTCTGCTGCGCTTTGGTCAGTTCGAGTACGCGAGTGGTTGCGGCACCGGCGTCACCGCTGGCCTTGCCCTTGCCGTCTGTCTGCAAACGCAACGGCATGTCGTTACCTTTGCTGTCGAGCAGGCCGACTGCTACCGGGATATGAAATGGCAATTTCTTGGCCTGGCCCGGGGTTGGCGCGCAAGTCTGCGACAGTGTCAGCTCATAGGTCTTGCTGGCGGCGTCGTACTTGCTCTGCGCTTGTACCCGCGGCGTACCGGCCTGGCTGTACCAGCGTTCGAACTGGCTCAGATCGCGGCCATTGGCGTCCACCATCGCGGCACGGAAATCGTCGCACTCGACCGCTTGCCCGTCATGGCGCTCGAAGTACAAATCCATGCCCTTGCGGAAACCGTCGCGACCAAACAAAGTCTGGTACATGCGCACTACTTCGGCGCCCTTTTCATAAATCGTCACGGTGTAGAAATTATTGATTTCGACATAAGAATCAGGCCGCACCGAGTGCGCCATCGGACCGGCGTCTTCAGGGAACTGGGCCTGGCGCAAGACGCGCACGTCGTCAATCCGCTTGACGGCGCGGCCGCTGTCGGTGCCGACCATGTCCGCCGAAAATTCCTGGTCGCGGAACACGGTCAGGCCTTCTTTCAAGGACAGTTGGAACCAGTCGCGGCAGGTGACGCGATTGCCGGTCCAGTTGTGGAAATATTCATGGCCGACCACCGCTTCGATATTGGCGTAGTCGACATCGGTAGCGATACGCGAATTGGCCAACACATATTTGGTGTTGAAAATGTTCAGGCCCTTGTTTTCCATCGCGCCCATGTTGAAATCGCCAACGGCAACGATCATGAAACGATCCAGGTCTAGTTCCAGGCCGAACCGCTCTTCATCCCAGCGAATGCTGTTGATCAGCGAATCCATGGCGTGCTGGGTCTTATCCAGGTTGCCGTCTTCGACCCAGACTTGCAGCAAGACTTCGCGACCGGATTTCAAGGTGTATTTCTGTTCCTGGCAAACCAGATCGCCAGCCACCAGCGCAAACAGATAAGACGGTTTCTTGAACGGGTCTTCCCATTTGGCGTAGTGGCGGCCGTCGGCCAGATCGCCCTCTTCGATCAGATTGCCGTTCGACAGCAGCACCGGATATTTTTTCTTGTCGGCGCGCAGCATGACGGTATATTTGGCCATCACATCGGGACGGTCAGGGAAATAAGTAATCTTGCGGAAGCCTTCGGCTTCGCACTGGGTGAAGAAATTACCGTTGGACACATACAGACCCATCAACGAGGTATTTTTCTCTGGACTGGTCAGCGTTTCAATTTCCAGCACCACCTTGGCCGGCGCCGATGCGATGCGCAATTTACCGGCTTCCAGCTGGTACTGGCCGGGTTTCAATTGCTTGCCGTTGAGGCGCAGTTGCACCAGTTCCAGCTCCTCGCCGAACAAGACGATTTCCTTGCTGCTGCTGGCTGGATTGCGGCGCATCGTGATGCGTGTAGCGATACGGGTAGCTGCAGGATCGAGATCGAAGCCCATGTCGACGCTGTCGACCAGAAAGGCTGGGACGGTGTAATCCTTACGGAGAATGGTTGCTGGCGTAGCTGAAGTGTCTGTGCGCATGGGAAGTAGTCTGGTAACGGTTAGTATTGATAACTACGATTGATAACAACGGTCGATAACTATGGTTGGTAACTACAGTCGGCAACTAAGTGTGTCAGCTAAGGATCGCTCAGTGACTTGCTTAATAACGTGGCTGGTCAGTCTCAATAATTCGGGCAGACTGTGATTCTACCAATCAAAGAGCAAAACCATCATGCAATTTGCAGCGGAATTGCTGGCTTATCGATGATCCAGCGATATCAAGCTGCAAATAAAAGCCCCGGCACGGAAATTCACTTAAAATTGCCATAAATGCACTTTTCATTAATCAAGCGACAAACTCTATCCCTCAGCTTACAGATAGTGACAAAGCGATAGAGCAACACTATCAAGACTTGGCTAAAATGATCACCGTTCAGCCAGGACAGAATTGGCGTTGCCAGCACCGGATATTGCCCATCAGGCAAATCATGGAACTGGCATGCGCATCCCCCCAACAAGAGGAATCACCATGAAACGCATCATTTGTGTCTGTTTAGCTGCATTAACACTGTTGCTGGGCGGTTGCGCCACCGTTATCCGCAGCGACGTTACTGCCTTCAACGAATGGCCGGCCGATTTGCCGAATAAATCCTATGTATTCGAACATACCGCAGCCCAGAGCAATGATCTGGAATACCGGAATTATGAAAATCTGGTGCGCGCAGAACTGCAGCGCCTGGGATTCGTAGCAGCGGACAACGCCGCTCCACAATTGAAAGTCGCCCTTGACTACGGCATTGCCGCGCGCGACGTGCATGTAGTCGAACCGGTGGTGGCGGATCCTATGTGGTACGGCCCTTACGGGCCGTATGGCTGGGGCCATCCAGGGTTTTACAGCCCGTTTTATGATCCGTTCTGGTACACGCCGCAAGTGGTAGGCCAACGCGAATACAATTATCAACTGTTCCAGCGGCGCTTGAACGTCGCCATCACGCGCGCCGGCAACGGCCAAAAACTGTATGACGTTACCGTCACCAGCGAAGGCAAGACGAATTCGCTGCCGGCTGTAATGCCGTATATGGTGCGCAGCGCATTTACCGATTTCCCTGGAAAAAGCGGTGTCCCGCATCAGGTTGAATTAAAGGTTGAAGAGCAAAAATAGAAGCCGGTTTACGGCAAAACGGCCTGTGCTCCCACTTCGGTGAGACCACAGGCCGTTTTTATTGCATGCTGATGTTGTCAGCCGCTTGTCAACCGCTTGTCAACCATTTATCAACTATTTGTCAGCTATAAAACCATTCGCTGGCAAACGTGATGAAACCGATCAGAATGACCGCCAGCACCAGCACGATCAGCAGGCGGCCAAACTTGGGCGAACCTTCGCTACCGGTCGCCTGCTCCTCCGGATGATTCATCGGATTGTCCAGCTGCGCGTCCGGCTGCTGTTTCAAAGGGTCATTCATACATACCTCAGGGGATCAAAATAGTGGAGCCGGTAGTTTTGCGCGACTCCAGATCGGCATGCGCTTGCGCCACATCTTTCAAGGCATAGCGTTGATTGATTTCAATCGTGATTTTTTTGCTGTCTACCATCTGGAACAAGTCTGCCGCCGCCGCATCCAGATCGGCACGGCTGGAAATGTAACTCGGCAGCGAAGGCCGGGTGATGGTCAGCGAGCCGCGTGAGGCCAGCTCGTTCAGGCTGAACGGCGGCACGGCGCCGGAAGCGTTGCCGAAACTGACCATGGTGCCCAGCGGCGCCAAGCTGTCCAGCGAGCCGATGAAAGTATCTTTGCCGATCGAATCGTAGACCACCGGCACGCCTTTGCCGCCAGTGATTTCACGCACCCGCTCAACGAAATTCTCGGTTTTGTAGTTAATCACATGGGTGCAGCCGGCTGCAGTCGCCAGCGCCGCTTTTTCGGCTGAGCTGACCGTGCCTATCATGGTCACGCCCAGCGCCTTGGCCCATTGGCTGGCGATCAGGCCGACGCCACCGGCAGCGGCGTGGAACAAAATGGTTTCACCGCCGCGCAAGGGGAAAGTGCGACGGAACAGATATTGCGCCGTCAGACCCTGCAACGTCATTGCGGCGGCAGTATCGAAGCTGATGGAATCAGGCAATTTGATCAGGAACGCGGCAGGCATCACGCGCGCTTCGGAATACGCGCCATTGGGGCGAGTCGCATACGACACCCGGTCGCCTACCTTGACATGCTGCACACCGGCGCCGACTGCCTCGATCACGCCGGCTGCTTCCTGTCCCAGGGCGCCTGGCAATGGCTGCGGATACAAGCCGGTACGGAAGTAGACATCGATAAAATTCAAGCCGCAAGCGACATGCCGTATCCGCACCTCGCCCGGCCCCGGGTCTCCGACTTCCACGTCGACATATTCCATCACTTCCGGGCCACCGGTCTTCGACATCCTGATTGCTTTTACCATGATTAATTTCACCTCCAAATAGTGCGTCTAAATTCCTCGAAATCCTCAAACTCCGGCTTTTTCAGCTTTTATGTTTTCTTCTATGTTTTCTTTTTTGAGATCAGATAAATACCCACCAACACCAGACCGGTACCGGTCAATTGAATCGCCGTAATCGGTTCCGCCAAAATCAAGGTGGAGACCGGCCCCACCATGCCGGCCTGCGCCGCAGTCGCGGGACCGATGCGGGCCACCGCAATCATGGTCATGAATACCGGCAGCACAGTGCAAAACACGGCATTGATGATGGACAAACCATACACAGCCGCAGGCTGCTGGAACAGAATCGGCAGCGGCCGCAACAGCATGAACTGCACAATGCAAGCGGCGCAAGATACACACATCGCGTACGCCACCAGCCGCATCGCGCCGACCCGGCTCACCAGTTCTCCGGAGAGCATCAGGTATAGCGCATAACTGATTGCCGCACCCAGCACCAGCGCACTGCCCAGACCGACATTCGATCCCCCCAGGCGCACATCGTGCAAAAACACCAGCACCGTCCCCAGGTAAGAAATCAGCAAAGCCATCCACTCCAGCCAGTTCACCTGGCGCCGATAAAACAAAAACGACATCAGCAACACGAACGAAGGCGTCAAGAACAGTATCAGGCGCTCCAGTCCGGCAGAAATATATTGCAAGCCAAGAAAATCAAGAAAGCTCGACAGGTAATACCCGATCAATCCCAGCGCCACAATCCGCACCCGGTCGAGATTCGACAACGACGCCTCGCTGCGCGCCTTCCACAAAGCCACTGCGGCAAACAGGGGCAATGCAAACAGCATGCGAAACGTAATCAGCAATACGGCATCGACCGGATAGCGATAAATCAGCTTGGCGACGATAGCCTTGGCAGAAAACAGGATGGCGCCGGCAACCGCAATTGCCAGGCCGCCAAGAAAAATCTGGCGACTGCCAGGGAGTACCGTGCTGCTCATTGCTTGCCCGTATTGGAATTGTAATAGGTATGTGAAGATTGCGTTGCTAAGGGAACGGATAGAAAGAAATTTGTCTTCCTACCCGCCCCGCGAACGCAATCATGCGGTGTCGAACATCTCACTTCTTTTTCAGCAAGGAGCCCAACACGCCGCGAATCAATTCGCGTCCTACTTGCGAGCCGATGGTGCGTGCAGCGGATTTGACGACAGCCTGGACTACCGTATCTTTGCGCCCGGAACCGCCGCCGAGCAGACCACCCAACACGCTGCCCCATGCACTGACGGTTGCACCGATTGAAGAATCTGCGCCCGTCTCGACGCCGTCTTTGGCAGTTGGAGTGGCAGCACGCCCCTTTAATTTTTCGTATGCTGACTCACGATCAACCGCAGTCTCATACACCCCGGCGACGATCGAAGCTGCCATCAACTGCTTGCGCTCGTCAGCGGTGATCGGGCCGATCTGCGATGCCGGCGGCAGGATGAAAGCGCGTTCGACGATATTCGGACGGCCCTTCTCATCCAGGAAAGACACCAGTGCTTCGCCGACGCCAAGCTCGCCGATGACTTGCGCGGTATTCAAATCGGGATTAGCACGGAAGGTATCGGCGGCGGCTTGCACTGCCTTCTGGTCGCGTGGCGTATAGGCGCGCAGCGCATGCTGCACGCGGTTGCCAAGCTGACCCAGCACGGTGTCTGGGATATCCAGCGAGTTTTGCGTGACGAAGAACACGCCCACTCCCTTGGAGCGGATCAAACGCACCACCTGCTCGATCTTTTGCAGCAAGGGTTTGGGCGCTTCGCTGAACAGTAAATTCGCCTCGTCGAAGAAGAAGACCAGCTTCGGTTGGTCCAGATCGCCGACTTCCGGCAGATGCTCGAACAGTTCCGACAGCAGCCACAGCAAAAAGGTCGAATACAAACGCGGTGCGTTCAGCAATTTGTCGGCCGCCAGGATATTCACCACGCCCTTGCCATTGCCGTCGGTCTGGATCAGGTCATCGATATTCAGCATCGGTTCGCCGAAAAACTGTTCGCCGCCCTGCTCGCCGATGCCGATCAGGCCACGCTGGATGGCGCCGATGCTGGCGGCGGAAATATTGCCGTATTCGGTCTGGAAGCCGGCGGCGTTATCGCCGACGTGCTGCAGCATCGCCCGCAGATCCTTCAGATCCAGCAGCAGCAAGCCGCTATCGTCGGCGATCTTGAAAACCAGTTGCAATACGCCTTGCTGCGTATCGTTCAGATTGAGCATGCGCGCCAGCAGCAAGGGTCCCATATCGGAAATGGTGGCCCGCACCGGATGCCCCTGCACGCCGTACACGTCCCAGAAAGTCACCGGCGTCGCTGCCCACTGCGGCTCATCGATGCCTAGCGTCTCCAGGCGCTGCTTCAGCTTGGCCGACGTTGCGCCAGCCTTGGCAAGACCGGACAGATCGCCTTTGACGTCCGCCATGAAGACCGGCACGCCGCTGTCCGAGAGTGCCTGCGCGATGACCTGCAAGGTCACGGTTTTGCCGGTGCCGGTAGCGCCGGTGATACAACCATGGCGATTGACTAACGCAGGTAGAAGCGTCAGCTCTTGCTGGGCATTTTTCGCAATCAGGAGGGGATTTGGCATGTTTTAACGGGCGTGGAGGTCGATTTCAATGGATTTCAAGAAAGTGCAATATGGTAAAATTGCGCTTTGATTATAGCTAACTCAAGCAAGAAAGAACCATCATGGCTGGACACAGCAAATGGGCCAATATTAAACATAAGAAGGCCGCCACCGATGCCAAACGCGGCAAGATCTGGACCCGGTTGATCAAGGAAATCACGGTTGCAGCCCGCATGGGCGTCGGCGATGCCGACGCCAACCCGCGCTTGCGGCTGGCGATTGACAAGGCATCCGACGCCAATATGCCGAAGGATAACGTAACCCGTGCAATCCAGCGCGGCAGCGGCGGCCTGGATGGCGTCAACTATGAAGAAGTACGTTACGAAGGTTATGGCATCAATGGCGCCGCCATCATTGTCGATTGCATGACTGACAATAGAATCCGCACCGTGGCCGAAGTCCGCCACGCGTTTTCCAAGTTCGGCGGCAACATGGGCACCGAAGGTTCCGTGGCTTTCATGTTCAAGCATTGCGGCCAGTTGCTGTTCGCGCCAGGCACCAATGAGGACGCCTTGATGGAAGCCGCTCTGGAAGCCGGTGCGGAAGACGTCATCACCGACGACGAAGGCGGGATTGAAGTCATTTCCGCACCACATGATTTTGCGGCGCTCAAAGAGGCATTGGAAAAAGCCGGTTTCAAGGCTGAAATGGCGGAAATCATCATGAAGCCGGCAACCGAAACCGTGTTCTCCGGCGATGATGCGATCAAGATGCAAAAGCTGCTCGACGCTCTGGAAAACCTGGACGACGTGCAAGAAATTTACAGTAACGCAGTCATCCAAGACTGATACGGATCGTATACCTTTATGAAAATTCTCGTAGTCGGCTCTGGCGGCCGTGAGCATGCCCTGGCGTGGAAAATCGCCCAATCCCCGCGTATACAAACCGTCTACGTGGCGCCCGGCAACGGCGGCACCGCACTCGATCAGCGGCTGGAAAACATCAACATCACCGATCCGGCGGCGCTGGCCGATTTCGTCGAGCGCGAACATGTCGCGCTCACGGTGGTCGGCCCTGAGACTCCGCTGGCGGCCGGCATCGTGAATATTTTCCGCGATCGCGGCCTGAAGATTTTCGGACCGACGCGTGAAGCCGCGCAGCTGGAAAGCTCGAAGGATTTCGCCAAATCCTTCATGCAGCGGCATCACATCCCGACCGCCGAATATCAAACCTTTTCCGACGTCAACGCCGCCCATCAGTACATTGATCAAAAAGGCGCGCCGATCGTCATCAAGGCCGATGGCCTGGCTGCCGGCAAGGGCGTGGTGGTTGCCATGACTATCGAAGAGGCACATGGCGCAGTGGATATGATGTTGTCCGACAATCGCCTCGGCGACGCCGGCGCGCGCGTGGTGATCGAGGAATTCCTGGCCGGCGAGGAAGCCAGCTTCATCGTCATGGTCGACGGCAAGCACATCTTGCCGCTGGCCACCAGCCAGGATCACAAGCGCCTCAAGGATGACGACCAGGGTCCGAACACCGGCGGCATGGGCGCTTATTCACCGGCGCCTATCGTCACGCCGGCGCTGCACGCACGTGTCATGCGGGAAATCATCACGCCTACGGTGCAAGGCATGGCCAAGGACGGCATTCCGTTCAGCGGCTTTTTATACGCCGGCCTGATGATCGACGATAAAGGCAATCCGAAGACGCTGGAATTCAATTGCCGCATGGGCGACCCGGAAACCCAGCCGATCATGGCGCGCCTGAAAACCGATCTGCTGCAGGTCATGGAACATGCTGTCAACGGCACGCTGGACACGATTGAGCTGGAGTGGGACCGCCGCACCGCGCTCGGCGTGGTGATGGCCGCAGCCGGTTATCCCGACGCCCCGCGCAAGGATGACCTGATTACGGGGATTCCCGCCGAGACTGTCGATACCGTGACGTTTCATGCCGGCACCACCTTGAACGGCGAGCGTTTGACGACTTCCGGCGGCCGGGTTCTGTGCGTGGTCGGCCTGGGCGATAGCGTCAAAATGGCGCAGAAGCAGGCCTACAACGTAGTTGACGCGATTCATTTCAGCGGTGCGCAATTCCGCCGCGATATCGGCTGGCGGGCACTGAAGAAACATGCCTGATCAGGCCGCCGGCATATGACACGCAGGGTGGGCAGCTGTGCCCACGGAGTGCGTTTCCGCGTGGGCAGAAGAACCTGCCCACCCTGCTCCTATTAGCGCAAGCATTATTTTCTTCCTCGATGAGCTCAAACATCACTCCCGGCAGTCCGGCCACGGCCGTCAAATCCTATCTGCTCGACCTGCAAGCACGCATCGTCGCGGCGCTGGAGCAGATCGACGGCAATTCATTCGGTAGCGACCAATGGCAACGTGCGGAAGGCGGCGGCGGCATTTCGCGCATCATCGAAGAAGGCAATGTACTGGAACGCGGCGGCGTCGGCTTCTCGCACGTGATGGGTACCAGCCTGCCGCCGTCGGCAGCCGCCAACCGCCCTGAACTGGCCGGCCGGCAGTGGGAAGCCATGGGGGTGTCGCTGGTGATGCATCCGCGTAACCCGTTTGCGCCGACGGTACACATGAATGTACGTTTCTTTATCGCCAGCGCCGAAGGCAAGGAGCCGGTATGGTGGTTTGGCGGCGGCATGGATCTGACGCCGTATTACGGTTTTACGGAAGACGTCGAACACTTTCACCGCAGCTGCCGCGACGCCCTGACGCCCTTCGACAGCGCAGCCGACAAGGATACCAAAGCAGCGCTCTACCCGCGCTTCAAGCAATGGTGCGACGATTACTTCTATCTGAAACATCGCAAGGAACCGCGCGGCGTCGGCGGCATTTTCTTCGACGATTTCAACCAGCTGGGTTTCGAACAGAGCTTTGCCATGATGCAAAGCGTCGGCAATGCGTTTATCCCGGCATATACGCCCATCCTGGCGCGCCGCAAGGATATTCCCTACGGTGAAACCGAGCGGGATTTCCAGGCATATCGCCGCGGCCGCTATGTTGAATTCAATTTAGTGTATGATCGCGGCACTTTGTTCGGTCTGCAATCCGGAGGACGTACCGAGTCCATCCTGATGTCGATGCCGCCCGTGGTCAAGTGGCGTTACGACTGGCAGCCGGCGGCAGGAAGCCCGGAAGCCAAGCTGTATACCGATTTTCTGATCCATCGCGAGTGGGTTTGATGGACAGTTCCCCGATGACATCCAATCAAGAGTCCCAAGCTCGGCCCAGGCCATGCATCGCAGTTCTCGGCGGCAGTTTCGATCCAGTCCATAATGGTCATGTGGCGCTGGCGAAATACTTTGCGACCCTGTTGACGCCAGATGAATTGCGGGTGATTCCAGCCGGCAATCCTTGGCAAAAACACGGCCTGGAAGCCAGCCCGGAACAGCGGGTCGAGATGGTCAGGCTTGCATTTAGCCAGCAAAGCGTGGCGGTTGTCATCGATCAGCAGGAAATCCAGCGCCAGACCGCGACGTACACGATAGATACGTTGCAAGCATTGCGCGCCGAACTGGGGCCGCAAGCGTCTATCGTGTTCCTGATGGGTGCTGACCAGTTGCAGCATTTGAACAGCTGGCAGGGTTGGGACCGCCTGTTTGACTATGCGCATCTGGGAGTGGCTTCGCGGCCCGGTTTTGCCATGGATGAATCGCAGGTTCCAGCCGAGGTCACGCGCGAATTTACACGCCGCGCCGCCACCCCGGAGCAGATTCGCCAGAGCCCGCACGGCTTGACCTACCTGGCGAAGAATCTGGCTGTAGATATTTCGGCAACAGAAATTCGTGCCGCGCTGCACAATGCAAAAAGACCCGGCACGCTGGTCCCGGCGGCAGTACTGGACTATATTGAACAACATCATCTCTATAAGAATTAAATGGATATCAAAAAACTACAAACTCTCGTCATCGATGCACTCGAAGACGTCAAAGCCCAAGACATTCGCGTCTACGACACGGTCCACCTGACCGGCTTGTTCGATCGTATTGCGATTGCTTCCGGCACGTCCAATCGCCAAACCAAGGCGCTGGCCGCCTCGGTACGCGACAAGGTCAAAGAAAACGGCGGCACCATTCTCAGCGTCGAAGGTGAAGATACCGGCGAATGGGTATTGGTCGACATGGGCGACATGGTGGTGCATATCATGCAACCGGCGATCCGCGCTTATTACCGCCTGGAAGAAATCTGGGGCGACAAGGAAGTCAAGTTCGGCGCCGCCAAGCGGATTTCCACCCGCACCGCCGCCGAGGAAGAAGCGCCGAAGAAAGTTTCGCGCCATCTGACTACCTCGCAAGCGTTGAAGCCAGAAGACGAAACACCGAAGAAAGCACCTGCGCGCAAGAAACCGGTGAAAACCGACGGCGCCAAGAAGGCGGTCGGCAAAACCATCAAGGTAGCGCCATCGAAGAGCTCGATCCCGCCGAAGAAGACTGCCGCGCCAAAGAAAGCGCCAGCCAAGAAACCCGCTGTCAAGCGCGCTCCGGCAAAAACCAAAGCGGCTGAATAAGCTGCTGCATCGTTAGCCTCCCACATGCAGCTCATCATCGCTGCGGTCGGCCATAAAATGCCGGCATGGATAGAAAACGGCTTCGGCGAGTATGCGAAACGCATGCCGCCGGACTGCCGCATCGTCCTCAAGGAAATCAAGCCGGTCGAACGGTCCGGCAGCAAGACCGCCGAAACCGCCATGGCGCTGGAACGCAGCCGGATCGAAGCGGTGCTGCCGAAAGGCGTGCGCATCATCGCCCTCGACGAGCGCGGCAAAGACCTTACCAGCGTCCAGTTATCGCAGCAGTTGACTCAATGGCAGCGCGACGGGCGCGATGTCGCCTTCATCATCGGCGGCGCCGACGGCCTGGATCCCGAATTCAAGGCCAATGCCGACAGCCTGCTGCGCATCTCCAGCCTGACTTTACCGCACGGCATGGTCAGGGTACTGCTGGCAGAGCAGCTCTACCGGGCCTGGTCGATTACCCAGAATCACCCCTATCACCGCGTGTGAACCTCCCCTGAGCGCCCCAATAAGCCACCCAATACGCAGGTAACTCTGTAATAATCGCTGGAATTATCAGACGATCCGTTTGCCGTAGCCGCCAGCAATGAAAAACCCTTACCAAAAAATCTATCTTGCTTCGAAAAGCCCGCGCCGGCGGGAGTTGCTGCGACAGATCGGGGTCGCGTTTGAATTGCTGTTGCTGCGCGACCAGACGCCACGCGGCCCCGATGTCAGCGAGGAAGTCTTGCCGGAAGAATCACCGCAAGCTTATGTCACCAGGGTGACCATGGAAAAAGCCCGCGCCGCGCAACAGATGATGGTCTGGCGCAGCTTGCCGGTACGTCCGATCCTGGCGGCCGACACCACAGTCGCAATTGACGGCAGGATTCTCGGCAAGCCGGCTAACAAATCCGAGGCGACGGCCATGCTGCGGCTCTTGTCAGGGCGCACTCACCAGGTCCTCACCAGTATTGCCGTCATCCACCGCGAACAATTCTGGCAAGTCACGCAGCTTTCGGATGTCCTATTCCAGGAATTATCAGAGGCCATGATTGAAGCCTACTGCGATACCAGCGAGCCTTACGACAAGGCCGGCGCTTATGGCATCCAGGGGCCGGCAGCGATTTTCATCGAAAGCATACGCGGCAGCCATTCAGGCATCATGGGCTTACCTCTTTTCGAAACCGCGCAACTACTACAACAGGCAGGCATCCGCATTTTATGAGCGAAGACATCCTCGTCAATATCACGCCCCAGGAAACCCGCGTCGCCCTGATTTTCCAGGGAGCGGTGCAAGAACTGCATATCGAACGCACCTTGTCGCGCGGCCTGGCTGGCAATATTTATCTGGGCAAAGTGGTCCGCGTGCTGCCCGGCATGCAATCGGCATTTATCGATATCGGACTGGAGCGTGCAGCTTTTCTGCACGTCGCCGACATTTGGGAAACCCGGGCGCACGATGGCCAGGCGGCGCAGCAGACGCCGATCGAAAAACTGTTGTTCGACGGCCAGTCGCTGACGGTGCAAGTGGTGAAAGACCCGATCGGCACCAAAGGCGCCAGGTTGTCGACCCAGATTTCGATCGCTGGCCGGATGCTGGTGTATCTGCCGCAAGACCGGCATATCGGCATCTCGCAACGGATTGAAAACGAGGCTGAACGCGAGCTGCTGAAAGATAAAGTGCAAAAGCTGCTGCCGCCTGAAGAAAAAGGCGGTTTCATCATCCGCACCATGGCCGAAGACGCCTCGGATGCCGATCTGCAAATGGATATCGAGTACCTGCGCAAGACCTGGTCGTCCATCACGCTGCTGGCAAAAACCAAGCCGGCGCCGACCTTGCTGCACCAGGATTTGAGCCTGGCGCAGCGCGTGTTGCGTGATTTTGTCAACGACGAGACCACCACCATCCAGGTTGACTCACGCGAAAATTTCCAGAAGCTGCAAGAGTTTGCCGCCAGCTATACGCCGTCTGTCACTGCACGGCTGATGCATTACACCGGCGAGCGGCCCTTGTTCGATCTGTACGGCGTGGAAGAAGAAATCCAGGAAGCATTGAGCCGCCGCGTGCCGCTCAAGTCCGGCGGCTACCTGATCGTCGACCAGACCGAAGCCATGACCACCATCGACGTCAACACCGGCAGCTTCGTCAACGGCCGCAATTTCGACGACACGATTTTCAAGACCAATCTGGAAGCGGCGCATGCCATAGCGCGCCAACTCAGGTTGCGCAATCTGGGCGGCATCATCATCCTCGATTTCATCGATATGGAAAACGGCGAGCACAAGACTGCCGTGCTGGCCGAATTGCACAAAGCCCTGCTACGCGACCGCACTAAAAAATCGGTATCGGAATTCTCCGCGCTAGGCTTGGTGGAAATGACCCGCAAACGCACCCGCGAATCGCTGGCGCATATCTTGTGCGAGCCTTGCCCCGCCTGCAACGGCAAGGGCCAGGTCAAGACTGCACGCACCATTTGCTACGAGATCCTGCGCGAAGTGCTGCGCGAAGCCCAACAATTCAATCCGCGCGAATTCCGCATCCTGGCGTCGCAGGTGGTGGTCGATATGTTCCTGGAAGAAGAATCGCAGCATCTGGCCATGCTGGGCGACTTCATTCATAAACCGATTTCGCTGCAAGTCGAAACGGTTTATCCGCAAGAGCAATACGACATCATTCTTATGTAAGGCTTACATGAATAGCTCTTTACCGATTTCTTCTGACGCTTCCGACTCTCCTAACGCTTCTGACGATTCTTTCCACATCGCCTTCTGTGTCGACGATCACTATTGCCGCAGCATGGGGGCGACGATCGCCTCCGTCATCGCCAACAGCCCCGGCGTGACCTTCACTTTCCATGTGTTCGCTTTTTCACTTTCCGAAGATAACCGCAAGCGCTTCAAGGAACTGGAACAGATGTACCAGCTCAAGACGCACGTGCACATCATTGATCCGGCGGTATTCCAGCCGTTCGCGCACATCTCGCAGTTCTCCTACTATTCGCCGACCATATTCACGCGCCTGCTGATCCCCTCCACCTTGCGTGGAATATGCGACAAGGTGCTCTACCTGGATGCAGATATTCTGTGCGTCGGCAGCATGGCTGAGCTATTGCCAATGGATTTCGGCGATAGCGCGGCGATAGTCGTGCCGGATGCCGATGAGACCACCAGAAGACGCTGTGCAGCCCTGCAATTGTCGTCGCAGAAATATTTCAATTCCGGTGTGATGTATATGCACGTCGATAACTGGATGGCGCAGGAAATCACCGAGAAAACCATCCTTGCGATCCTGGAAAACGGCAAGGAATACAGATTCCCGGATCAGGACGCGCTCAACGTGGTTCTGGAAGGAAAGATCAAGTATATCGGCAGGAAATGGAATTTCCTCTATGACCTGATCCATGACCTGGAAAAAGACAAGCGCCAGATGCGCGCTATCGGCGAGGTGGTCTTCATTCACTTCGCCGGTGCGGTAAAACCCTGGAACGACTGGTGCTTGCACGCGTCCAGAGACATGTTCGTCAAATACCAGGCGCTCTCCCCCTGGGCTGATCTGGCGCTTGATGCGGCGCCAAGAAACTATAAAGAGATGAGGATGTATTCCCGGTTCCTGATGAAACGAGGACAGCTGCTGGACAGCTTCAGGTGGTATATGAAATATCTGGCGGCCAGGTAACTGCGTTTAAGAAGTAACCAAAAGTTAGAACCTCGCCGGCTGCCGTGAGCGCCGGTTATAATTTCTGCAACTCAATGCTTATACGGCCTTAACCGATTCAAAGATGGCAATAACCAGCTCCCACGTCCTAATCTGCCGCACCGACAATATCGGCGACGTCATCCTGACACTGCCTATTGCTGCTTATCTGAAACAGCACTATCCGGCTCTGAAAATCAGCTTTCTGTGCCGTGCCTATGCCGCCCCGGTTGTCAAGCAATGCAACAGCATTGACGAAGTGGTGGAGCTTGAGAGTTTCTTGCTGAATCCCGCCGCCTATTTTGCGCATGCCAACGTCGATACCATCATATTGGCGCAACCGAGCAAACGCCTGGCGGTCGAGGCTTTCAAAGCGCGCATCACCAATCGCATCGGCAATGCCCGTCATAAGCTATACCAAATGCTGTATTGCAATCGCCGGGTACGTTTCAAGAAGGGGAACTCGGAACACCATGAAGCGCAATTCAATTTCGAATTCCTGCGCCCTTTCGGCCTCGACACCATCCTTGAACCTGCGGCTATTCCTGCCCTCTACGACTTCGACGTCCCAGAGAATCCGGAAATAAGCAAGTTACTCCAGCCACATCCATTCAATCTCATCATTCATACAAAATCGAACGGACATGGGCGTGAATGGCCGATCAAGCATTACATTGCACTTGCCAGGCGCTTAAGCAAATATCCGGATGTCCAGCTGTGGTTGACCGGAAGCTCTGCCGAAGGACAATGGTTAGCCGACAATGCCGCGGAATTAATCGGATTACAAAATGTGAGCAACGTCTGCGGCAAGTTCACGCTTGACCAGCTGAGCTCATTGATTGACGCGGCCGATGGCTTGATTGCCAGCGGCACCGGCCCGCTCCATATGTCCGCCGCGCTGGGTCAGCGCACACTCGGTTTGTTCCCGCCAACGCGTCCGATGCATCCGGGCCGGTGGGCGCCACTGGGAAGGCGGGCGGAAATTTTGTGCTTACCGGTCAGTTGCCCCGGCTGCAAAGATAGTCAGGCCGCAAGTTGCGCTTGCATGGAAAACATCACGCCCGAAAGTGTCGAAAAAATTGTTCTGCGATGGCGGCAAGAAGCGCAAGAAGAGAAATCCGAAGACTTTCCTATTTGTGATTCAAAACAGCGATAACCTGCGCTACCGTAATCGCCTTCACCCAGTCTCGACGATGCGCAGTGGTGATGACGATACTGTTCTCCTTATCGATCGGCGCCCATTCAGGATTTTTCTGGCGCATCAACGCAATCACGGGTACCTGTACCGCGTTTGCCAAATGCATCACCGCAGTTTCAACCGAGATAATCAGATCGCACTCGCGCAACACCGCCGGCAACTGGAAAAAATTATCCTGAGCGCTAAATAACTGCAAACGTTCAAGCGCATGGCCGTCGAAGAAGGTTTTAGCTTGCGCCATTTCCTCGGGCACCACGTTCACGATAAAGCGGGTGTCTTTCCAAGCTTCCTGCGCTCTTAATGCAGTGACAAGTTCGATCACCCGCTCCAGCGGCCAGCAGCGTTTGCGGGTCTTGGCGTATGGATTGATGAAAACCAGCTTAGCCGGATTGACAGATTGCCGGCTGTCGCGCGCGAAACCCCACAGCTTTAACTGTTCCTGCGCATACCGCCCCCACTGCTCAGGGATCCGCACGAAAGGCAGGCGTGACGATGGCGTGCTGTCGATGCCAAACAAACGCTTAAACCAGGCTGCATAAACATCGCTGATATGCACCCTTGGCTGCGCCACGCGGTCGGGATCAAAAGCTGCATCTAATTTGCGATAAGCCAGGTGCTTATGCAGTGCAAGAATTCCAGCCGGCTTCTTCATACCCGCTACAAAACCTTGCGCACTGATCTGGCGCGCCAGCGTCGCGTACATCGGCGGCCTCAATGTCGACAGTGACACCACCAGCGGGTAGTGCTGTTTTTG
>NZ_JAGQEG010000001.1 GCF_018305005.1 Collimonas silvisoli
TGATCCGTGGTGTGGAAAGCGGCGGTACGGTTGCCAACCTGCCTTGCCACACCTTCCCAACGGATGACGGCGGCATCGACATCAAATGCCCGACCGAGATTGCCATCTCGGATCGACGCGAAGCAGAGTTGGCCAAAGCCGGGTTCATCCCGCTGGTGCATCGCAAGAACACCGATCACGCCACCTTTATCGGTGCGCAATCGCTGCAAAAGCCGGCTGAATATTACGACGCCGATGCAACCGCCAACGCCAACCTGTCGGCGCGCCTGCCTTACTTGTTTGCCAGCTCGCGTTTTGCACATTATCTGAAATGCATCGTGCGCGACAAAATCGGCGCGTTCAAGGAGCGCGACGACATGCAACGCTGGCTGAACGAATGGATCATGCACTATGTCGATGCCGACCCGATCAATTCTTCGGAAGAAACCAAGGCAAAGCGTCCGCTCGCTGCGGCTGAAGTCGTGGTGGAGGAGATTGAAGGCAATCCTGGTTTCTACGCTGCCAAATTCTTCCTGCGTCCGCACTTCCAGCTCGAAGGCCTGACCGTATCGCTGCGTCTGGTGGCCAAACTGCCGTCGATTAAACAAGCTGCGTAATGTTTAACGCATAGCGCAGGCCGGTGGCGGCAGCGATGCCGCATGATCCCGCGCTATGCGCTCTAGTGTTGTACCGCAATCCAAACTTAACCAACAAGGAGTCTCTATATGGCACAAGATATTTTTCTAAAAATTAACGGCATTGAAGGCGAGAGCCTGGACGACAAGCACAAGAATGAAATCGAAGTCAGCAACTGGACCTGGAAAATCCTGCAAGAAGCCGACATGCATGCCGGCAGCGGCGGCGGCTCGGGAAAGGCAACCGTTGAAGATCTCGAATTCGAACACTATGTCGATCGCGCCAGCCCGAATCTGATGAAATATTGCCTGACCGGCAAGCACATCGCAGAAGCCAAGCTGACCGTGCGCAAAGCCGGCGGCAACCCGCTCGAATACCTGAAGCTGACCATGAACGACGTCATCGTCACCATGGTGCAGCCTTCCGGCAACCAGGCAGATACCGCAGGCATCAAGGAAAAGGTTCGCTTGTCCTTCAATAAAGTGACGCAGGAATACGCCGTGCAGAATGCGCAAGGCGGCTCCGGCGGCGCTATTACCGCCAGTTACGACATCAAGGGCAACAAAGAGTCCTGATCGCGTTATCTGACGTCGCAACGACACGCTACTTCCGCCGCCATCCCTTCATGTCTTTACGGCGTGAGGGGAAGAGCGGCGGCTCCAACACTATGTATTTTTTGCAGAAGCACCTGATGATTTCGTTCTCTTTTTTCGATGCCGTTGCGACCCTCGCGCGAATTCTCCAGCATTGCTTGCGGGGCATTCCGGTATTGGCATTGCTCCTGCTAAGCGCCTGTGCAAGCAGCGGTGAACCCGCGCTCAAGGAGCAAAGCAAACTCGACTTGGTCATCGAGGCCGGTAGCGATGTCAATCCTGACGAAAAGAGCAGGGCGGCGCCGTTGATGGTGCGCATCTATGAACTCAAATCCGATGCGGCATTTCAGGAAGCCGATTTTTTTTCTTTGCAGTCTAGCGACAAGGTGACGCTGGGCAGCGATCTGCTGGCTAAAGACGAATATATTCTGCGTCCTGGAGACAACCAGGCGATACGTCGAAAATCGTCGCCCAGTACCGAGGCCATCGGTGTCTTGGCAGCATATCGGGATCTGCCGAACTCGAACTGGCGCGTGGTCTACAAACTGCCGCCTGCGCCGGAGGCAGTCTGGTATCGAAGCGCCATTCCGGCCAACAAGATCAAATTGCACATCAAACTTGAGAGCAACGCGATCAAGCTGACAGAAATGAAGTAGCACATAAATCACCATCATCTCCGGGTTGTTCACCGAGACGATCGCTAGACCGAAATTTAGACGGAAAACACGCATGAGCTGGCACAATAAAGTTATCTGGACCGAAGGACTGTTTTTACGCCCGCAGCTGTTCCAGCAGCAAGAGCGCTATCTGGAAGCCTATGCACACAAGCGTGCTGTGCCGCTGTCGCCTTTTTACTGGGGATTCAGCCACTACAATATCGACGCCGAATCGCTGTCGCTTGGAAAGCTGGTCCTCGCCAGCGGCGCCGGCGTTTTCGCCGACGGCACGCCATTCGATACGCCGGGGCAAACGCCGCCACCGCCGCCGCTGACGATTTTGCCCGAACATCTGGAACAGCTTATCTATCTGGCCTTGCCGATTCGCACCCCCAACGCGGAAGAATCCACCTTCGACGATGAGCCAGGATCGTTGGCGCGTTACGCCGTCACCGACGAAGAACTGCGCGACGCCAATTCCCTTGGCCAGGGTCCCAAGCTGGTGCAGTTGGCACAGCTGCGCTTGCGCTTGTTGCCGCAAAAAGAACTGACAGACGCCTGGATCGGCCTGCCGATTGCCAAGGTCACGGCCTTGCGCTCGGACGGCAGCGCGGCACTCGATACCAACCTGATTCCGCCTGTGACAAGTTACGGCGCCAGCGATCTGCTGACCAATTGGGTAACCAAGATTCAAGGGCTGACCCACCTTCGCGCTGAAACACTGGCTGCGCGCCTGACGGGGGCTGACGGCAAATCTTCGGATGCGGCAGAAGTGTCGGATTATCTGCTGCTGCAAATCTTGAATCGCTATGAACCACTATTGAATCATATGCTTGCAGTCCGGGAGAGCAGCCCGGAAGCGCTATACACCTTATTGATAGCCTTTGCCGGCGATCTCTCTACCTTCGTGCGCACCAGTACCCGTCGGCCCAAGCCCGTTTCGGAATATAGGCATGTGAACCCTGACCATACGTTCAAAGGACTGGTCGACGATGTGCATGCGATGCTTAATGAAGTGCTGGTCCGCAGCGCGCAACGCATTGAATTCGAAATCCGCCAGCACGGCGTGCGTCTGGCGGTGATTGATCCGTCCACCTTGCAAAGTTTCGGCTCCATGGTGCTGGCCGTCGCAGCCAACATGCCGCCCGATGTACTGGTGCAGCAGTTTGCCGCGCAAAGCAAGCTAGGGCCATCCGACCGCCTGCCTGAATTAATCCGCTCCCATCTGCCAGGACTCGGCCTGTCCGCCTTGCCGGTGCCGCCGCGCCAGATTCCGTTCAATGCCGGCTTTGTGTACTACGAGCTGGGGCGCAATGGCCCGATGTGGGAGCACATTCTCAAATATGGCGGCCTCGCCATGCATGTGGCAGGGGATTTTCCGGGATTGCGCGTTGAATTATGGGGAGTGCGGGACAAATGAGTTTGTACATTATTGTCGTCGGCGACAGCACCGATCATGGCGGCGTGGTTCTCTCCGGCTCAGAAAGCCATCTGATTGATGGTAAGCCGGTTGCACGCGTCGGCGATCAGGTTAGTTGTCCCAAGCACGGCATTAACAAGATTGTCGAAGGGCATCCTACTTTTACGATTGATGGTAAAGCAGCCACCTTGACCGGTTGCAAAACTGAATGCGGCAGCGTGCTGATGGGCATAAATAGCTTCACTGTATGCCATTGAGTCCTATCTGACGCAAGCGATATTCGATACTTTAGGAAATAGCAATGTTGAATTCCCCCCGCACGCTAAGTGCCAAGAGCAGCGCGATCCCTGAACTGCTGGGTCAACCTGCATTAATCCCGGTGAGTCTGTCAGGAACGGAAGGCATCAACACGCTATTCGACTACAAGCTGATACTGAAAACACCGGATGCACTCAATCACTTGAGCGATAAAGCCGCCAATTTCAATCTGGATGATTTCATCGGTCGGGAGTTGACCGTCGCAATCGCGTTGGAAGGCGACGGCACGTTTGTCTCCGGCGCGGTCGGTGGCGGTTTGGGCAACGTCGGCGCCGGCACGCGTGAGATCTCCGGCTTGATCACGGCTGCCAGACTGCTGCGTGAAGAAGGGCGGTATGTTTTTTACGAAGTCACGTTGCGGCCATGGTTGCACCTGGCGACGCTGCGCAGCAATTGCAAGATATTCCAGGATCAGACGGTGGTCGAACTGCTCGATAGCCTGTTGGCCGGCTATTCCTTCCCGGTCGACAAGCGCCTAATCGAGAGCTACCCAACACGGGATTATCAGACCCAATATAACGAAACCGACTATGCCTTCTTTTGCCGTTTGTGCGAAGAATGGGGCATCAATTATTTTTTTGAGCATAGCGACGGTAAGCATAGGCTAGTGCTAATCGACAGCACAGGTGCGCACAAAAAATTTACCAGCAGCGCTTATCACGTCCTTGATTTCTATACTGAAGGCAAGCGCATCGACGAAGAAACCATTCACGCCTTCGTCCCTGCTCACAATTTGACTTCAGGTCAATACACCACGCGCGACTACGACTACACGCGGCCCAAGGCAGAATTGACGGCAACCCGCAGCGACCCGCGCTCGACCGCGCAAAATAAACAAGAGGTGTATCAATGGCATGCCGACGCCCACTACAGCCAGCCTCGGGCAGGGGCAGGCGGAGCCGCAACCCAAAACGCCAACGATCCGCAGGCTGAAGGCGATTTCATTGCCCGCCTGCGCATGCAGGCACTGCGCAGCCCCGGCCACCGTGCCCAGGGTTCAGGCCATATACGCGGCATGGTGCCCGGCTGCACGTTTATCCTCAAACGCCACCCGATGGAGGCCGCCAATACCGAATACCTGATCCTGTCGACCACCTTTACCATCGAAGAGATTGCGCAGGAAACCCAGCGAGTGGGTAGTCTGCGTAGCCAACAATATCGGATACAAGTCGATTTTGCAGCGCAGCCGACGCGTGAAGGCTTTCGCCCAGAGCGCAACACACCGAAGCCGTTCACCCACGGCCCAACTACTGCCAAAGTGGTGGGACCGGAAGGGCAAAATATCTGGACCGACGAGTTGGGGCGGATCAAGGTGCAGTTTCCCTGGGACCGTCTTGGCCAGAACGACCAGAACAGCAGTTGTTGGGTGCGTGTAGCGGCGCCGTGGGCAGGCAATCAGCTTGGCGGCATGCATCTGCCGCGCATCGGACAGGAAGTCATTATCGACTTTATCGGCGGCGACCCCGACCTGCCGCTATGTACCGGCCGGGTCTATAACCAGATGAACCTGCCGCCCTGGGCCTTGCCCAGCCAGAGCGCCTTGTCCGGTTTCAGATCGAGAGAGTTGAACAAGGAAGGCGGCAACGCCGCCGGCGGCCGCAGCAATCATCTGGTGATGGACGACACCGAAGGCAAGATCCAGAGCCAGCTCAAGAGCGATCATCAGCACAGCCAGCTGAGTTTGGGGCATATCACCCGGATAGAAGACAACGCCGGCCGCAAAGATCCGCGGGGGGAAGGCTTTGAGCTGCGCACCGATGGTCATGGAGCGATTCGCGCCAAAGACGGCTTGCTGATTACGACAGAAGCACGGGTCAAGGCCCAACGGCATATCACTGACATGGGAGGGAGCGTGCAACAGCTGACGCATGCACGCGATCAGCATGAGAGCCTGGCCGATCTGTCTCAGCAGCATCAGGCGCAGGAGCATGTCGGAGGCCAGAGCGACGTCGTCAAAGTTCTTAAGGCGCAGAACGACGCAATTAAAGGATCCGGTGGCAACCGAGAGGATGGCAGCTTCCCGGAACTGACAGAACCGCATCTGATTCTGGCCAGCCCGGCAGGAATTGAGACTACAACATCAAAAACAACGCATATTGCCAGCGGCGATCATATAGCACTGACCAGTGGGCAGCATTTGAGTCTCTCAGTTGGGCGACGGTTATTGGCAAGTGTTAAGAACGGGATACGGCTGTTCAGCCATAAAGCCGGAATGAAGTTGATTGCGGCCTGCGGCGACATCGATATACAGGCGCTGAAAGACAGCGTCAATCTTCTCGCCAAACTCAGCATTACACATACCGCCAATCGGATCAGCATCACAGCGAAGGAAGAAGTCGTAATCAATGGCGGCGGCAGCTATACCAAATTCACTGCAGGAGGAATCGAGCACGGTACTAACGGCAGCTATGTGGCTCACGCCGCTATGCATAACTTTTCGGGTCCCCGGAGTGTGCCAGTAAAGTTACCGAGCTTGCCATTCAAGTTGGAATCGGGATCATTTAGCAATCGCTTAGATGTCTATGATTTATTTCTCTATCACGACTTTGGACAAGTGGGCTACAAAGCATTATCCAGCGGTACTGTGATCACTGGTAATCTGGATGAACATGGGCGAACGGAACAAATTTATTCTAAACAAACAGAAAAAACCAAAGTCATGGTCGGCGCTAAACAAGATGAATGGGATTCAGAGACGGAAATCCTTGATGCCAGTTCAGATCAAAGCAGAACCCATTACCAAAATAAGACATATGCGGTAAATGAGAACGGAAAGGGAGGGCAGACATGGTGAGTGACAATAAACAAAGTCAAGCGACGATTACCCTGATTGATTTATTAAGGTCCCCAATCAAATCCTTAAAATATCAAGTAAGAAGAGGAGAGACCATCATCGCGTCAGGTGTGACGAACGCAAATGGGGAAATTGAAAAGATCACAGGCCGTTTAGATGATGAACTACATATCTATGTGGAAAAATTCGAAAACACAGAGCTGAAACTCATCAAAACCATCCAGATGACTTCCGCAAATTTGGCGTTCAAGCTAAAGAGTTCGAAAGTGATGTTCGACATGGATTTAGTCGAACACGAAGGCGAAAAAGGGGTATATAAGCGCAAAACCTATACCGTGAAATCCGACGAAACCTTGGATGGCATTGCTCGCAAGCACGGCACCACAGTAAAAGAACTTGCTGCGTTAAATAATATTAAAGATGCAAATAGCATTGGCGTTGGGCAAATAATCAAATTACCTTTGCAATTGCCTGCAGCATCTGGGGCAAAAAGTGGCGGGTATCCGGATCATAAACAAAACGAAAAATCTGTGCCGATCTCAAACAGCAAGGATACTAAAAATAACACCGATGATTTAAAAAAATTGGCTTCGGACCGGAGTGCAGACTCTGGCAGCCCAAAGGCTAATTTTCAAATATGCAAAGATCAAAGTAATTGCATCAAAAAAGGCGATAAGGGATCTTTGATTGAGGAGATCAACATTCGCCTGGCGGGCTTTGGCGGCGCTCTACCTACCGATGAATTCACCGATCTAACCGAGACCTGCATAAAACAGTTTCAGCGTGACTATATGGGAGTTGCCGAGACAGGTCGCGCATGTGGAGGAGTTTTGAAAGCGTTGGATGACTTCATGACTAGCTATCCAATTGCTCCCCATTTTAGCCAGATGAAGTGCAAGTGCCATGTTTGCGGCGGCTTTGGTAGCGGTCGTATCGAAGGAAACGCACACGAATATCCAGGTATTCATCGCAGTCTGCTCTGGGCGCTCAGAGCTGCCGAGTTCTATTTGAAAGAAACCAAACTTGGCTATTCCGTCTTCACGATAAGCTCGGGCTATCGTTGTATTGACGATAATCGCCAGCATAGTCGCACCTCCGTTAATCATATGGGACGTGCTCTCGATGTCCAGTTTGTAAAGGATGGGGAAAAGATCAGAACGGAAAATGCCGGCATCGAGAAAATCCGTAAAGATATTTTCGTGAAACACCTTGGGGCACAGAACAGATGGGTCAACCGGAACAAGATATCACTTGAAGCCACTTCTGACGGTGCTACAACCTGGGTTCACTTCGACGTACGGGAATTTCAAGCCAGCTATCAATTGGATAAATTCTTTGTTCAATCGGCTGCCGCCGCAAATGGCGAAAGCATCGTGGAGCTAGCAAAAAAGCAAGGGAAGACGCAATTGGCCATTTGTGGCGGCGTTGCAAAAAATGCTGTGAAAGTGGAAGGAACGGAACACGAGTTCGACGAGAATGACGCCAAAGAAGCACTGCGTTACATCTATGACAAATATGGAAAAGACACAGCTGAAGTTGTCGAGAGGATGTATCGGGTCGAGACCGCGCATTTCAAATCAAAACAGTATAAACAGTGTGGAACGCCGGGCATGGAATCGCATGGCAGTCCCCCATACTACGGATGGAATGGACCGTACTTTAGCGAAGCGCCAACTGGTTTGTGGGGTGCATTTGAAGGAGCGGGGCTAAGTGGGGCAGGAGGAAATGCTCAAGTCACTGACAAAAAGAAACAATTTGTTAAAGTATCGTCAGTCAAAGTAGGCATGGAATATGTCGCCAAATACAAGGATGGGCATGACGGAAACTATGCGCGATGGTTTTCAACTGATGCAACCAAGCAGGAGCTATACAAAAAAACCTTGGCTGCTGTGGTTCCCAAAATCGTGAATTCGTTCAAATAAATTTGCAGAGGTTGTAGATATGCGCTCAATACTGTTTGCTTTAGTTGCTTTTATTTCTGTAGCGTGTCAAGCCGCAGACAAGCCTGGCATTTTAGACTGTCAGGCCGAGCTGACGGGCTTAATAGTTTCAAATATAAAAACGGAGATGAACAAAAAAGATATCTCTGTCGAACTTACTGAAAATGACAACGGAGTTTACAAGGTAAGAATGTTCGTTGCAGCTGATAATCCAAACAAACAGGTATCGATTGGATGGGTTGTCTTGGATACGAATAAAAGCAGTGCTTACGACATAACCAAGGATGATGAACATCCTGAAAAATTAAATATTGATGCGAACAAATATAAGAATTTTTCTGAGAAATGTCTTAAGCATGTAAATAAGGGCGGAGCCCAAGTCATTGTCGATACGAAATTACCGTTCGTATTTGATAAATATTATCAATGTGTTGGCGGTACAGGCAAGGCAGATGAATGTGGTGACCGCTTCCATGCATATCCTGACAATACGGTGAGAAGTGAGTTGAGAAATCAAATCGATTCGAGTATGGATACGGTTTTATTTATGCCATCGATAAATGATTTAAAAATTATTCTTGCCGGTAGAGCGGAAACAGATGTAAATATTTACTATCTTTATGTTTTCAGGAATAACAAATTAATTTCAAAAGAGATGGTCGGAAAAATGGATGGCACATCTATTGTAACTTTCGATATCAGTAAAAATTATTTGATAACGACATATGAAAGAAGAGGTGCCATGTCAAGTAAAGTGAAAAATGTCAACCATTTCAAGTTAAATGAAAATGGGGGTTTTATCGTGTGTGCAAAATTAAATCCGGAATGTAAATAATCGGTTTAGACCAACTTCGTTATACAAAAGTAACGGCATCGCTGGCCGACCACCGGCCGCGCAACGTTTTGGCAGCGACATGAACCTCTTTCAGACCAAGCCAGATCGTCTTCACGCCTGTTCGCCGTCGTTCTTGCGGCGAAGGAATCCGACGAGGCGAGCGATCAAGCGCAGAATTTCGCTGAGCTCGGGCTTGGCCGGTTTCTCCGTCAACCTCGCGTGACTCGGGACTTGGTATTTTGTCAAATTGCGTTAAGAGCAATGCATTCAACTTGCGGGGGCTGATAACGAATTCAACATCAGTTACTAGCGTGGATATTTATTAAAAATTACCGTAAAATATGAATAATTTTCTAAACAAAATCTCGCTCTCATTGATTTTTATTTTTTCAATGAGCCAAGGTCATGCAAATACTAAAATTTCAAATTGTGAGAGGGGCGAAGAAGTTTTCTATTCTTGTGGAACAGGCAAAAAGATTATTTCTTTTTGCGCTTCACCCAAAGAATCTAGCTCCGCTTATTTGGAATATCGTTTTGGAGTGCCAAAAAAAATTGAATTAAGCTATAAGGCTACTGAGAAGGATTTATCTAAAAAATTTAATCGCGCAGAGATGTGGGGAGCGAGCAACGCTTCAACCGTAATTTGGTTTGAAAACAATGGTGTTGACTATATTTTGAGCGATCCGGTTAAAGGCGACACGACAATGGAAATTATCAAGAACCAAAAAATAATTTCAAAGCTAACTTGCAAAGAAGATTTTTATGGCGCTACTGCTGCAGCGTCTAATTTCATTGAAGAAAAAGAGCAAAAAGAATTTTTTAATTTGCATGGGCATGAATGATATTCAATCATAATTAATTATGAAGAAAAATATCCCATCAGTGGTAATTCCCGTCAGATACATGAAATACATTCTTGCTCTCGCACTGTTCGCCTCTGCCGCACTTCGTGCAGCCGAATTGCCAGCAAACATCACTAGGCTTATTCCGAAAGGATATGAGGTATTGAGCTACGCAGTGGGTCAGCTTAATGACAATAATCTTCAGGATTATCTGGTGGTCATTCATCATCCTGTCGATACGAGGCAGCAACCTTCACCGCGCCCCCTGTTTATCTTCATCCAGAATCCCGACGGAACGCTCAGCCTTGCGGCAAGGAATGACACGCTTGTAATGCGCGCCGACGACGGAGGGCAGTGCGACCCGTTCACAGATAGCGGGGACAATGGACTGGCAATCAAGGATCGTTATTTCACTGTTCAGCATAGCGTTGCCTGCGGTCAGCACTGGACTGATTACATTACGTTTCATTACGACGCGAAGCGGCACGACTGGTTGTTCCACAAGGAAATCGTACAAAGCTGGCATCTGAACTTCGATCCTAAAGGGGATGCCTTGGAGCTTGATCCCGTTCATGTCACGAAGGCCAACAGCAAGCATCCGATTACATTTGAGGCATGGCGCCGTGATCAGTGATGCGGCAGCAGGAGAGACACCGCATCTCAGTGAATTTTCAGATGCGGTGAATCGGCATTCCGATGATCTCAAGTCAGCATCATTGCCCGCTGTTCCTACCGGCGTATGTATCAGACCCGAAGTAGTATCGACGCCGATTTACGCTTTTTTGCCGGCTTGACATTCTCTGACATTGTCGCGATCACACCTTCCAACTCCTCCCGGATAAACTCGGCTCAACGCCGGCACCCCGCGCGCATAGGGCGCTGCCAGCGTATCGGGGCATGTCCGCGGCCTCTCCGTGACCGCCGTTTACTGTGCCTAACACGACGGCGAAACGCCCAAGCCATGACAATCTCTGACAAATTGCAAGATGCAAATCGGATAGAGTAACTCTTGTCCCGTGCCGATGTTTTTCAATCGTTTGCAGTCACACCCATTGGCCGTAATTGAGGTCGACCGGATCGGGATTGCGCCTTTTAAGCTGCGGGATCCAAATCAGCTTGCATGAAGCAGATCGAATGCCTGGTGAGATTCAGCTAATCCATTTCGCATGATTGCTGCCGGTCATGCCGCCGGCGCAGCGTGACATAGCTTTTTCATTTTCTCTGATTTTCCATGCATCAAAAATTTCCTATCAACTATCAAGAGCAGACTGACTATATGACCGGCAGCATGAATTCTCCAGCTTATGCATCGCAAGCGATTGGCGCATCTGACGATGTTGCATTTGACGATTTTCAAATAAAAAACATCGTCAGTGCCGCCGCCGAATCGACCGAAGAACAGGTCAATCGGCTGGCACGTATCAAAATTGCCCGCAATCCGCTGCTCGAAGCCGCCAAGCCGTTGCTGCTGACGCTGGCCCAGATGCCGAAGACATTGGATCAGGCAACCGAAGTGCCGGTCTTTCGCCAGCTGCTGGAGCGTGAAGTGATCGGCTTTCAGAGTTTGTGCGGCAAGGCCGATATCAAACGTGCGCATGTAACCACGGCCAGCTACTGCTTGTGTACCGCACTCGACGAAGCTGCCAACAGCACGCATTGGGGCGGCAGTCAGCATGCCGGCGAGGTTGGGGCCTGGTCGTCGCAAATGCTAGCCAGCACATTCCACGGCGATGTCGACGGCGGCAAGAAATTTTTTCTGTTGATAGGGCGTCTGGCAACGCAGCCGGAAGAGCATATCGACTTGCTGGAGCTGATGTATCACATACTTTGCCTGGGGTTCGAGGGACAGTACAGCACCGATCCGAATGGCCGGCGGCAGCTGGAAACTATCCGACACCGTTTGCTGACCATGCTGACGGCCAGCCGTGAGGCCGTACCGCGGGAGTTGTCCGCGCATTGGCAGGGGCAGGGAGTGGGCAAGTTCAAACTCTTGCGCAGCATTCCGGTTTGGACCACGGCTTCGCTGCTGGCATTGCTCTTATTCGGCCTGTTTGCCTGGTACAAGTATCAACTGATGGTGCAGGGTAATGCGGTCGAGGCGGATATCGTCGCGATCGGAAAAATGACTCCGCCCGCGGTTCCTCTGGCGGCGTCATTAAAGCTAGCCCAGTTATTGAAAGACGAAATCGCGCGCGGCCAGGTCACGGTGGATGAGGATGCCAGCCACAGCGGAGTGACTTTCAAAGGCGACGATATGTTCATTCCCGGGCAAGCGACGGTGAACGCCAAGATCCTGCCGCTGCTGAACAAGGTGGCGGGTGAGATTGCCAAGGTAACGGGGACAGTACAGGTAATCGGGCATTCCGACAACCGCCCCATCAAGACGCGCCAGTTTCCCGATAACCAGACGCTCTCGCAAGAACGCGCCGCCAGGGTCGCAGATGTACTGCAAGCCGGCGGTGTAACGGCAAACCGCGTCGAAATCATCGGCCGCGGCGATAGCCAGCCGCTGACCGGCAACGCCACGGCGGCTGACAGGGCCAAGAACCGCCGGGTTGAGATTATTGTCTCGCAAGGCCGCAATGGCGCCACGGCGGCCGTTTCACCAGCAGCCGCTCCGCCAGCTAGCACCTCATCCACCCATTCTTCTGCCGCCTCGGCAGTTGCAGCAATACCTGCGCGCTGATCGAGGATTGTTCTCATGCAAAAATTCTTTTCTTTCGTATTTTCCCGGCAGATGCTCGCTATCGTGACCGTCCTTGTGGTCGGCGCGGCACTGTGGTTTGTCGGCCCGTTGCTGGCTTTTGGCGGCTTGCGTCCGCTGGAGTCGGCCGGGATGCGGGTGACGGTCATCGTTCTGCTGCTGGTGCTCTTGCTGTTTGTGTTGCTGTCCTGGCGCATCAGCGCCGTCGGCGTTACCGCGCTCTGCCTGCTGATCTGGCATGCCGGTCCGCTCTTGACGATAGGCGCTGCGCAGCCGCTGGCGCCGGTCTGGGTGCGGGTGACTGCGATCAGCGTGATCCTGTTGGCGTATGCCTTGTACGGTTTGTACCTGCTGTGGCAAGCGCTGCGCGAGAACAAGGATTTTCTGGATCCTATCCTGCGTCCGGGCAAAGACAAGCTCGATCCTGTCGCTAAGGAAGAGCTGAAAGCAGTGCAGGGGATAGTCCAGCGTTCGCTGGCCCAACTCAAAGCCATGCGTACCGGCGCTGCCGGTGTGCGCAAACTGTTTGAAGGCAAACGCTATCTGTATGAGCTGCCCTGGTACATGGTGGTCGGCATGCCAGGCGCTGGCAAGACCACGGCATTGGTGAATTCCGGCCTAAAGTTTCCGCTGGCCTCGCAAATGGGCGCGGCGTCCGACACGCTGGCCCTGGCCGGCAAGGGCGGAACCTTGCATTGCGATTGGTGGTTTACCAACGAGGCGGTACTGATCGATACCGCCGGGCGTTATGCCACCCATGAGATGGATGGCGTTAAGGACAAGGCTGAGTGGCACGGCTTTCTGGGATTGCTGCGCAAGCACAGGACCAGGGCGCCGATCAATGGCGCAATTGTGACCTTGAACGTCGCGGAATTACTGATGCAGACCGAGGCCGTGCGATTGGCCCATGCCGCCCAGCTGCGCGAGCGCCTGGTCGAACTGCGCAGCGAACTGGGGATTCGCTTCCCGGTATATGTCATGGTCACCAAGATGGACCTGCTGGAAGGGTTTACCGAATACTTCCAGTCCTTGACTACCGAAGGTCGTGCTCAAGTGTGGGGTTTTACTTTGCCCTATGGAGAGGACGGGCAAACTTCCAAGAACCGCAAAGATGAAGAAAATCCTGGTGCAACACTGGAATCCCGGTTACAGGCCGAATTGCAGGGGCTGACCCAGCGCCTGGAGGATGGATTGGCGGTGCGCCTGCAGGAAGAGTTCGATAACGGCCTGCGCCGTTCTTTGTATGCGCTGCCGCAGGAATTTGCGGGTCTGGCGGCGTCGCTGCTGCAGGTGGTTGACGCCGTATTTCAGGATTCGCGCTACGACAATACCGAGTTGGGCAATACGCTGCGCGGTGTGTATTTCACCAGCGCCGCGCAAGCCGATGTCAATCTGCCGGCGAATCCGCTGACGCTGTTGCAACGCCTGCGTCTGGCCGTCACCGGCAAAGCAGGAAAGACCGCGAAAACAATCTCGGCAGTTGCTGTCCCCGCCGGCATGGTTGAGTCTGATAAAGACAACGCGCCGGTGCCCAAGGCGGTCGCAGGCTCGCACCGCGCGGCGCTGCTGGAAACCATGCCTAGCGGTAATCGCAGCTACTTCCTGTCCGACCTGTTTACCAAGGTGATTATTCCCGAAGCGCATTTGGTACGTCCCAATCTGCGCTGGGAATTCCGCTTTCAGCTGTTGCGCCTGGTCGGTCATGTGCTGGTGATGGTGATCTTCCTGTGGCTGGCCAGTGCGTTAATCGTATCGTTCAGCAATAATCACGATTACCTGCGCACCGTCGCCGGCAAGACCGCCAAACTCAAGCAACGCGTCAGCAATCTGTTTGCCGCATCAGGATCGGAGAAAATGCTGGCGGTGCCAGACGTGCTGACGGCGGCGCAAGAGCTGCCGCTGTTTCGCGGACTGGACCTGGCTGATCCGTCAGGCGCCTTCGGTTACGGCTTGTATAGCGCAGCGCCGATAGCCGATGCGGCGCACAGCACTTATGCATCTCTGCAAGATAGTCTGCTGCTGCCGCAGATCATTCAACGCATGGAAGAAGTGTTGGCGGCTGCGGTGCGCAATCAGGATACAAAGACGGCTTACGAGACCTTGCGGGTCTATCTGCAGCTGCATGACAAAGCGCATTACAATGCAGACGATCTGAAGGCATGGGTGCAGAAGGATTGGGCCTCATCCGACAGCGCAACCATCTTTGGCGGCCGGGCATCCATGATCAATCATGTTAACCAGCTGTTTTCCGGTAAACGGGTGGTGCAGTCTCCTTTCCTTCAAAACGAAGCCCTGATTCAGGCTGCGCGCAATTTCCTCGATGCGAACCCGTCGACGCAGCGCTTGTACGAACGCTCCAAGGCGGCCATGCAGATCGAAGCGCCTCAGGAATTCACGCTTACCCGCGCCGTCGGGCCGCAGGCAGGGACTGTTTTTGCCCGCGCCTCGGGCCAACCGCTAGATAGAGGTATTCCCGGTTTGTTCACCTACGATGGTTATCACGACCTGTTCAGTAAACGCCTGCCGGAATTTGTGCTTAAGGCACAGATCGAGGATGCCTGGGTGATGGGACAAGGGCAGGGACAGGGGCAATACAGTCTTTTGGCCTCTGCTCAAAAAAAAACAGCATACGTCGCCAGTTCAGCGCTTGAGGACGATGTGCTGACACAAGATATCCGGCGTCAGTACCTGGAAGAATATACGCAGCAGTGGACAGCTTTTCTGGAGGATATCCGGACTGTCACAGGCACCAGCCTGACTTTCGATCTGACAGTGCTGCGCGCCTTTGCCGCGCCCGATTCGCCGTTGTCGCGCCTGGCGCGAGCGGCAGCGCGCGAAACCACCTTGTCCCGGCCCTTGGTAGCGAACAGCGAAGACGATAAGAGCATTCTCGACAAAGCGGCAGAAAAGCTCAACAAGAAGAGCCGCGACGTACTCGGCGTCAGCCAGCAGGAAAGACAGGAAAAAGAACTTGTCGACAATCGCTTTGCGGCGTTGCGCGAGGTGGTGACCGGCCAGGCCGACGCCGGACTGGCGCAAGCTGCGACAGGCGCCAAGCCCGGCCTGGACAATGTCAGCGGGCTGCTCAATGAGTATTACACCCTGCTGGTAGTGGCGGACACGGCACTGAACATGAACAGTTTGCCGCCGGGCAGCATCGAAGCCGGCATGAAGCTGAAACTGGAGGGCGACAGGCTGCCAGCCCCTTTCAAGGCAATCCTGACCGCTCTGGCCGACAGCGGCACCCAAAAAATATCCGAAGGCGCCGCCACCATCTTGCGGGTCCAGGCGCAACAGCAGTTGGACCGGATCAACAGCATGCTGGCATATCAGGTCAGCGATGTCTGCAAGCGCGGCATAGAGGGGCGTTATCCGTTTGCCGCCAGCGGGCAGGATGTCTCGATCGATGACTTTACGCGCGTGTTTGCTGCCGGCGGCGCTGCCGACGATTTTTTCCAGAAGCAATTGGCGCCGTTCGTCGACACCAGTGCCCGGCCTTGGAAATACAAAAACCCGAGTGCGGCAGCCATGGCGCCGGCCGATGCGCTCGCGACAGGCGTGGGAATATCGGCAGGAGCGCCAGGGACAAGCTTGGCTGTAACCGCCAACGGCCCTACCTTACTGGGCGAACTGCTCAAGCTGCTGGCCCAGCAAGGACCGAATCCGGACGCGTTCGCTCGCATGCAGTCGATCAGGGAAGCCTTTTTCAGAGACCCCGGCAGCAAAAAGATGGCCTGGAAGGTCGACATGAAAGTTGCCGAAGTCGATCCCAGCGTCACGGAACTGATCATGGATATCGACGGCCAGGTGCAGCGCTATGCGCATGGCCCGGTCCAGGCGCTGGCCGTCAATTGGCCCGGGCCTCGTGGCGGCACCACTGCGGAACTGACGGCAACCCCGCGCATCAGGCCGGATACTTCATCGATCGTCGCCAGCGGGCCATGGGCGCTATTCCGCTTATTGGAACGCGGCAAGCTGATTGGCTCTGCCTCCAACGGCCGGCAGGCGGCAGAGTTCAACTTTGACGGCCGTAAAGTTGTGCTCGACCTCAACACCGGGAGCCAGCCCAATCCATTGACCTCGGATCTGTTCAAGGGATTCTCTTGCCCGGGAAGCCGGTCATGAGTTTATGGCTGCCCAAATTCCTGCAGGATTCGCTGATCAGCCCGCCGGCACTGTGGGGCAAGCTGCCAAGCCGTGGAGATTTCATCCGGCATAACATTAAACACAATCAGGGCGAGGCGCTGCAAGCGTGGATCGCGGAGCAATTACTGCCGTCGACTGTTCCTGCTGCATCGTCCGAACCATCCAAACTGCCCAAGGCCGCCGTCTCGCGCAGGCTGAAGGCGGATGCATCGCTATGGCACGATCTGAATCAACCGGCCAGCTTTTCAGAAGAGATTGTCCAGCCGACTGTAGGACATGCCGGTTTGCCCTGGTGTTTTGTACTGCCTCCAGGCAGTTTGCTGTTTGCGGCAAAAGAACATGTCATTGGTGTATGGATGGCGTCATCCGATAAGGTCGGCCGCCAGTATCCGTTGCTGATGATACAAACTGCCGCGCCGCGCTGGATCAGGCAGCATTTTGCCAGCCACACCCAACAGCCGTGCGACTGGCTGTTTGCGGTTGCACGGGCGATGGCCAGAACGGTGTATGCCGATGAGACGCAAGTCGATAAGCCTACAGGCGGGGCGCAAGCGCCTGATCACCTGACGGCGTTGACCACGCAGCTCGACGCTCTGTGGCAGACCATGCGTCCCGGCTGGCGCCAGATGCTGGGCGGCTCCGCCGCGGCTTTCGATCTTGCCGGAGCCCAGGCGCTGATCGGCGCACCGCACCCCGAAGACCCGGTACGCCATCTGGACGGCGTGCGCTATCTGCCCTGGGCGAACTGGCCACAGCAATTGACGTCATCCGGCGCCGCCCCGTCACTCCGGCCGGCGTTCTGGCAGCAGGATATGAAGGGGCGGTTCGTGGCAGCAGCGGTCAATCTCAACCCGTGATTTTCCCGGAGAAATTTTGTATGACGATACTACTTGGCGCGGGCGGCTCGACATGAAACCCGGCATGAAAGCCGATCTGCGCTTGCGCGTCATTCAGCAATATGGCGTCAATGCGGGGCAGGACGCCATCGTGACGTTTTCCGAAGACGATCAGCTTGGCGCCGCCAGCCTGGGGCATCTGCTGCCGCAGGCGGAATTCGCCTGGCTGGCAGACGCCCATTGCACTGTGCATTGGCAGGCGCTATGGACCACATCTGCATGGTGGCTGCGGCACGGGAGCCAAATCTGGGCTTGCACTGTTAACGATGCACCGCTGGCATATGGCGAGTCGGTCATGCTGCATACCGGCGATCGGATTGAACTCGGCATGCTGTGTCTTGAAGTGCTTGATTCGCCAGTATCGTCGTCAACTGCAGCTAGCGTTGCAGCGCCCGTTCCAGAGCAAACCGGGCAAAACGTAGCCGATACGGCGGCAGACGGGATTGCCTATCGAGACGCGAATCCGAGATCTTCCCTGTCCGACCTGGCGGACGGCGAGCGCTGGGAACATCCGGCGGGCAGCCTGGCGCCGTGGGCCGATCCTTTTGACATCGTCCGTTCAACCGAACTGCCGGCAAGTCGCTTTTTGCCAGAAGCCGGCACCGCCGCTGATGTCTCGGATCACGCTGCCGACGATAAGCGGCGCGTGTTGCAACGCGAGCACGATGTACTTGCCGGCCTGGCTAACGAGTATGTACAGGCGATTGTCGACCCGGCCTCGTTGCATGCGCAGCAAATGAGCGCCGGCAGCGTTGCAGTCGCCGCATCCAGGTTAAAAACTCCGGAGCAGCTTGCCGCCCAACTGGACCAGCATGCCTCGCTCGAAGACCTGCTGTCGGGTCCCATGACGATGGACCAGGTATTGGCGCAACTGGGAACGGAAGATGCCGCCACCTGCAGGATCGATAGCGGCCACGACGATATCTTGCGGCTGTTTGCCAACGGCATTCTCGCGAACGATATCCGAGCGCGGCCGCCGGCACTGACGCGGCGCGAACATCATGCGATCAGCCCGGACAGTCACTATACACCAGGGCAGGCCGCAGGAAAAAACATATCTTCAACGCCACAACAGACGGAAACGGAATGAATTCTTTACCTGCGAAGCATCTCGCCGGCAGCACACAGACGCTTGCGGCCCTGTTGCAACAAAACTCCTTAGCCGATGTTCTGCTGCAAATAGAGACAAAAGTCCGCGCGGCCCCGGCAGACATCAAGCTGCGCTGGACGCTGTTTCAGATCCTGTGCCTGCTTGGTTATTGGCCACGCGCTTTGAAACAATTGCAGGTGTGCGGCCGGATGCAAGCCGGCCTGGCAACGGTGGCGCATGGCATGCGCGACTTGATCCGCGCGGAGTCGATGCGCAACGCCGTGTTCGCGGGCAAGGCGCGGCCGGGCGCCATGGCAGCGGACTTGCCGGCCTGGGCCAACGGCCTGCTGGACGCCTTGCGCCATGCCGCCGACGGCAATCCGGCTGCTGCCGACGATGCGCGGGAAAACGCGTTGTCATCGGCGCCAGAGGTTTCCGGTGTCAGCGCCTTGGGACGGTTTGACTGGATTGCCGACAGCGATTCCCGTTTAGGTCCGACAGCCGAATTCATCGTCGGCGGCATGCTGCGCTGGTGTCCGTTCAGCGAATTGGCCGCTTTGCGGATACATGCGCCAGACAGCATGCTGGAGCTGATCTGGGCACGTGTCGATTGCAACTTGCGCGACGGCACCCGGTTAAAAGGATATATGCCGGCGCGTTACCCAGGCTCCGAAAACGCCGATGACGCATTGCGCTTGTCGCGCCAAACCATGTGGAGCGAAGTAGGGCGCAGCGGTGTCTTCGGTCTCGGACAAAAGACCTGGATGACGGATGGCGGAGATATCGCCTTGCTGGATATGCGCGAGCTGAGATTTGACGTCGATAACAGCGGAGACGGCCCATGCAACGCGTAGCCGGAAACAGGCTTGAACACAGCGATGGCAAAGAGAGCCAGAAAGCGCCTGCAGTGCGCCCCTACGCCCACCTGTTGCCGACCTTGTTCGATCGCCTCAGAGACGATGCGCCCTTGAGAAAAAACGAGGGGCCGGGAGAATATACCGTGTCGCGTCAGCAGATGCGTGAAATTGTGCAGCGTGACTTGGCCTACCTGTTAAACACCGCCAACATCGAAGACTTGATCGATAGGGAGTCTCATCCGGAAGCGGCAGCGTCAACCGTCAATTTCGGGATTCCGGCGCTGGCAGGCAGTTATCTGTCGGAGGGAAAATGGGCGCATATCGAAAAGCTGATCCGCCGCGCTATCGCCGATTTCGAGCCGCGTCTGGTGCCGGACGCACTGCAGGTGATGCCGCTAATGAAAGACAGCGCCTCCCATCAATACAACGTGCTGCTGTTCGAGATCCGCGGCTTGATCCGCATGGACCCGTATCCGATGGAGTTCATGGTGCAAAGCTCGGTCGATCTGGAAACCAATCGGATGTCGATTGTTTCGACCCGGGCGCGCTGACACAACTTAAGTTGAAAAAAGAATATCTATGGATCCACTTCTTCTTGAATACTACAACCGCGAACTCGTCTACATGCGCGAGATGGCCGGTGAATTTGCAGAGCAGCACCCGAAGATTGCCAAGCGTCTCGGCATGCACGGCATCGAGGTGGCCGACCCCTATGTCGAGCGCTTGATAGAAGCCTTCTCATTCATGTCGGCACGCACCCAGATCAAGCTGGATGCCGAATTTCCCCGTTTCACGCAGCGCTTGCTGGAGGTGATCTACCCCAATTACGTTTGTCCGACGCCATCCATGGCGGTGGCGCAGTTGCGGCCCAGTCCGAACGAAGGGGATTTCAGCAAGGGTTTCCGGGTTCCCCGGCAAACCGCGTTTCGCGCCAAAATTCCGCATGGCGAGCAGACATCCTGCGAATTCCGCAGCAGTCAGGATGTCATGCTGTGGCCGATCGAGATTACGGAAGCAAAGCTGACTGCCGCGCCGCCGGATATTCCTGCGCTGGACCGTCATCTGGCTGCGCATATACAGGTGCAGGGGGCATTGCGCTTGAAGTGCCGCGTGACGGGGGAGATGAATTTTGCCGATCTGCAGGGACTGGACCGGCTGCCGGTATATCTTTGCGGCGACGATGCCATTGCGTCGCATCTGTTCGAACTGTTGCACACTTCTGCGGTGGCGACGTATACCAACGTCCCCGGCGACACCTTGCGGCCGCATGTGGTCACGCGGGATGCGCTGGTGCATGAAGGATTGAATCCCGATCAGGGCTTGCTGCCGCTCGCCTGGAATACTTTTCATGGCAACAATCTGTTGCATGAATACTTTGCCTGTCCCAGCCGCTTCTATTTCTTCGCGCTGACACAGCTGGCGCCTGGGCTGGCGCGTATCAACGCACAGGAAGTCGAAATCATCGTGCTGCTGTCGAAGCAGCCGGGGGCGCTGATCAACAACGTCGACGCCAGGCAGTTCGCCTTGCATTGCACGCCGGTGATCAATTTGTTTCCCAGCCGTACCGATCGTATCGAAGTCAATACTGCGCAGCCTGAGTTCCATCTGGTGCCGGATCGCGCCAGACCGATGGATTATGAAGTGTTTTCGGTAAGCGAGATTAACGCGCAACTGCCGGAGTCGTCCGCTGCCATTGATTTTCGCCCCATGTTCCAGACCTTGAATCAGGATGAAGGCAATTTCGGCAGGTATTTCTCGTTGCGCCGCGAGCGCAGGCTTGCCTCTCATGCCGCCCGTAAATATGGCACTCGCACGCCTTATACCGGCACCGAGGTCTTTGTGTCGCTGGTCGATCAGAATGAGGCGCCGTATAGCGACGACATCCGCTATCTTTCCGTGCAGGCTTTGCTGACCAATCGCGATCTGCCTGGCGTTGTGCCGCGCAACGGCGTGTCCGACCTGAGCGTTGCCGATTCGATCCCGGTCGCCGGCGTCGGCCTGATTCGTCCGCCCAGCACACCGCAAGCGCCGTTCGCAGAACGTGAGCACGCATGGCGCTTGATACGTCAGCTGGGCTTCAATTATCTGCCCTTGGCAAACATGAACGGGCGCGAGGGCGGGCAAGCCTTGCGCGACCTGTTGCGGCTGTTTGTGATCGGCGACGATTCGGTACAGATGCGGCAAGTGCAAAACCTGATCGGTTCCGACATCGAACCCGTCACGCGCCGCTTGCCGGGCAGCGGCCCGCTGGTCTACGGCCGCGGCGTGAGCTGCCGTTTGACGGTGGATGAAACAGGTTTCTCCGGCACCAGTCCCTATCTGTTTGGCTTGATACTTGAACATTGGCTGGCGCGGCACGTATCGATCAATGTCTTTACGCAAACCGAGCTGCATTCGATGCAACGCGGCATGGTCAGCCGCTGGCCGGTGCGCATGGGCGGCCGGGGAGTGGTTTGATGGATATACCGGTACGATCGCATGCTTTTGCTGCCGGCGCCGCCACTGCCACCGCCGCCGCAACTGCGCTGCACTATCGGCTGGTCGCAGCGCAAACGCAGCCGTGGCAACATAGCTTTACGACGCTGCTGCGTTATCTGGCGGCGCGCCATGGCGCAGCGACGCCAGCAATCGGTAAAGCGATGCGGCCGCAAGAAGAGCCGTTCCGGCTCGGGCAGCAGCCTACGCTGGCGTTTGCGTCACGGGAAATTGCCCATGTGGAGCTCAAGCAATCCGGTCCGCACATCAGTCTGTTCAGCCTCGGCATGCTGGGTCCCAACGGGCCGCTGCCTATCCACTTTACCGAGATTGCCAAAGACCGGCTGGACAACCGGCGCGATGCGACGCTGACAAGTTTTTTAAACGTTTTTCATCACCGCGCGATGACGCATCAGTATCGCGCATGGGCCCAGTCGCAGTCCGCGGCGGGGCTGGACCGCTCGGAAGATGAAGCTTTTTCTCGCTACGTGAGCCGCCTGGCAGGCAACGATCCTGTCGATATAGCGTCTTCTCCGCTACCTACCCATGCGCGCATGGTGGCGTCTGCCCATCTGGTGCGCGAAGCCCGCAATCCCGACGGCTTGGCGGCCACGCTCGCGCACTATTGTGGGGTGCCCGTGCGGATTGAAGAAAACATGCTGCACTGGATCAGCGTGGCGCCTGAAGAACATACCCGTCTAGGCGTCGCTTCGGTAGCCTCGGTGATGGGTGAAGGCGCACTGGCCGGCGAGATGGTGCCGGATCGGCAGCACAAGTTCCGCATCGTTATCGGCCCCTTGAACTTGTCGCAGTATTTGCGCTTTACGCCAAAAGGCCGGGATCTGCCGATATTGGTCGAATGGGTGCGTGCCTTTGTCGGTTTTGAATACGTCTGGGACCTTGAATTGAAAGTGAAATCGAGCGCGGCGCCGGCCGCCCGCATCGGTGCCGAAGAGCGGCTCGGCTGGTCGACCTGGCTGGGAGACGGTCGCGTGGCTGAGGCCACCACCGGGATGATTTTTGAACCTGAACAGTATGTGAACTGCAAATAGAAAAATGACGACCAACAAAAAAAACAAGCAAGAACACAAGCAAGAAGCACCGGCCTGGATGGCGCCTCTATCCAAGACCGAGCCATGCGGCCCCAATCTTGAATACGATCCTGAATATGTGATGTTGGTGGCGAAGGCAGCGCCAAAGGGCGACACTCAGTATGGCGATTTCATCGGCGTTCCGGATGCGCCCAACTGGGGCGATATCGAAAGAGACTGCCGCCGCATATTGCTGCGCAGCCGCGATATCAGCATCCTGGTGCTGCTGTTGCGCAGCCGTACCCGTCTGGCGCAGGCGGAAGGGCTGCGCGAAGGATTAGCCATGCTGACGGCGTTGCTGGACGCATATCCGGACGACATTCATCCGCAAGCAATTGTCGAAGGCGAATTCGATTTGACGGTACGTGCCAATGCGCTTGCCACCATGACCGATCCGGAAGGGATACTGAGCGATATCCGTGAAATCGTCTTGATCAAAAATAGCGCCATGCGCTTGCAAGTACGGGATGTGGAACGTGCATTTGCTATCCCAAGGCCGGCCGATGCGCTGTCGGCTGCATCCGTGCGGCAGCAACTCGATGATTTGCGCCGCAGCCATGACAAGAACCTAAGCTCATTGACCGAAGCGGCCCGCTTGACCGCGCTGCTGCAAGCGTGGGCCGCCAGCACACTGGACGAACAGGCGCCGGATTTGAGCGCCTTGACGGAGCTTCTCGGCTTGTTCGCCAGAAGTGATCGGCCGCAAGCAGAGCAGGCTACGTCGGCAAGCAGCGCCATTGCAGCGCCGGTACCGCCGATGCATGCAGCAGATAACGTTATTGCGTCGCCGGTTGATCTCGTCGAGCAGCCGCTTTTGCCATTGCAAGCGATTTCTCCAGGCAGAGTCATGGCACCCTCGGATCCTCTGCAAGGCCGCGAGGCAGCATTGCAGGCGATGATAAAAACGCGAGAATGGTTTGAACAGGCCGAACCCAGCAGCCCGGTTGCGGTGCTGTTGCGGCAGGCGGAAAAACTGGTTGGGAAACGGTTTTCGGAAGTCGTGCAATGCATACCGCTGGAACTTCTCGAACGTTGGGAAGAAGAGGCGAAGAATCAACGCTTCACAGATAACTGACGATATCCGTGCCAACCAAATGCCCGGTCATATCGACGGCTGAGATTTGACAATGGCTGACACATTTCGAATTCAAATGCAGTTACATTGATACCTTCCTTTGATTATTGCTGCTGTTCCCCGTATCGGTTTTCATCATCGATACAGGGTGTTCTGTTGCCTTGACGGGACGCAAGCAACTATAAGATTTTAAGAAGAAGCCGCCATGTTCAACACTCATCGCACTCTAAGCGTCACAAGCAGTGTCATTCCTGAGCTTATGGGCCAACCCGCGTTAACTCCTGTGAGCCTTGTGGGAACCGAAGGGATCAACACGCTGTTCGACTACAAGCTGACTCTTAAAACGCCGGACACCTTGAATCACCTGGCGGACAAGGCAGCCAACTTCAATCTGGACGATTTCATCGGCCGCCAGTTGACAGCGACAATTGCGTTGGAAGGCGGCAATCTGGGCAATGCCGGCGCCGGCACGCGGGAAATAACTGGCCTGATCAGCGCTGCACGAGCGCTGCGTGAAGAGGGACGGCACGTGTTGTATGAGCTGACATTGCGGCCATGGCTGTATCTGGCAACGCTGACCTCGGATTGCAGGATATTTCAAGATATGACCGTGGTCGAACTGCTCGACAGCTTGCTGGTTGACTACGCTTTTCCGCTGGATAAGAGGCTGATCGAGAGCTACCCCCAGCGTGACCACCAGGCCCAATACAATGAAAGCGACTACGCGTTCTTCTGTCGTCTGTGCGAGGAAAATGGTATCAGCTGGTTCTTCGAGCATAGCGTCGGAGCGCATAGGCTGGTGCTGATCGACAGCATGGGCGCATACAAGAAATTTGCCGGCGGCGCCTGCCACGTCATGAATTTTCATGCCGAGGGCAAACGGATCGACGAGGAGACCATTCATGCTTTCGTGCCGGCCCGCAGCCTGACCTCGGGTAAATACAGCAGCGGCGATTACGACTACACGCGACCCAGGGCAGAGCTGAGCGCAAGCCGCAGCAATCCGCGCCCGACGGCGCAGAATCGGCGAGAGATGCATCAGTGGCATGCGGCTGCACACTACAGCCAGCTTAGCCTAGGCAACATCGCTCGCATTGAAGGCAGCACCGGAGGTAGAGATCCGCGAGGGGGAAGTTTTGAGTTGCTCGTGGATGGGCATGCCGCTATCCGCGTCAAAAAAGGACCATTGATCAACACCGCACTTCAGTCAAGGCACGTTGCGAGCGGAGAGCATATTGCCTCGCCCAGTGGCCGGCATCTTGGCCAGCGGCTGTTGGCGAGTGTGAAAAACAGGATCAAGCTGTTCAGCTACAAAGCAAGAATAAATCCGGTTGCCGCAACTGGCAATATCGATATTCAGGCCTTGCAGCACAGTATCAATCTGCTTACCAACCTCAACATCGCACAGACTGCCAATCGAATCGCCATCCAGTCACCTGACAATCTCTGACAGTTAAACATTGAATTCTCCGATACATTGAGATTCTGGATCAAGGTGGTGCATGGGGAATGAAATACAGCGCGCGCACGGATGATGCCGAAGTGAGGGCTTGGGTCGCACGGCTAGCGGACGAATCGCGCGCGGCCAGGGCGATGTTGACCGACTATGGCATCGAGGTCCCGCCTGACCGGAGAGTGCGCATGATCGAATCCAATCCTGGGGCGAATCATCGTGATGATTTGCAGGCGGACTGGGGGCAAGTGGGCATGTCCGAGTAAGTATCCGCGCTTGAATCACCCTTTCAAGATGTATGCGTGCCCGGTTATGCACAAGTGTTGGATGAGGCGAGGGAAGCATGAACAAGCTAAAAGACATTTTCGGTGCGCTGACAGTCATCGCTCTGCTGGGCTTGGCTAACGCCCTGGCAACAAGCGCAACTGAATATGCGGCGCCAACGGTGACTGAGACCGAGGCAGACATTCCGGTGCAGCAGATCAAGCTGTGCGATGCAGACATCCAGCCGAGTGATGGCAAGCTGATGTTTGAGTCGACGTGCCGGAACGGATTGAAATTATTCCCAAAGAGCGACGAACAACGTTAGCCGGTTTTTTTGAATGTGTGGCACTGCCCTCAATCGGAAAAACCGCCTTTGGCACCTTAGAACAGCACAAATTTTTCTAATGGCGTTTTGCGCTACTCTTGACGCGTAGTTTGACGATCATCAATTTTAAAAGGAATAACATGGGTTTAATCGTTTGGTTGATAGTTGGCGCGATTGCAGGATGGCTAGCAGGGGTTGTGGTCAAAGGTGGGGGCTTCGGCGTACTGGTTGACATCATCGTTGGCATCGCCGGCGCATTCATCGGTGGCTGGTTAGCAGGAGTAGTAGGAATCCATGTCGGCAGCGGCATTATCGGATCGATCATCACCGCTACCGTAGGGGCAATAATCCTGCTGTTCGTCCTGCGACTTGTCAAGCGCGCATGAATTAATTACGTGGTTGAAGAACGAATATTTGGAAATCCCGCTTGATTGCGGGTTTTCCCAGCGATTTCGCGATCCACATGAAATTCAGAGTTATAAATTACCCGCAGTCGCGAGATTTCATCTATCAGAAAGAATCCTGGCCAAAAATCTGATAGTTTTACCCAACTGACCACTCTGCTTGGCGCAGGGTTGGCCTCATCAAAATCCGGCACAGTCGCCAACTGCACAAATCCATCTGTTTCGCCTTTCTTTAATAGGAGGTCAAGTGCGACCGGGGAAAAGTAAACATCAATCTTGAGGCAAGCGATTCGGAATCGTCTTTCCGCTTGTGCTTGGAGAATGGAGCTTGGCCCTTTCTATATTTTGATGTCGATGAGCTACAAAGTGTCAGAGATTGCAAAATAGCACACGTTTCAGGTAATTTCCGTAGAAAGACATGAGGCTATTTTATAGAATTGCGCTTCGGGGAAATAATAAAGAAGGCGACACATGCGGACGCATGCGAGTTCTCGAATGGCCATCAGGTCGTCCTGACCAGGGCTGCGCGCAGGAAACCGCTCGCGCTGTTGAATTCACATCGAAAAAATTAATATTAGCGAGGAAATCAGGGGATGAAAGTGAATGTACGCGAAGCAGTCTGCGGTTTAGGATTGGGAATGCTGATTGCAAGCCTATCGATCAACGCACTGGCGCAGTCGTCTACCGCTAGCCCCGCGCCGGCAGCTGTCACAGCTACTCCGGCCACGATTGCCCCTAACAACGTTAGCACCATCAGCGAGTTGCTGCAATTGATGCAGAGCCAGAGTGTGAGCGAAATGCGCGCCACCTATAACGGTAACTACGGCGCCAGCCTGTTGTTCAAACCAGATAGCCGTACTTATTATGTCGCATTGTTCCAACAGAAGAATTTCTGGCGCGTCGTAAAAGCCACGTCGGATGTGCAGGCCAAGCAGGTCTACAAGAGTTTCGTTAGCCAGACCGAAAAGCTGGCTGAGGTGGATATTCGCCGCATCAAACTGGAAGCCGAAAAGGCATACACCGAGCAGTTGATTGCGGCTCAGGAAAACCGTCTGAACGCCTTGCAAAACGATCTGGTGGTGCAACAGCAGCAAGAACAAAACGTCTCGCTCCAACAAGATCATGCGCGTCAGCAAGCGCAGCTGCTAAGCAACAAACAACAGGCGGCGCGCAGCGAGTTGCGTGGCTTGCAAAATCGTATTCGTACGTTGGAAGCGCAACAAACGGTACTGGATAACAACCATTTCGGCGAAGGAAAGACTAGCAAGAAATAATTTGGACACGCCGGCAATATTTCGTCAGGCGATTTGTTTCGACGCTAAGCAGCAAACATATCGGGATGCTGACGGAATACAGTGAAGTCATGGCGATTGGACATGCAGCGCTAGAAAATCGGCCCTGAATAAATCAGGAGAATGAATATTGGCGCGGGTCAGATAGATAAAAATGGTTGCTGGATTTGCAGGAATATGAAATATTTCCATTACACGCGGACGATCCACGCCACACGTCCAAAAAAACCGACCGAGAGTTGGCTTTCGTCCTGTTCTATTTTAAAATTTTTTTGTGTGCTGATTTTTCGAAATAGCGCTGTTTTCTGCAGCTTTATGCGCTCCGTTTTGCTTCGCAGATTTTTACGGTTCTTGCGCGCCGCGTAAATTGCTCCGTCCGGCGCCTGCTGGCTGGCGAAGTGTTGCACCTAGTTGCGCCGCAAGTCCTGGGCTATCTTGCGCGTAACAACCCGGCGCTGACTGGGTTGGAGTTTGGCTAGCAAGGCCCCGGCCCGGGTTTCAACGGCGCGTAATACTTTCGTCAAATTGCTGAGTAGTTGATGTGTCATTGCTGACGCACGCCGACGACATGCATTGAGTTCAATCGTCCTATGGTTTGGAATATTTCAAACAGGCATTGAATTTTTACGATGGTCTTAAGCAGAGGCTGGCGGCGTATCCAACTAATGGTGTTTAGTACATCCGGACTTTGATCGCCCCGCCGGGTAGTAATCTTAATGCCCAGAAATAGCTGACTTGTATCTCACTCTTGTAAATCGGCCTCGCATAGTTCACTGAAAACAATTGCCGTGCAACAGGAGCAAGAGGCGATTGTCGAACTGTCGCTTGACCCGACTCCTGCAACGCAGAGATACTTGCCGTCGTCGATGTGTCCATAAAACTCTCCCGTTTCTAATAACTGTAGTTGACTGGGGGCGTCGTCAAGAATGGTGATGCGCATATGATCAATAAAACTGCTATTCGCTAAAACAAATTTGCCCCAAAAATGTACGGCAGCCCCCCGGCGGCGAGCCGTTCTGATGCGTTTGCAGGCAATTGTTATCTAGTGTTTCCATGTTAATGGAACGCACGATTGTTTGCCACTATTTAACAGATAAAGAATGTCAGAGAATGACAAATGTGAGCAGTAGCCCTGTGGTTATTTCGGACATTCCGGTGGGCTTTTCTACTATTCTGCACAGCATTTTTTTTGAATGCTCAACAATCTCCGACAGTCGGCCTGGATATCTTGCGCTAAATTGAATGCTGCTGGATATTCAAGGCAAGACAAGGTGATGCCTCCCATGTCGTCGCCCATCGAGGTCATGGGAAGAGGGGCTGGACGCCTTGATTGACATGTTCCACTTGAAGACTGACCTTGCATTGAGTCGCCTGCTCGACGTTGAGCCGACAGTGATCAGCAAAATCCGAAATCGTCACGCACCAGTTGGTGCAGCATTGTTGATTCGCATGCACGATGCCAGTGATTTAACTATCGGTGAATTATGCGGATTGATGGGAGACCGTCGAAAAAAAATTCGCATGGGCTTCAAATACTCCAAGCCAAAGCAAGATTGAATCCGCTACGCTAGAAATTAATCTCGAACTGACTCGAATAGATCAAATGAAGCAAGTCGAAATTGAGCAATAACGGACAAACTTTCCAGAAGAAAATCTGCATGACCGCCATGAAGAAAAACGTTAAAACTGGCCTGCGTGGCGTCAATGCGTTTTCCTATGACGCATTCCGGCGTTCTGAACAAGAAGGGAGGAACAGAAGTCGAGCGTCGCGACGACCCATTCGCATCGCAGTTGCGGCGATAGCATCGAACGTCAAAGCGGCCTAATCAGCAGCCATCATTAAAAGAGCCGGAGCGATCCGGTTTTTTTCGTCTGTTGCTTTCATCACGGCTTTCGCAATGTATGCCGATAGAGTCGCAACGTCGGCATGAGCTTTGCCTCTCGATGTTCAAACCGATTTCCTGCGGCACAAATGTCAGAGATTGTCAGATGCGCATTGATTCCATAGACGACATGGTGAAAGCCTGATAAGTTTTTCCAGTTGGCATCTACGGCGCTGCTGCACCCGTTGAGCCCTGCCAGAAACAATAATCAAATTTCAGGACGAGCACTTTATGTTCAACACCTCTCGCACTCTTAGCGTTCATAGCAGGGTTATCCCAGAGCTGATGTGGCAACCCGCTTTAATCCCCACGAGCCTGTCAGAGACCGAGGGAGTTAATCAGTTATTCGATTACAAGCTGATCCTGAAAACACCGGATGCATTGAATCATCTGGTTGCTGACGCAGCCAATTTCGACCTTGACGACTTCATCGGTCGAGAGTTGACTGTCAGCATTGAGTTGGAAGGAAGAAGCGGCACTTCTGTCTCAGGAGCAGTTGGCAAGTAAGACATTGCTAGCGACGATACACCCCTTTCTCTCACTTATTGCCAGGAACCCACATGACCACTAACGCCAATCCTGCAGCTCTCACAGACAAAGAACTCGATGAAACGGTGTCGTATGATCCGGATCGTTTGCTGGATGCCTTGATCGAGAAATTTCAGTTGAAAAATGACGCTGCGCTGAGTCGCAAGCTTTCAGTTGCGCCACCCGTAATCAGCAAGATCCGTCATCGTCGTTTGCCGGTGGGTGCATCAATGCTGCTTCGAATGCACGAGGAGAGTGAGCTGACCATTGCCGAATTGCGGGCTCTGCTGGGAGATCGTCGCAAGAAATTTCGCATTAGCGACAAACAGTTTAAGCCCAAGCAAGATTAACGGTTTTAGCAGAGTAATTGATGATGACAAACACCATAGTCGATGAAGCGGTGACGTATGACCCTAATCGTTTGCTTGACGCACTGATCGAAAAATTCCACCTAAAGAATGACGCTGCACTGAGTCGTTTGCTTGAGGTTGCTCCAACAACGCTCAGCAAAATTCGGCATCGTCGTTTGCCAGTGGGGGCGACATTGCTGATCAGTATGAATGAAGTCAGCGGCCTAACTATCGCTGAATTGCGAACCCTGATGGGAGATCGTCGTAAAAGATTTCGCATTAGCGATAAACAATTCAAACCCGAGAAAGATTGAAGCCGGCATATTTAAAACATGCCCAGACCTTAAACTGATTCGACTAGATCAACTGCCACCGCTGCCAGAATTGCCGACCATTGACGATGACTACCAACGCCTACTCAGACACACTGCCGAGCAACAAGCTCGATGACCAGGTGACTTATGACCCCAATCGGCTGCTGGACGCCTTGATCGAAAAAATGCACCTGAAATACGATGTTGCACTTTCTCGTCTGCTCGAAGTTGATCCACCAGTTATTAGCGCCATTCGCCATCGTCGTTTGCCAATAGGTCCGACATTGTTGATCAGTATGCATGAAGCCAGTGGCCTAACTATCGCTGAATTGCGATCTCTGATGGGGGATCATCGCAAAAAATTTAGCAGCGGCACTGTCTACACCAAGTAAGAAGAATGAAACTGAGGTCCGGCAGATCAATTCGGACCTCAAGTTACCGATGGCTAGATCGGATGCCGTCGCTACCACCTACAAAACTGCCAAGTTGGAATGGCGTTGATGATGCAGTAAAGGCAGCGTCAACCGCATTGCCTACTTATTGATTTGCATGCCGCTATATCTATAAATGCCTCAGCGCATGCTATGGCAAAATGATGAGCCTATTTGATCTCTGCACGTGACGCCTTCTTATTAAGAAATTTTTCACGCTAAAGTCTACTGACTATGCCTACTATCTTATCGCACGCAGCCGTTCCACTTGCTCTTGGGCTTGGATTAGGGGCACGTGTAGTCTCTCGTCGTTTGCTTGTCGCAGGCATCATCGCCTCAGTTTTGCCTGATTTCGATGTTCTAGCTTTTCATTTTCACGTGGCGTATTCAGATGCCCTTGGCCATCGCGGCATTAGTCACTCAATCGTGTTTGCGATCTTGGTTGCGCTCGTTACCTTGTTGCTTGCCTCACGTCTAAATACCACACGTAAAACTGCATTCCTGTTCGTTGCGATATGCGCAGTTTCACATGGGGTGCTTGACATGTTTACCAATGGCGGACTTGGTGTTGCTCTATTGTGGCCTTGGTCAACAGAGCGTTTTTTTGCCCCCTGGCAGGTGATCGAAGTCTCTCCGCTCGGTATTCAACGCGTCTTCAGTCAAAGAGGCATAGCGGTTCTGGTATCTGAGCTGCTATGGGTTTGGCTGCCGGCGACGATTACCTGTGCCGTGCTGTCTCTCATGCGTGTATTCGTTTCCCGTACCTTGGAGAAGCGAAAAAGCGTGGATAAGCAGCTGCGTGAGCGTTGAAGAATATCCAGTAGCGCATGTTCGTGAAGAACAATCTGCATTCATCCACGTAGGTCAAAAAAGATAAAGCCATGACACAAACAATGCAGTATTTCGTTGTATCGGATGACGTAGACGTCAAATCGTCATTGATTTACATATGGAAGATTCGTGATTTTAGCGGCGCTGTCGTTGGCTGCTATGTTGGCAAATCAAAGAACGGTGAAAAGCGCCCCCGAGGACATTACAAGCGTAACGTCGACAAGCTGTTAAAGGGATTACCTTATCGTGCCGGCAACCCTCACGGCTATAGGCGGGTCCACCACGCTTTGGCGCAAGCAGCTAGGGCGGGACACATCATTTCGGTAACCTACCTGCGCAACGTTCAGCCACATGAGGACATAAGCGACGTCGAGAAGCACTACATCCGACAATACGGATGTGACGCGGAAGACGGGATTGGCTTGAACGGCAGATCAAAGACAGAAAAACCGTCGGCCGTGGAGTTCAAGCAAGCTACCGCACCTGCATCCTTGGATAAGGGCGCCAGCACACTTAGTCAGATCAGGGATTTCGTTGAGAAGAACTTTCAACATTTGCTGCCCAAGCAGCTTTCGCACGGCTATGCATTTTATGTTGGTCAAACACGAATTCTGCGGCTTTCCCAATCTGGACCGAAGGCCAAAGTACGCCTGAAGCTTGCGATCTCATCACGTTATCGTGGCCGTGAAATTGAGATAGTGTGGGCTGGCACCGACTTAGAGCTAAAGCACCTCATCGACAGCGAGTTGCTGCTACATAGGGAGCATTACGCTTAGTTGTGCCGTCGTTGCCGCTACTGTTTTTGTAGTCACACGCAAAGAGGTTCCTTCGGGCCAGTTGTAAATTCTGCGTATACGGCTATAGTTCGCATAGACCGGAAGGCGGATCCGGTTGAGGTACTGCCCCCGACCCGCGCCATCCATGCCAAGGGGGCAGTCCAGGTATGGTCCACGAGTTGCTGAGGCGGGGGCTACGCGGCGAATAATGGACCGCGGCTGACGCGCCGCACGGCATCCATGTGCGTAACAAGCGACGCTACCGGGTCACGATCGACTTGACCACGGGTGCAAAAAATTGGGGTAAAGCCATCCAGCTGCATGTGAGACCACGACAGCTGCGCAAAGGTTTTTGTATCTTTAGAGAGGGAGTATTTTTATAATGCAGCAAGCAGATGATGCAAAAAGCAGTGCCAACAAACTATTGCGTTTTTTTTCTTCCGTTCCCGCTGTCATTTGTAAAATCCTGCGCCCGCTCTGGATGCTAGTCATATGGCTTTTGAACCTGGTGTTCGGCAAAATTTCATGGCAGGCTCCTGGTTGGGCAAGCTGGAGCAGACGCAAGGGGCAGGTGGCTATTTCCGTTGTGCGCCGCAAGCCGAGCTATTTCCTGCTTGGTTTGCTGTGCGTGCTGCTGCTGACCGGCGGGGGCTGGTACGGCTACCACTGGTGGCAGGCGCAGCCGAAGCCGGTCGAAGTGGTGTTCAAGGTGAACAATCCGGGGCGCACCGAAATCGAGCAGGAAGATCCTGCCAACCGCTTGCCGAAGCCGCTGCGGATCAGCTTCGATCATTCAGTGGCAACCTTGGCCGGCGTCGGCAAGGATGTGGCTGAGGGTGTCACGGTCAGTCCGGCGATTGCGGGGGTGTGGCATTGGAACGACGACAAGACGCTGAGTTTTGCGCCGGCGGAAGACTGGCCTGTCGGCAGTGAGTTCCAGGTCAGCTTCGACAAGAAGCTGTTCAGCCCGGAAGTGCGGCTGGCGCAGTACGATACCAAGTTCAGCAGTCCTCCTTTCAAGATCGATGTCGCGCGTTCCGAGTTCTATCAGGATCCGGTCAATCCCGCCGTCAAGCAGGCGGTGATCGAGTTGCATTTCAGCCACCCGGTCAATTCCGCAGAACTGGAAAAGCGGATCGAATTACAACTCGAGCAGCAATCCGCCGGTGTGCTAGGTATCGGCAAGGAAACCACGCCATTCACCGTCGGCTACGACAAGCTGAAGCTGAGCGCTTACATCCGCTCGGTCAATTTGCCGATTCCGAAGGACAGCAGCAGCCTCAGCTTTACCCTCGACAAGGGCGTGCCGGCAGCGCGTGGCGGCACGCCATCTGGCAATCCGCTTGGCGCAAAAATCGCGGTGCCGGGACTGTATAGCCTGGCGATCACCGATATGACGCCGCAAGTCGTGACCAACGACAAGAACGAGCCGGAGCAGGTGCTGTTGCTCAACACCACTGCCACCGTGCATGAACGTGAAATGAAAAAGGCGATCAGCGCCTGGGTGCTGCCGAAAACCCATCCGGACAGCAACGGCGTGTTGAAACCGGCCAGCGACGACGACACCCCGGAAGAGTGGGATGTCAGCGAAATCACCCCGGCGATCCTGAAGCAGTCGACCCGTCTGGCGCTGGAACAAATCCCGGCCGAACATGAATTTACCGATGTTCACAGTTTCAAATACCACGCCGATGTCAGTGCGCAGATATATGTGCAGGTCGAGGCCGGTGTGAAATCGTTCGGCGGCTATGTGCTGGGCAAGACTGACCGCCGCGTGGTGACGGTGCCGCCGTTTCCGGCGGAACTGAAAATTCTCAGCCAGGGCGCATTGCTGACCATGAGCGGCGAGAAAAAGGTTGCGGTGCTGGTGCGCGATCTGCCCGGCGTCAAGATAGAGATCGGGCGGGTGTTGACCACACAGTTGCAGCATCTGGTGTCGCAGTCCGACGGCAATTTCGCCAATCCGGAATTTTACGATCGTTTCGGCCCTGATAATCTGACCGAGCGCTTCGAGTCGAAGATTCCGCTGCCTGATCTGGAACGTGGCCGCGCACATTATGAAGCGGTCGACATGAACCAGTACCTGAAAGGCGATGCCGAAGGCGGCGCCCGCCGCGGCGTGTTCCTGTTGACAGTCACGGGTTATGACCCTGCGGCGGAGGCGCGCGCCAAGAAAGAAGAAGCCAGGAACCAGCGCCAGCCGGGCGAACCGGCAGCGGACGATAATGCCGCAGATTGCGGCGACAATTGCGGCGACCAGGGCAACGCCAATGGTGAAAATGGTGACAGCGGCAACGATGCACCGCCGGAAAGCAAGGTCGACAAGCGCCTGGTGATTGTCACCGATCTCGGCATCCTGGTGAAGAAATCGCTGGATGGCTCGCAGGACGTGTTCGTGCAGTCGATTTTCAATGGCAAGCCGGTCGATGGCGCAACGGTCGATATCGTCGGCAAGAACGGCGTCACCTTGTTTTCGCAAGCCACCGACGCCGCTGGGCGCGCTCATTTCGCCAAGATCGAGGGCCTGTCGCGCGAACGCGCGCCGTTGATGGTGCTGGTCAGGAAAGCAGGCGATCTCAGCTTCATGCCGTTGAACAAGACCGACCGGGCGCTGGATATGTCGCGCTTCGATGTCGGCGGCATCAAGAATGCTGCCGTGGCAGACCAGGTCTCAGCCTATCTGTTCAGCGACCGCGGTATTTATCGTCCGGGTGACACCTTCCACATCGGCATGATTGCCAAGTCGGCCAATTGGGGCGGTAGTATCACCGGCTTGCCGCTGGAAGCCGAAGTGCTGGATGCGCGCGGCCTGACTGTCAAGCGCGAGAAAATCAAGCTGCCGCCTGGCGGCTTCAGCGAGTTGTCCTACACTACGCAGGAGAGCACGCCGACCGGCACTTATAACGTCAACTTGTATCTGGTGCGCGACGGCAAGGCCGGCGCCCAGGTCGGCAGCATCAGCGTCAAGGTACAGGAATTCCAGCCGGACCGGATGAAGGTGACGGCCAAGTTCAATGCCGCAGCCAGCGAGGGTTGGCTCAATCCGAAAGACCTGAAGCTGCTGGTCAATGCGCAGAATCTGTTTGGCACTGCGGCGGAAAACCGCCGTGTCACTGCCGAGTTGACCTTGAGTCCGGCATTCCCGGCGTTCCGACAGTTCCCGGATTACAAGTTCTACGATCCGCAGCGGGCCAAGGATGGCTATAGCGGCGAACTGGGCGACCAGACTACCGATGACAAGGGCGATGCAGTTTTCGACCTCGGCCTGTCGAAGTACGCCAAGGCCACGTACCGCTTGCAAGTGCTGGCGCGCGCCTACGAGCCGCAAGGCGGGCGCGGTGTGGCGGCGGAAACAGCGACGCTGGTATCGGAGTTGCCGTACCTGATCGGTTTCAAGGCTGATGGCGCGCTCGACTTCGTGTCGCGCGGCGCGCATCGCACCGCATCGATTATCGCGCTGGATCCGAAAGCGCAGAAGACTGTGGTGTCCGGTCTGACCTTGCAGCAGATCGAGCGCAAGTATGTCTCGGTACTGACCAAGCAGCAGGACGGCGGTTACAAGTACGAATCGCGTAAGAAGGAAATTCTGCTGAAGGAAACGCCGTTGGCGATTCCCGCTGCGGGCTTTAGTTTGACGCTCGCTAGCGACACGCCGGGCAACTTCGCTTATGTGATTCGTGATGCCCAGGGCCTGGAATTCAACCGTATCGAATATGCGGTGGCCGGGCAGGGTAATGTCACGCGCAGCCTGGAGCGCAACGCCGAGCTGCAACTTACTTTGAACAAGAAGGATTACGTGCCTGGCGACGATATCGAAGTCAGCATCCGCGCGCCGTATGTCGGCGCCGGCCTGATCACGATCGAGCGCGACAAGGTATTTACTCATCAATGGTTCAAGACCGACACCCTGGCGTCGGTGCAGAAGATCCATTTGCCGAAGGTTTTCCAAGGCAACGGCTATATCAGCGTGCAGTTCATCCGCGATCCGTCATCGGATGAAATTTTCATGAGCCCGTTGAGCTATGGCGTGGTGCCGTTCGCCACCAGCCTGGCGGCGCGCACCAACAAGCTGACCTTGAATATGCCGGACCTGGTCAAGCCGGGGCAGCCATTGAAGATCAAGCTGTCGTCTGCGCAGCCGACGCGGGTGGTGGTGTTTGCGGTCGACGAAGGCATCTTGCAGGTGGCGCGTTACCAGATGGCCGATCCGCTCGGTTTCTTCTTCCAGAAAAAGATGCTGGAAGTGCGCAGCTCGCAGATTCTCGACCTGATCCTGCCTGAGTTCAAGAAACTGTTAGCAGGCAGTGCGCCGGGCGGTGACGCCGAAGGTGCGCTGGGCAAGCACTTGAATCCGTTCAAGCGCAAGCATGATAAGCCGGCAGTGTACTGGTCGGGAATTGTCGATGTCGACGGCGACAAGGAGTTCACTTACCAGGTCCCGGATACCTTCAACGGCAGCATGCGGGTGATGGCGGTGGCGGTCAACGACAATACAGTTGGCACGGCACAGGGGAAGACGCTGGTGCGCGGCGATTTCGTGATTTCGCCGAACGTGCCGCTGGCGGTGACGCCGGGCGACGAGTTCGATGTCAGCGTCGGCGTTGCCAATAACGTGGCCGGCTCCGGCAAGGATGCACCGGTGACGTTGACATTGAAAACCTCGCCGCACCTGCAGGTGGTCGGCAGCGATACGCAGACACTGAAAATCGGTGAAATGCGCGAAGGGGTAGCAACCTATCGGGTCAAGGCAGTCGACGGTGCGCAGGCGATGCTGGGTTCGGCGACGCTGAATTTCACGTCGACGCTGGGCAGTAACGCCAGCAAGACCAGCAAGCTGGCCACCGATGTCTCGGTGCGGCCGCCGGTGGCGCGCTACACGCAACTGACTTTGGGTAATTTCAATGGTTCGGTGGACGTGCCGTTGAAGCGTTCGCTGTATCCGCAATACCGGCAGCTGGAGGCTGGCGTGTCGTCATTGCCGCTGGTGCTGGCAGGCGGTTTGTCGAGTTACCTGGCTAACTTTAGTCATCTTTGCAGCGAGCAAATGATCAGTCAGGCGGTGCCGGCGCTGGTCTTGTCCAAGCGCCCCGAGTTCGGTAAATCAGACCTCAAGCTGCAAACCGCACGCAGCTTCGACGATGCGCTGAAGGTGTTGCGCACGCGGCAAAATGCGGAAGGCGGATTCGGCTTGTGGGATGCGTCGGTGCAGGCCGACGAATTCGCCTCGATCTATGCGCTGCACCTTTTGCTGGAGGCGCGCGAACGCGGCGAGGCGGTGCCTGCTGACATGTTGCAGAAGGGCCTGGATTACGCACAAAAATTAGCGGCCAGCCCGGCCACCGGCCTGCCGCAATTGCGCGTGCGCGCCTACGCCGCATACTTGTTGACGCGGCAGACGGTGGTCACCACGCCGATCCTGACCAGTATCCGTGAGACGCTGGAAAGCCGCTATCCGAAAGACTGGCAGAACGACTTGGCTGCAGCTTATCTGGCAGCGTCCTACCAGTTGCTGAAGCAGGATCGCCTGGCCAGTAACCTGATCGACAAACAGGTGGCGCAACTGGTCAAGCCGGGTCAGTCGTTCGGCTACGACTATTATTACGATCCGTTGATTCGCGATGCGCAGGTGCTGTACCTGCTGTCGCGCCATTTCCCGGCGCGGGTCAAGGCCTTGCCGCCGACGGTGATGACGGCGCTGGTCAAACCGGTGGCGGATGGCAATTTCAACACCTTGTCGAGCGCTTACCTGATCCTGGCTTTCGATGCCTACGCCACGGCAATGGGGCCGGATGCGCTGGGCAAATTGTCGATCACTGAAATCGACGCCAGCGGCAAGCAACGGCCGCTGACTTTGCCCAACAACCTGGTGCCGCGCATGGCCTTTACGGCAGGAACGGCCAAGCTGCGCTTCGGCAGCGACAGCAACCTGCCGGCCTATTACGCGGTGACTGAAACCGGTTTTGACAAGGCGCCGCCGAAAGAGGAGCTGCGTTCCGGCATGGAAGTGCTGCGCGAGTTTGTCGGTCGCGATGGCAAGCCGGTTACATCGGTCAGCGTCGGCGACGAGCTGACGGTGCGCCTGAAATTCCGCACGGTGGGGCGCGATTATGTGCCGAACGTGGCGCTGGTGGACTTGACACCGGGTGGCTTCGAGCCGGTGCTTGATACACCGTCTGAACCAGCTGCCGGTACCGCCGAGGGCAGCGCCGCACAGAGCACCCAGAATGCGGCGCTGGCCGGTTTGGCGGGCGCCAAGTCGAACTGGAATATCGCCTACGCCGATGTGCGTGAAGACCGGGTGGTGTTCTATGGCACGGTGGGCAAGGATTTCGGTGAGATCACCTATCGCATCAAGGCCACCAACAGCGGTCGTTTCACGGTGCCCCCGGCGTATGCCGAATCGATGTATGAGCGTAATGTGCAGGCTCGTTCGGCGGCCGGCCAGAGCCTGACGGTGGATGCGCCGGGCAAGAAGTAACATGGCAGAGAGCAGTAATTGCGGCCGGAGTGTGGCATAGAATGTTGACTGGAAAATCAGTGGCAGTCATGGTGCGTCGTCATCGGTGGATGTTGCTCGGTATCGCCGTGGCTGCACTGCTGTTGATCGGTTTGCGCCTGTGGCCGCATGCACCGCTGCGGGCCGCGGTCAGCACGTCTACTGCGGTCTATGCCAAGGATGGCCAGTTGTTGCGTCTGGCGCTGGCGCCGGATGAGCAGTATCGGCTGTGGGTTGCGTTGAGCGATATCGATCCGCGCCTGGCGCAAGCGGTGCAGCTGTACGAGGATCGCTGGTTCTACTGGCATCCCGGCATCAATCCGGTGGCGCTGGGAAGGGCGGTTTCGTCAACCTATGGCGGCGGCATGCGCCTGGGCGCGTCCACCATCACGATGCAATTGGCGCGGCGCCTGTACGGTATCCAGAGCCAGAATGTCGGTGGCAAACTGCAGCAACTGGCGGCAGCAGTGTGGCTGGAGGTACGCTACAGCAAGCGCGAGATACTGGAAGCCTATCTGAACCTGGCGCCCTACGGCGGCAATGTCGAAGGAGTGGCGGCGGCGAGTCTGATCTATTTCCACAAGCGCGCTGAACACCTGACCTTGCCAGAAATCCTAACTTTGGCGGTGATCCCGCAAAATCCATCCAAGCGCGGCGGCATGTCGCGCCTTGGTGGCGGCTTGCAGCATGAGAAAACCCGCGACCAGGCGCGCCGCCGGCTGGCGCAAATCTGGCTCGGCCAGTACCCCGATGCACGCCGCTACCAAGCTGATCTGGAGGCGCGGGTCCCGCTGTATTCAACCAGCAGTGCGCCATTCCTGGCACCACATGTCAGCGACTATCTGTTGCGCACCAAGCCTGCCGGTGAGATCTGGTCGAGCATTGACCTGCAACTGCAGGACACGCTGGAGCGTATTCTCGCCCAGTTTGTCGCCAATCATCGCGGCGTCGGCGTCAATAACGCGGCGGCGATGCTGATTGACCGGGGCAGCGGCGAGGTGCGGTCGGTGGTCGGCTCCGCCAATTATTTCGATCCCGGCATCGATGGCCAGGTCAACGGCACGCAAGCCAAGCGCTCGCCCGGCTCGACCCTGAAACCGTTCATCTACGGCATGGGACTCGACCAGGGCCTGCTGCATCCGATGACGATCCTGAAAGATGCACCAACTACCTTCGGCCCCTTCAGCCCGGAGAATTTCGACGGCCGCTTCGTCGGTCCGATCGCGGCCCAGGATGCGTTGGTGCGCAGCCGTAACATCCCGGCGGTGGCGCTAGCCTCGAAACTGGCGCAGCCCAGCCTGTACGAATTCCTGCAGCAGGCCGGAGTCAGCAAGCTGGCTTCGGAAAAGCATTACGGATTGGCGCTGGCGCTGGGCGGCGGCGAGCTGACCATGGAGGAACTGGCGCGCCTGTATCTGATGCTGGCCAGTGGCGGCGTGCTGCGGCCGTTGCATTATGAACGGCAGGCGCCGGATGCGCGCGAGGCGCACCAAGAAAACAAACGTCTGCTGTCGGAAGAAGCCGCCTTCATCACGCTGCAAATGTTGCAAACCAATCCGCGTCCCGATACCGGTGAACCGGGCGCGCCAGCCATTGCCTGGAAGACCGGTACATCGTGGGGTTTTCGCGACGCCTGGAGCGCCGGCGTGTTCGGCAACTATGTGCTGCTGGTCTGGGTCGGCAATTTCGACGGCAGCGGTAATCCGGCTTTCGTCGGTGTGCAAACAGCGGCCCCGCTGTTTTTCAAGATTGTCGACAGCATGCTTGCGCAACGGCTCGATTCCGGAGTATCCCTACCGGCTCCGCAGGCGGTGCCGGCCGGTGTTAAACGGGTCGAAGTTTGTCGCGCCAGCGGCGACCTGCCAAACGACTTATGCAAGGACCGGGTACAGACCTGGTTCATCCCCGGTAAATCGCCGATCCGCATCAGTAACCTGCATCGCGCCGTCAGGATCGACAACCGCACTGGCCTGGCGACCTGTACGGACGGGCCGTTTACCCGCACCGAAGTGTTCGAATTCTGGCCGACAGACATGCAACGGCTGTTCCGCGAAGCCGGCATGCCGCGCCGCCAGCCGCCGACCCAGCCGGATTGCAGCCAGCTCAACACGCAGCAGCAAGGGCCGCAGCCGACGGACGACGATGGTCCGTCGATCATTTCGCCCAACAGCGGCGCCACCTATACCTTGCAACTCTCGAAAATGACACCGATCGCGTTGCGCGCCAACGCCACCTCGGCGCAGGATATGCTGTTCTGGTTCGCCAACGGCGGCCTGATCGGCAAGGCGCGCGCCGTCGACAGTCTTGGCTGGTTGCCGGGTGCGCCAGGCCGTTACCAGCTGCGGGCGATCGACCAAGAGGGACGGGCGGACGGCCGTGAGGTCGAAGTGGAGTTTATTCCTTGATGCGATTGTGTGATCACCTAGAGGCAATAGTCCTGCTGTTCATCCTGCGGACTTATCAAGAGCGCCTGAATTACTTACGTGGTTGGAAACGATGGATTTGGGAACCCGCTTGATTGCGTTTTTTCCAGTGATGTCATGGCCCAGATAACATTCAGAACTAGACATTTCCCGCAGCAGCGCAATTTCATCTATCTGAAAAATCCTAGCTTGGCGATCTGGGCGAATCGATCATTTTCCGTCGTGCTGAGTCTTCTGTTGTACTTCATCTGCTGACTCATAGTTGGCGCCAACCGATGAACGAATATCTTCTCCCGTCGACACATCGATTCCTTCATCGAGTTGACGGCGCACCCAACTGACTTCGCTATACGATAACCGGCGGACTTCGACCTGCGTGGTGCCACTGTGGACGAAACCGAGTTGTTTCGCCGCAGCGTAAGAGACATCGAGAATCCGTTTGCTGCGATATGGCCCGCGGTCGGTCACCTTGAGCAGCGCTACCTTGTTGTTGCGGACATTGCGCACCAGTACCCAACTGAGCAGTGGCAGATGGGGATGTGCCGCCGTCATTGAATACATATTGAAGCGTTCACCGTCCGCCGATTTATGTCCATGAAAACCCGGACCATACCAGGAAGCCGTACCGCGCTGGACAACGGTGCCGAGATCGGGGCGCAAGCGCATACCTTCATCGAGACGAAGGCTTTGATCGGATGTTACTGTATGTTCGTTCGACAGGTCTTGATCGCTGGATGCATCAGGAACTGATGGCGGCATCGATTCGCTGTAGAAAAAAGAATTGGGGATGGAACTTGAAATGGCGGCTGTCCCGTCGACTGCTGGCGCATCTTCCGACATGCGATGCACAGAAGGTTTGTCCGGGGGCGTATCCGCCCCGGCAGGGATGATCGCTGAGGCTGCCAGCAATAAAATGAGATGGCGGGCGAGCAAGAATGGCGACCAAAACGAGCGAGCCCCTGGCGTGATTTCAAGCGGCTTGCCTGACATCATTTCTTCTTTTTATTCACGGCGTTTTTGAATCCCTTGCCAGCCGTGAATTTGACGGTTTTAGCGGCAGCAATCTTAATCTCTTCACCAGTGCGTGGATTGCGGCCAACGCGTGCGGCGCGTTTGCCTGAAGAAAACGAACCGAATCCGATCAATTGCACGGTATCGCTTTTGGTTACGGCCTTGATCACATGGTCTATTACCGAATCCAGCACGCGTTGGGCACCGGCTTTCGAAATGTCGGCATCGGCGGCAATGGCGTCGATCAATTCAGTCTTATTCATAGCGTTACTTCCTATAAAAATGTGAGTTGCAAATTCAAACGGCGTATCCGCTTTAAATCGGCAGCCTAGGTGAGCGTACAGTCTATTGAAAGAACGATTGTCAAAGTATGGATTTTTCAATTGTTCACATTGCTGGGTCAACAGCTTTTAACTTGCTCACGTTATCGAGGCATGTAGGAAGAGCCTACATAAGAAGTGCCTACAATCACCAAAGGATGGATACACCATGAACAAGCTTATTTCCGCCGTCGTTGTCGCAACGTTTGCCATCGGTACTGCATATGCTCAAATCCCAGCTAAAGTGGACGTCAATGCCATGGCAAATGGCGCAGTCGATGCGGCTAAGACCTCTGCAACTACAACCGCTAAAACGGCGGCGACCAATGTCGCAAGCAATGCAACATCGGCTGTTGCCGCTCAAGTGGATGCCAAAACAAACCACGTTGGCGCTCTGCCGGTGAGTGCGCCATCTGCTGCCGTAAAAAAGGCTGCGGACAATGACAAACTCGTGAAAACCACCGCGCATAAAAAACATATGAAAAGGCATCACAAGAAATCATCTGCCGATGCGACGAAGGCGGGAGTTTGATTGTAAAAAAATCGTTGATGTGAAAAAGGCCCTGCAGCATTGCAGGGCCTTTTTATGTCGGTTGTCTGGATCAGACGTGAAAACAGCCAAGGTTGAAGCCAAAGCCGACGTCAAGACGGATGCCAAAGCATCGGATACCTAGAGCAAAAAAGTGAAAGCCCATCATAAAGCTGCAAAGGCCAAGGCGAAAGCACCTTTCGCTGAAACCAAGGTAGATCCGAAGGTGGATACCAAGGCAGTCGCGCCTAAGTAATCAAATCAATTACCATCGAAGGAGACAGGTTTCGACCTGTCTCTTTTTTTTCGACGAAATATTCGATTGCGGTAGTTATAGACATATTAGCGCTTTTAAAGCCCGCAAAAATCTGATTTTTTGCGAGACGAATCAACTTCTCCGCTCGGTACCCAACCCCAACTTCTTCAACACGCAGCCTATCCCGCTATCGACCATCTCATCAGCCGTGCTACGTAAGCGCCGGGCCATATTTGTGACTGAGATTTGACAATGGCTGACACATTTCCAATTTAAAAGAAGTTACATTGACGGATTACATGGCGCATCGGACGTTGCAAGCGTATAGCTTGAAGCTCCGTTTATCAACCCATGATGGAGTCAAATCGATTATGAGCATCAATACTTTCCCAGACCCGTTCGAAAGCAAAAAACTCGATGAGCCGGTAGCTTACGATCCAGGTCATCTGCTGGACGCATTGATCGAAAAACTACGATTAAAAAACGATGCTGCATTGTGTCGCCGGCTTGGAATTCGTCAATCAATAATCAGTAAAATCCGACATCGTCGTTTGCCGGTAGGGGCATCAATCCTGATCCGGATGCATGAAGAGAGCGAACTGACAATCGCTGAATTACGTGCACTGTTGGGGGACCGTCGCAAGAAATTCCGGATCAGCGACAAGCAATTTAAGCCTAAACAAGATTGATGGTTTGACAGAGTAATTGATGATGACAAACACCAACGCTTCGTAGTTTTGTTGAGCTAATTAAATTAGCGTTGACTTGCAGTGAAAAATTATTGAGAAAAAATGTCAGAATTGCCGGAAAAATCCCCACACGAAAAGCCTGTTTTAGAAAATACCCCCTCAATATCGTCACGGACCGCACCGACCAGACATTGGTTTCGTTATGCTGTCTATGCGATGGCTCTTCTTGGTGCTCTGCTGGTCGTGTTTGCGATATCTCTGATTGTGATAGGTCGCATGCGGCCCAAGCATGTCTCCATTGATGAGACTGAAATCATTGATTCCGTGATGTCGCGCGCCTATGGCAAATACTCTGACGAGCACAAAGGATGGCTTTTTGTAGGGCGAGGAAATAGGACGTATCTGGTTCGTGTAATACAACAGGCCAAACCTGAAGATGGTCCCAACGGTGATGAACTCTATTTTGTCGCCAGCGGCACTCCTATGGATGGCATGCCAGGAGCACTATATGGTGTATTTCACGTACAGGCCGGCGACAAGAGCGACGCTGAAAAGCTCGTCGAAATCAGTTCCCCTTATCGTTACGAAGGGGATCAGCCGGTGACGCCAGAGAAGGTTCACTTTGAGGCATTGAGCGAGAATGTCTGGGCTTGGGTCATTAAAGTGCAGTACGGTTTAGATCCAAAAATGTCGTCGGTTCAGATTAATAATGTTGTGCTCGCCCCGCACGAAAATTCAATAGCGTTACTTGCGACGTTTAAAGCTTCGTTGGAAACTGATCCAGGAATCGACTGTGGAGACGCTAACAATCAATATCAAACTTGGCTAAAACAATCGAACGAACTGAACACCGTTTCAACAACACCTATCGCTAATGAACAAACGTCAGAATATGAAGATAATGAGGGAGATCAAGACCCAGTTCGCTGTGATAAGGTTCGATGGACCTATCGCACTGATCCTGTCGCCGGGACGATACCCGTTCCCCTGCGTATCACAGCCAAAGGAATGAAAGACGGGGCAATGCTCGAAGAAAAGACCTGGAAAGTGGTCTTTGACAATAAGCACTTTATTTATAACGTGCCGGGCGAGCTCGCTAAATGACGCTTTTATGCGCCTGCGCTTGGGTCTTCTTATAGAAGTTCACGAATCAACGTGCCAGGCAGATGTCAGCAGGGGTGAGGTAGCTGGGTAATGCCTAACAATGACACCTCGACTACTTCAATTTTCTACTCACTATGATGAGTAGGATTACCCGATGCGCGCCAGCATGCGACGGCTCTCGCCGTCGACGCAGCGGAGTGTGTCGAGTGACGAAACAGATCGAAGCATGAGAGGGAATTGACGATGTCTGACACATTTCAAATTCAAAAGAAGTTACATTGATGCGTCAATTTCGCTTCTTTATCACTATGGGAAAATATACCCAACACACCGTCGATCGTTGGGAGAACAACCTTCATTTGCAGTCAGCGCACTCTGAGATGGCACAACGGGACAGCGGCGCAGTTGCAGATGAAATTGGGCGTCTTACTTCTATCTTGACTTTGGCATACATTTTTATCGGAGAGAGTCAATGACTCGAGGAATTTATCTGGCATTTCTTTTATTGCTCGTTTCGAGCACAAGTGTTCAGGCCCAAATGAAGTTATTAAGTGATGAAGACTTAAATGACTGCGGCGTGATGATGGGGAAAAAGAAAGCAAAAATATTTCGTGCCGCATTACAAGAATTGCGTGCTTCAGTTGATGAGCCGGACAAGCAAATCCTTTACGCACAGATTGCCAGCAATCGATTTGCATGCTTTGTAGAAGAAATTTCTGGTAACGCTGGCTGGTCAACAACCATGGAAGCGCAAGACGGCAGTAGAGAAACGATTTCACCTGTAGTGAACAAGTTGTCTGCTCATGCAGATGCTGTTAGTGCGCTGAAAGAGTCTGTCAAGGCGCTCCAAGCCGCTGCGCTATTTGACCCGGTGTACGGGATTCCTGCCGTAGAAAACACACTGCATTATCAGGACGTACTCCCAACGGATTATGAAGGATCTTATGTTTTGTTAGCGAATGCTAAGGTCATCTATTGCGAGTATCAACGACCCAAAGGGGCGAAGCAGGACTGGAGCCTTCTGTGCAAAGATGCGAAAAGCCTGCAAATGCAACTCATCCCAAAGCTGGACAAATCCAGGCGCGGTGAATTGGATGCCAGAAGCGCCGAGTGGGCGCATGGTTTTGCCCAACATGCCAATTACCGAGCGCTGAAATGATGGTGTTCTCGGCCAACCAGACCGGCGCCGCAATGAATTACGAGGTCAAGCCACCGTTGACGGTGGATAACGAGAAGGCCATATCGATTTCGCCAGACGTCGATTGCGGCGGCAAAAATAATGCTTCATAGCGCTATATCCGCTCTGTCGCGGTTGACGTTGGCGTGGTGGTTCGCGCTGTTAACTGTGTGGGCCCTGTCGGCCGCGGCGCAAACCATGGCGACGCAGATGACGGTGCCGCCATTGCAATCGCATATCACCGACCTAGTCGGCATGCTGCAGCCGGACCAGCACGCCACGCTGGACGCTGTGCTGGGCCAGTACGAAGCCCGGACCGGCAGCCAGATCGCGGTTCTGCTGCTCAGCAAGACCGAACCGGAAGGCATCGAGGATTATGCGGTGCGGGTTGCCGATGCCTGGCAGCTGGGGCGCAGGGGCATCGACGATGGCGTCATCCTGCTGGTAGCCAAGGACAATCCCAAAGCGCTGCGGCGCATGATGATATTGAGCGGGCGTGGTGTGCAAGGCTCGTTGACCGACGCCCAGTCAAAGCGGATTTTGCAAGATATCATCGCCCCATATTTTGTCAAAAACGATTATTACGACGGCCTGACCGCCGGGGTTTCGGCCATCATGCCGTTGCTGGACAGCGAGAATTTTGCGCCGCCAGCTCAGGTGGCACAATCGGTAAAACCATCTTCCGATTGGATTTTTTGGTTGATACCGCTGGGCTTCATGGCCGCGATCATGTTTTTTTTCCTTGCGCGTCGCAGCGGACATTCGAGCCATTTCCTTGATAGTAATAGCTGGGGCAATGCCTCTGGCGTCATTGTGAATGGTGTGCTGAACACGACGGTAGATTTCATCATTGATAGCATATTCAGCCAGGGAAGCAGCGGCGGGAATTCTGGCAGTAACTATTCCGGCAGGGGTGGTGGATTCGATGGTGGCGGTGCGTCGGGAGACTGGTGATGAGACTAACTTTGCAGCGCATTTTCCGACATCTCGTAACAACTAAGGGGAGTGCGCGAAATGCGTTTCCGGCGATGGCGCTCAAGGCTATCCAACACAAGATTGCTGAAGGAGAGATCACGCATCGCGCTGAAATCCGGATGATTATCGAAGCTGCCCTGAGTTTGCCCGCAGTGCTCAACGGCGTCACCTCGCGCAATCGCGCTCATGAATTGTTCGCACATTATCGGATCTGGGACACCGAAGAAAACGTCGGTGTCTTGCTCTATGCGGACCTCGCCGATCATAAAGTCGAGATCATTGTCGACCGTGCGGTTGCCCGGGTCATCAAGAGCGCAGAATGGCAAACCGTGTGCAAGAGCATGACCAAGGAATTCGCCAACGGCGCTTTCCATGGCAGCACATTGTCGGCACTGGAACAAATGAATGGCTTATTGGCAAGGCGTTTTCCCAGGCATGGCGGGAAGAGGAATGAATTATCGAATAAGGCCTTGGAGTTATGATTTATTGCCAAAGAAAACGCTCGATCGGCGTACTTCTTTTGTTGCGTTTAGGGACTCTCTTTGCCACCGACCTGTCGGGAGCGAGAGAGGTCGCGATCGATCTGCGTCTCCAAGCCGACGGACGCTTCAGTTGGGCTGCGAGTTATGGCGCGACAGATAAATATGCCGAAGGCAACTGGCATGTCGCCGATGATAAAGTCATTTTGACCTCCGATGCGTCTGTACCATTCAATTGGTTCAAAGTCCTGGATTAGTCCTTGTGCATGTAGATCGATTGATGCCAAAGATGGGTATAGGCAAGCCTGACGTGGCAATCTGTGACGATGGTATTAATTAATGCTTCTTTCATTTTAATCTTTGCGAAGGAAGGCCGATCCATTCGTAATATCTGAATTTTTGTTGGTACTTCATCGCCAGAGATGAGGAACCTTCATGGAAACCGCATCTTTTAAAGTTTGCGTCGTCGAACCGCGCCTACGCCGCGATTTCTACCACTGCCGAATCGTTGCTTAGCCACTGGGACTACTGTATTTGAAGCAGCTAATTCAGCCACCAATGTTTCCACGCGTCTGTTTGCTTCAGTAAGTGACTCTTCAACAGCCCCCAGTCGTCCGCGCGCACGGGATAATTCGTTATCGAGCACGGCGATCTTTTCACGATAGGAGTGTGCAGCTGATTTGCTTTCGGTCTCAACCCGCGAGGATTCGGCTTTCCAGTGCTTGGATTCGCCGCGCGCCCTGTCGATTTCGAGCAAGCTGTGCTTGCGCAGCCCATCCAGTTCAGCCAAGCCGGCCACATGCTCCTCAGCCTTGCGGCTTAGATCGGCGGCCAAGCCGGCGATGCGCTCGTCTTTCGCCTGCAGCGTGGCACGCTGTTCCGACAACATTTCCTCCAGGCGCTTGATCTGCTCGTCCCGGCCGAGGAGGGTGGCGTTAGCGATCGTTAATTTTCCCTTCAACTCGTTGGCGATCTCGATAGCCGCCAACGTGTCTTCCTGCGCCAGGTCGATCAGTTTTTCCGCTTCGGCCTTTTCTTCAGCTAGCGCTGTTCGTTCCACAGCGAGAGAGTCGTTGGCTGACTCCACGGCGAAACGCCACAGCTCGCGGGTGAGGGCGGCTACGGCATCGGGCAGTCCGGCAACGCTTTTGTCTCGTTTCAGCTTGAGCAGATCGGCATACCATTCGTTGATATCCTTTTGTACATCGCCGTCAGATCCTCTCTTGACGCCGGTGGTAGCGATCGTCCATTCGCGCACCAAGCCGATGGAGGGCTTTTTGCCCTCAGCGGCAAGGGCGTCACAAGCGGCCCAGCTGAGATTCTGGCGGTCGGACACGATTTTCCTTCGAAGCTTCGATAGGGGAATTTTACGCAAAAATCAAAATAAAATAATGAAAATTACGTAAAACTATTGTAATTATAATTATCAATATACTCAGATAATCGAGATTAGGTATGTAATCTCGATTTGTATGGCGATCGAATCAACATAGAAAACACCTCTAAAAAAATGGCATCTTCTGGCCTTTAAACTGCGTTGCGATGCATCCATGAACAATTTCGAACTGATTAATTTTGACCAACCCGGCGACGTCATCGAGCAACCGGTTGACTTGTTTGCCGGTAGCGAAGCAGAACCGCTGGTGGCCGCACGGACCGATTCCGAGCTGGCGCGCGCCTTCCTGTACAGCAGCGAGTTATCCGAAAATTCGATCAAGAGCACAAAGAAAGATCTCGGGCGGTTTTTGCTATGGTGCCAGCATCAATCCAAAATGCTGTACCAGGTAAGCATCGAAGACCTCATTGCGTACAAGGCTTTTTTAAAAGATCCACAACCCGCCGCAATGTGGGTATCTCCAACCAAGTGGCCAAGGAGTGACGATCGCTGGCGCCCATTTTCCGGGCCGCTGTCTGAACCCAGCGTTCGTCAGGCTTTCCGCGTGGTGAAAGCGTTGCTGGAATTTGCCAAGGATGCGGGATATCTGCAGCGCAACGCCGGCGCCCTCGTCAAAAATATCAAGACTGTTCGTGATGCACGCGTCACCCGCTATCTGAGTACACAGGCCGTTGACTATGTGTATGCCGCTATCGACGCCCTGTCTGCAACAACACCCGCAAGGATAAAAGCCAAGGCGCGCGACCGTTTTTTGCTGGTCAGCTACGTCACGACCGGCGCCCGGTTATCCGAACTGACCGGGGCTAAGATGGGCGCGATGTACACAGAAGGGGATGGGCGGCGGTGGCTCGATGTGGTGGGCAAAGGATCCAAGCCGCGCAGACTGCCAGTAGCACCTGCCATGCTGGCCGCGTTCCGCGATTACCGTATGGCATTTGGACTATTGCGCATGCACAGCGCGATGAGTCCACACCACTGGTGCTGTCAACTCGCGGGCGGGCGCTCGTTTCGATTACAGACGAGGCAGCATCGAATGCGATGAAATCCTTATTCGCGAGCGCTAGGGCTATGGCCGAGACAGACGGCGACCTAGATAGCGCCTCAACTTTGCGCCAAGCGTCCGCACACTGGTTGCGGCATACCATGCTAACGACCCATGCCAACAATGACGTGTCTCTTAAGGCACTACAGGATACGGCTGGTCATGCCAATATATCGACGACAGCAACATATCTTCACAAGAGCGATAAAGAAAGACATGACGAGCTCATTGAGTCACTTACTCGTAACTAAGTTAGACAGGACAGAATGCCGTTAAATTGTTTGTTAGCTTGCCGAGTTGACGCGGTGATAGGTGAGCTTTTACAGGAATCATTGATATATTGACGCCAGGCAACACAAACATCGACCTAAATCGTCGACTCTCTAGTGAGATAGAAATTACCCGGTAAATCCGGCTTTCAATGATTGAATATAACGAATCAACGCTTTCGTTCGGTCCTCAGAAACAAGATCTTGTGGCGTCTTACAGTCGAACGTCGGCAATGGATCGTTCTTGAACCAGAAAATCGCGTTTTCAACACTGCCAGAGAGATCAGCCGCCGCACACAAAACCTGGACCGATTCGCGCAGATAGCGCTGCACACTTTCTGCGGACGGTGCCCGACTGATCGTGTTTCGATGTACATGCGCGCTCGCTGCAAGCGTATGCATATCTACATCCAATACCTGACCGAAGCGTCGGGGCGAAATCGTTGCTGGTCCAGCGCCTGCATCTTGCAGAAAAGACATGAAGCGCTCGAAATTGGCCCCAAAGATGGGGGTGGATTCAGTGATGCTCACGATGACCTCCATTAATTTGTGCACTCTATTTTACCTATCCTGCAGCCTCGGCAAGTGCTTGTGGTGGGCCAGGAATTCGGAAGTAGAACGCGCTAGATGCTGGCGGCGGGACAGTGAAGGCGGCATTCGATGCCATGAATGCGTAAGCGCGGGCGCCGCTAATATGCTCAAAATCTTGTGGTCGGTCGCCATCAGACGCAGCCGTTCTGGAACGCGTCAAATCCTTCTGCAACGAAGCGTGCTTGACCGTCGCGCTGCAGAAATAGAACTACATTTTTCGGACAAATTCTTACTCAGTGTCCGAAGCAGAACAACCACGAATATAGTTCGAAGCGCTGCGCGCGCCTATGGAACTAAATCTCCTACAAAGATGCAAACGGGGCAATTAGGAGATTTACTTCCAGTTTTGTAGGAGAATTAGTTCAGAGCGCTTATATCGGTTGGTTTGTTGGGGGGCTTTAACTAACTTCGCATAATTTGTATTATGTAAAATAAGTGCAGGCCTAATTTGAAATCGATCTGCGATCGATGAGGTGGTGAGGGTCTAACAGGTATCCCTTCAATGGCCTGCATGGATCTGGCCGAGTTTCATTTCTTAATCTAATCCGCGCGCCATTCTGCTGCGGTAAGTCTGGAGACGAAAAAATCGGCCAAGACCTTAATTTTTGCCGCTCGAGCGCGGTTGGAGGGGGTTACAAAATACAGGCCACCTTCCGGCAAACGCCAGTCGGTCAATATGGCCTCAAGCTGCTTTTCGCGCAGGAACTGGGCTGCTGCGAACTCCGGGAGCTCGGTAATGGCGATTCCCGCAAGTACCGCTGGCACAAGCGCTTCCAGGCTCGTTCCCCGTAACATCCCGGATGGTGTGATCGCAGATTCCTCGCCGCTTTTTCGGTTGGTGAAGCGCCACACATCGTGCTTGCTCCTGCTCATGTAGGAAAGACATTGGTGGGCGCCGAGATCGTGCGGATGCTGGGGATAGCCGTATCTCGACAGATAAGCGGGCGAAGCCACGACAAATCGGCGTACCGGCGCGATGAGACGCGCGACCAGCGACGAATCTTCCATGATGGCGATACGCAGGGCCGCGTCAAATCCCTCTCCGATCAGATCGGCATGCGCGTCCCCGAGGTGAAGATCGACCGAAATATCGGGATAGAGCCGAAAGAATTCGGGCAGCAATGGCGCGACCCAGCGTGACCCAAATGACAACGGCGCTGCCAACTTGATGAGCCCACGGGGCCGGCTCGAAGTTTCACGCGCAAAGTCCTCCGCCTCCTCGGCCACCGCGAACATCTGCCCTGCCCGCTCGGCCAGCGAATGGCCATAGTCCGTCAGCGCAAGCCGCCGCGAGGTTCGGTTGAAGAGGCGGCCGCCCAGCCGTTCCTCAAGACGCGTGACGGCACGGGACACCGTGGCAACCGACACCCCCATTGCTGCGGCGGCCGCGGCGAAGGAACCCTCCTCGGCGACTTTGGCAAACATTGCAAGGCCTTCAAAATCCGGTAGTTTCGACATCGACAAATCTGCAACGGTGATTTTCAATTATTGCCATTTTAAAAAATAGCATGATGCCATAAATTGGTCTTGTAACGCCATACATCCACACGAAGGAGAAATTCATGTCACGCAAACTCGAAGGAAAAATTGCCGTTGTCACCGGCGGCACCACCGGAATCGGCCTGGCCACGGCCAAGCGTTTCGCATCGGAAGGCGCGCAGGTCTTTGTGACCGGCCGCCGCAAAGCTGAACTCGACGCCGCTGTGGCGGCGATTGGGTCGAGGGCCACCGGCATACAAGCGGATTCCAGCATTCTCACCGATCTCAATCGCCTCTACGAACGCGTCAAGGCGGAGGCCGGTCGCATCGACGTGCTGTTCGTCAACGCCGGCGGCGGCTCCATGCTGCCCTTGGGATCGATCACCGAAGAGCAATTTGACGACACGTTCGGCCGCAACGTGAAGGGTGTGCTCTTCACTGTCCAGAAGTCGCTACCGCTGCTGGTCGACGGTGCATCGGTAATTCTGACTGGTTCCAACGCCAGCATCAAGGGCACGCCTGCCTTCAGTGTTTATGGCGCCTCGAAGGCGGCTGTGCGCAACTTCGCCCGCAGCTGGACCCTCGACCTCAAGTCGCGCGGCATCCGCGTCAACGTCATCAGCCCCGGCCCAATCAAGACACCTGGCCTTGTCGATCTTGCCGGCCCCGACGCCGCGCAGCAACAGGGTTTGCTCGACTACATGACCACGACCATCCCGCTGGGACGCGTCGGCGATCCCGAAGAAGTGGCGAGTGTCGCTGCCTTCCTCGCCTCGTCCGATGCGAGCTTCATCGCCGGCACGGAGATCTTCGTCGACGGCGGGCAGGCGCAGATTTAACAGGGACATCCCGATGGCCGGTCTTGAATTCGAACGGGCCACCCGATTCATCACTTTTTGAACGGTATCACAGCAACTCATACAGCAATTCATACAGCAATTCAACCTGAAAGGAAACATCATGAATACCCAAGTCAGCGTAAAGACCGAAGGCATCGGCCAGGCCAATTCCAATGCCCTCACAACCATCGTACCGGCCGTGGGCCGTCTGATGATCAGCACCATCTTCATCCTCGCCGGGCTGTCGAAGATATCAGCCCCGGCCATGACCATCGGCTACATCCAGTCGGTCGGCTTGCCGTTGCCGTCGGTTGCGTTCGGCGTTGCCGCGTTCATCGAGATCGTTGGCGGCATCTCGCTTCTGCTCGGCTACCGCACTCGAATCGTCGCCAGCGTTCTTTTCGTTTTCGTACTCGTCACCGCTGCGTTCTTCCACAACCACCTCGGCGATCAGAACCAATTCATCCACTTCTTCAAGAACATCGCGATGGCCGGCGGCCTGTTGCACGTGATCGCTTTTGGCGGCGGCCGCATCAGCCTCGACGGCCGCCGGTCCTGAAGCATTCGCCGACGCCTGCAACGCGCCACCGCAATCACCAACTGAAGGAGATGATCATGATTGAAGTTTTTGCATTCGCGACGCCAAACAGCGTCAAAGTCCCCATCGCGCTGGAAGAGATGGGACTCGACTATCGGCTAGTTCCGGTCAACCTGCGCCAAGGCGAGCAGAAAACCGTTGCATTCAAGGAGATGAATCTCAACGCAAAGGTCCCCGTACTGGTGGACCGCGCCCCCAAATCCGGGGACGGCAAGGTGGTACTCAGCGAGTCCGCCGCAATCCTCGTCTACCTCGCGGAGAAGAGCGGACAGCTTTTGCCAGCCGAAGGAGCCCGCCGCGGAAAGGTGTTCGAACAGCTTTTCTTCCACGCTTCCGGCCTGAGCCCTGCCTTCCTGCAGGCCTTCCTGGCTTCGATACAGTCGCCGCCGCAGCCTGAAGCCAAGGAGCGCGCGCTTGCGGAAGTCGACCGGGCGCTCGGCGTGCTCAACCACGTCCTCGAACATCACAAGTACGTCGCCGGCAACGAATACAGCATCGCAGACATCGCTCATTTCGGATGGATTTGGCGCCATCAGGCAATCGGTGCGTCGCTGGACAAGTTCCCGAACCTGAGGCGATGGTATGGCGAAGTCTCGACCCGACCCGCAGTCGTCGCTGCGATCGCGAAGACCCTGGCGCTTGCCCAGTAGCCCGGCGGCGCGATTCACATCGTCCTGGCGCGTCCGCTTCAGGACACGGGCATAAAAGAAATGTTCACCCCCATGTGGCCGCAAGCGGCCGACAGCAATAGCTTAAGGAGAAATGCTATGAAAGACCGTACCCATGAACTGCTTTTTCGCAACCTCCAGGAGGTTTTCGGCGAAGGCGACGCAGTGCGTCGTCGCGCAGCGATCAAAGAGTTTTATACCGAAGACTGCATGATCTATACGCCCATGGGCGTTATTCTCGGGCACGATGCGCTCGACAAATTCTCGGGCGAACTGCGTGCGACGCATCCGCACTTCGTATATACGCCGTACAGCAAGCCTCAGACCCTTCACAACGCCGGTCGCATAGCTTGGGGTTCCGGTCCACACGGCGATGCTCCGGATTACACGGGTTGGGATGTGATCATCGTTCGGGACGGAAAAATCGCAGCGCTCTATGTCTTTCTCGATTCCGAACCCTTGTGACCAGCCGTTGATGTCGCACGCTTTGACAGCCGATGAATGGGGTGTCCGCTTCCGCCACAGGCAGCGGACACTGCAAGAGGCTAGTTCGTTGCATCAAGCAGCACTTCGAACGCGTTTTAATGAAATGCGGCTCCAAGGGCTATGACATATTCCTGCTAGTCCGACGCGAGCAACGGGCCATTTTCTTCGGTGCAACGGGCTACCAGAAACATGTAATAGACGCGAGGCACCGCCCTCCCTAGCATAAGCAAGACAACTGCAACACCGCCTGCGCGGGACGATCCAGTTGGGTGCTCGGCGCTTGGAAGAATCTCGCCATGTCTCATCAAGGCGCGCTTCAAAGACGCAAAGCTGGTTAAACACGAAGAAGGCAGGTTGGCACGGCCGGGTAATGGGATGCGGGATGGCCCATTCACGTGCGTCACCTCTCCCTTCTTGCTGCAAATCCTATACAAGGAGAAGCACGATGAAAACAATCACGAAGCACTACATCGACGGGACGTACGTCGAATCTCACGGTCGCGAAGTCATGGATATAGTCAACCCGACAAACGCCAAAGCGATAGCGCGGGTAACGCTAGCCGATGAGGAAGACGCGCGACGAGCAATCGCCGCTGCAAAGCGTGCGTTCGCCAGTTTCGGTCTGACGACGAAGCGGGAGCGTACTGAAATCTTGCACCGTCTCCATGAAGTGGTCTCAGCGCGCGTAGGGGATCTTACGAGCGCAATGGTGGAAGAGTATGGCGGCGTGGTCCAGTTCGCCGGCCCCATTGTGCAGGCGGGGGCTAGTGTATTCCAATCTACCGAGAAGGCACTGCAAGATTTGCCGCTGAGCCGGAGTTGGGGCAATACAACGGTAACCATGGAGCCGGTCGGCGTTGCAGGTTTGATTACACCTTGGAACGCTAATGCATTATTCCTTTGCGCCAAGCTTGCGTCTGCCGTCGCCGCTGGCTGTACTGTTGTGATGAAGCCGAGTGAATTGAGCGCTCTCCAGACGCAAGTCTGGCTCGAGTGCCTGCACGAAGCAGATCTCCCACAAGGCCTCTGCAACGTCGTCATTGGCCGCGGAGACGTTGTTGGAGCGGAACTGGTGCGCAATCCCGATGTGGCCAAGATTTCGTTCACCGGCTCAGTTGCTGTCGGCAAGTCGATCATGCGTGACGGAGCAGCAACGATGAAGCGTGTCACGCTCGAACTGGGCGGAAAATCACCCAACATCCTGCTCGACGATGCCGACCTTGGGAAGGCGATCCCCAATGCTCTCATAATCGCGTTCCTGAACAGCGGCCAGGCATGCGCAGCGGGAACTCGGCTGTTGGTGCCGAAGAGGCGGCTCGACGAAGTCAAACGTGCAATCGTGGATACCATGCCTGCCTTCCCTGTGGGCGATCCATCGAACCCAAAGACCGCGGTCGGCCCCATGGTGAACGCAAAGCAGTACGAGCGAGTGCAGTCGTACATTCGCAAAGGCATCGCTGAAGGGGCCGAGATACTGATCGGCGGAGAAGGCCATCCGCCCGGCCTGAACACCGGCTACTTCGTGAAACCCACCGTGTTCGTGAATGTAACGAACGACATGGCAATTGCACGGGAAGAAATTTTCGGCCCGGTTCTGTGTGTCATCTCCTACGAAAGCGACGAGGATGCAATCCAGATCGCCAACGACACCGATTTCGGCCTTCACGCCTTCGTAAGCGGCACCGATATGCAGCGTGCGCGCCGCGTGGCCTCTCAAATCCTCGCCGGCCGCGTTGCGATCAATGGAATGTTGGACGACCAGCAGGCGCCGTTCGGCGGATTCAAGCACTCCGGCATCGGCCGCGAATTCGGTGTGTACGGCATCGAGGCGTTCCTCGAACCAAGGGCAATCCTCGAATAGTCGCCCCGCCCGCTACTCAACTAATCAAACGAAGGACAACAGCTTATGAGCAAGCACGTCAGCATCTCCCCGGAAGAAGTGGCGGACCGTCTCGCGATTCGAGAGTTAGTCGAGGCCTACGCGCATTGCGCCGATCGTCGCGATGCGACAGGCCAGATGTCTCTCTTTACCGTGGACACGCACTTCGTTGTCTACATGAACGCCAAAGATACGGAGCCTTCAATAGATTTGCACTCGCGAGAGGCGCTTGCCCCAATATTCGCAGATCTGAACAAATACTACGCGACCACGCACTTCGTCGGGCAGAGCACGATTTACACACTGACGGCAGAGCAAGCCACTAGCGAAGCCTACTGCATCGCGCATCACGTCAGTGTCGATGGCGGAAAACGACGTCTGATGCTGGCGTCGCTCCGTTACCTCGACACATTTGCGAAAGTGAACGGCACTTGGCTGTTTGCGGAACGGCGGCTTTACGTCGATTGGATGGAGGAGCGCGCGCTTGCATGAGTGTTCCGAAGGCCAGCAAAAGACGTATTGTGATCGTGGGCGCGACGGGGATGGATGGAGACTATTTCGTATAATATCCAGTTGCAAGCGAGGAAACAGGTGATTCAATGGGCTCCAAAAACGAAATCGTGTACATCGTTGACGATGATCCAATCATCCGCGATGCGCTTTCCTCGTTGCTGCGGGCAAGCGGAAAGGATGTCCGATTGTTTGGGTCTGGGATTGAATTCCTGGCATTGAAACGAGATGATATTGCGGCCTGTCTAATTCTCGACCTTAAAATGCCAGGGATGAACGGCCTGGACGTTCAAAAGGTCATTTCGGAGCAAGTGTCCATTCCTATTATTTTCATCACAGGACGCGGTGATATCCCCTCCACCGTCAAAGCAATGAAGGGCGGTGCAGTCGATTTCCTGACGAAACCTGTTGATGAAACCGTTCTCCTTGCCGCCGTCGACCAGGCTCTGCAAAAGGACCGCCTTGCTAGACTGGAAGCCCTTGAACATGCGGAACTCCTGTCGCGCTACCGTTCGCTGACACCTCGGGAGCGGGAAGTGCTGCCGCTCTTGGTGAAGGGAATGTTGAACAAACAGGCCGCAGCGGAACTCCAAATCACGGAGTACACAGTTCAAATTCATCGAGGTAAGATCATGCGCAAGATGAAAGCTGACTCCTTTGCCGCGCTGGTAAAAATGGCGACGAATCTGAGTCTTGAGCAATCGTTAGCGCCGAGCCGGGATCATTGACGCCCACTTCCCATGGGATCGGATGGTTTAACAATGGATTCTCGCATACGCAGCGTCGCGGTGATTGATGATGATGATCGCGTGCGCGAATCACTTCACAATCTTTTGACGTCATACGGGTACAGAGCGGAGGCATACGCCTCCGCCGAGTTGTTCCTTGCATCCGACGGCCTCTCCAAGAGCCTCTGCATAGTCGCGGATGTTCAAATGAGAGATAGAAAGATGTCCGGACTAGCACTTCTTCAGTATGTCAGAAGCAGCCATTCCGATATCCCCGTGATCATTATTACCGGCAAGCCATCCGCCTACTCGGAAGCCTTCTATCTGGACAGAGGCGCGAATGGATTTTTCAGGAAACCTATCGACGGCCAGGCACTTATGGCGCTAATAGATCATCTGTCAACCTGATTTGCCTAAAAGGCACTCACCGTTTTTGGCAGCGGAATCCTTACCGTAAATGTCGCTCCGAAGTCAGAGTTGTTCGCCGCCCACAATCCACCTTCATGCGCCTCCACGATGGAGCGCGATACGGCTAACCCGATGCCCATTCCCTTCCCCTTCGTTGTGACGAAGGCGTCGAATATTTTCTCCGGGTCCTCGACACCTGGACCGTTATCGATGACTTCAATAGCCACCTCCTGATCATCAGAAATTGCAGCCTTGATTGTTAGCAGGGGTTCACGCGGGCCTGTCCCCATTGCCTCTATCGCGTTGCAGATCAAGTTGATAAAGACTTCTTGAATAAGCAAGGGGTCAACGAAAACCAAGGGTAGCGCCTCTTGAAAAACGGACTGCACCGGTACTCGACGCTTGTTGGGGTCCTCCTGAACGAGGCGGACTGCTTCGTTGATGATCTCCGGCAGGTTGGCGTCTTTCCTTTCGAAGGACTCTCGCTTGAATATGGCTCGGATGTTCTGCATGGTTTGGTCGGCAGACCGAGCATCCCGCACGATTCTGTCAATGGAGGCGGCGGCTTCCTCAAGATTCGGTGGTGTCGCTGCCAACCAGCGTTTGCTTGCTTGCGCATTCGCCATTACCGACATCAGGGGTTGATTAAGCTCATGCGCAATCGAAGCAGATAATTCTGCAACCATGGCTATCTTCGAGGCTTTGTTCAACTTTGCCCTTGTCTCGCGGAGGTGGTCCTCTGCCCTCTTGCGCTCATCAATATCGACGGAAAGACCATACCATTGGATAATCATTCCATGCGAATCGCGCAGCGGCTCACCCATGGAATGATGCCACCGGTATTCGCCATCCGCCCGCCTCAGTCTATGGACGGAACTAAATGACTCTCCGGTCTGAATCGACCTGAAGAATGCTTTCGCGGTGTACTCGAAGTCATCTGGGTGGAGTAGCTTCTCCCATCCCAGATCCAGGAAATCTTCCATCGAACATCCGCTGAATTCAAGCAATCGGCGACTGATGTGCGTAGCTTCACCCGTCGGCGCCGATGCCCAAAGCATCGATGGCACCGTATCAATTATTCCCAGAAGTTGGTGTTCGCGCGTCTGAAGAAAACTTTCCGCCTCCTTCAGGGCGTCGATGTCGGTGTGGACCCCATACCAATTAATGATGTTGCCCCCATCGTCTCGAATCGCTTGCGCTCTCACCAGGTGCCAATGGTACTTGCCGTCATTTCCAAGGATTCGATAGGTATCCTCATAGGGAATCCCCAAGCGTACAGATTTGGCCCATCGTCCTTTTACATCCTCAGCTTGCGCAGACTCAATCTTCGACATGAGATCAAAGGATGCCGATGTGTCCCAAGGCTTGCCGATGGTCTCGATCATCGTGCGATTCCATCGATCAATGCGGCCGGTTGGGTCGGCTCGCCAAATCATCGCCGGCATTGCGTCCACGAGGCGCCGAAGCTGCTTTTCCTCGCGCGTGACAGCGCTCTTGGCTGAGACCATTTCGTGGGCATCCATCATAAGGCCGTGCAACGCGACCACTTTGCCCGATTCGTCCCTAATAGCCGTGATTCGTGATTGAAACCAGCGATATTGTCCGTCCTTGCCGACCAAGCGATGGACATGATCGTGCCATTGCCCTCCATTTACCAATATTGTCCAACGTCTCATGACCTCATCCCGATCGTCCGGATGGATGAGTCGCCCCCAATCGGCAGCGGCCTCTTCCGCAGTCATTCCTAAATAGTCCTCGCAATAGCTGTTTATGTAGGTGACCCGTCCATCGGGAAGGGCTTTCCACAGAAAGCCAGGGAACCGCTCGCCTAAAAGGTTCAGTTGCGTCAACTGGTCCCCGATCTGCTGCTCAGCCTTTTTTCGATCGTCGATATCCCAATTAATGTTAATCCAACGCTCGAGCCTGCCGCTGGCGTCCCGGATAGGATAGGATCGCGCAGCGAACCAACGATAGTTCCCGTCCGCACCGCGAATGCGCATCTCGACCTCCCCCGGCATCTCAGTTTCGACAAGTTTTTTCCAGTAGTCAGCTCGAAGCTGCCTGTCATCAGGGTGAACGCATGCATAAGGCTTCGTCAATGCATCTTCAGCCGCGAGTCCGGTATAAGCAAGTGCCGCCGGGCTTGCGAATTCTGGAGTTCCGTCGGGCCGCGCAAGCCACATCCAACCTGGAAAAATCTTGAGAAGACTTTCCCAAAGCTCGTCTTGGGTAGAGCGAGAGTCGTCCGAATTGAGTGGGCGGCGCGAGTCCGTCTTGACATTTGACGCAAAGAGTACGCAAAGCCAAACGGCGCCAATTGCAGCAAAGAGTCGAATAAAGTCTGTATGTGAATGCGTAAAGCCAAAATTCGCGATGGCGGAGACGAGCGCCAATAAGCTAAATGAAAGTGCCGCAACGAGCGACTGTACCCTGCCGCGAAAACGGGCAAGTAACACAATGCAAACGACCGCGAAAAGATCAAGCTGCGGACTGAACCAGGCCGTCAGTCCTGCCCCCACGATTATCAAGGCCGCCTCCCTCATCGGGATTCGCCCCCATTTGTTCGAGCTCATATGCGTACCTCTTTGCATGCCGGCGTTCCGCAGGCTTGCGACTACCGCAGATATCGATGTTCTATTTGGATCCTGAGTGTTCCCGGCGCCAGTATACGTGCGCGCGCTTCATTTTATTCCCGGCCATGAGGAGCAGACAGAAAAATATCGCGAGAATAATTTCCGGCTGCCCGCAGTTATACAAGTGACGACACGCACCGGTGTTTCCAGAACAGGAAACATGGATAGGCCCCATAGCGCAAAAGAGGTGCTACGGCGCAGTGCCGCCCCCGGTTGGCACCTGATAACACTCTGGTGTTCATTTGATTGGCAAACCAACGCTTTTCCCGGTTTGTCATGTATTGCGATCTTATAGGAGATCATCATGAAATTCGCAAAAACCATTCTCGCCATTGGCGTCACGCTCCTCACTCTTGCCGCTGCCGGATGCGCACAGCTTGATCCCATGAATGCAGCCTCGGGCATGTCGCCAGATATGGGCAGCATGTACTCCGGGCAGTGACGCGAGCTGCAACAGCCCGTTGGCTGACGGCTGCCCGGTTATTTTTCCGGACAGCCGTGATCCCATTCACATGATTATTCGTTGGAGGCAAACCATGAGCCCCATCCACGCCATGAAGTACGGCCAGTGCTTGAGCGCCCGCTACGCGCCCATCGCCGTCGCCTTGTTGCTAGCCAGCTGTGCCACGCCGGCATCGATTCCGCCGGGCGCCAGTCAGAACCAGGTTCAGGCTCGGTTCGGCGCTCCGCGCGAGGTCTATCACCTGCCGGATGACACCACACGCTGGCTTTATCCCACGCAACCTGCCGGCGAATACACGTGGGCGGCCGACATCGACGCGCATGGGCGAGTTGTCAGCGTCAAACAAGTATTGACCATGGAGGAATTCGGCCGGGCCAAGATCGGCCAGTGGACCACGCAGGATGTGCTGGTGCATTTTGGCCGACCGGTAGAAACCGCCTATTTTCCGCGCATGCGGCGTCATGTCTGGAGTTACCGCTTCCTGCAAGACGGCGTGTGGTATTCGATGATGCATTTTTACTTCGATCCGGATGGCGTATTGCGCCTTACCCAAACCGGCCCGGATCCCGAAGAGGAGCAAAACTGAAAATGATCGTGAGCCGAACTGTCCGCCCAGACTGAGCCAGAGGCGATCGGGGTCAGGCGGCGCCACTGCGGCCTTGATGCGTTTCCGCGAGGCAAGTGGTGTGAGGGTCGCCGCGTATACCGCCGCGCTCTTCGTTTTATTCCCGGATTTGTCGCGACAATCAAAAAATATCGCGGGAATAAATCCCGGCCGCTGACGGTTATGGGGGTATGAACGTCGGCATTTGCGGCGCTCGGATGCTGCCAGCATCTCCCGACAGAACAAGCAATGGAGGAACTCATGAGAAACGATCACAAGATACCCCCATATGGTTGGCGTAGTCGCCAGTTAGACCAGGCGCAAATCAGGGAAAGCGGGAGATCGCCGTGATCGCGGCCGACGAGTCACGTCGGTCACGCCGATTCGAAGAGCTGGCGTTGCCGCATCTGGACGCTGCCTACAACCTGGCACGCTGGCTGACCGGCAGCGCGAGCGATGCCGACGATGTCGTGCAGGATGCGTACCTGCGCGCCTTTCGGTTCTTCGACGGTTTCCATGGCGACAACGCGCGCGCATGGCTACTCGCGATCGTTCGGAACACCTGGTTTACCGAATGGCGCCGGCGCAACGACGCAGCTGACGACACACCCTATGACGACGCACTGCACGACGACGAGCGACTCCCGGGATGGGTCGACGAGATCGGCAGCGATCCCGAAACGCTCGCCGTGCGGCGCGACGATGTGGACTTGATTCATCACGCGCTCGACGTATTGCCGGTCGAATATCGCGAGGTGCTGGTCCTGCGCGAGTTGGAAGACATGAGCTACCGCGACATTGCGACCGTCGCGGGCGTTCCGATCGGCACCGTGATGTCGCGGCTGGCGCGTGGCCGCAGCCTGCTTTGTGCAGCAGTGCGCAAGGCGCAGGGAGCGATGCCATCGGAGCTTGCGCCCGTGCGCGGCAAGGCAGACGGCAACTTGGTCAGGATGCCTGCGCCGAGTTCACAAAAAGGAGTTAAGTAATGGATAAGAAAGAAACATTAAGCTCGCTTGGCAGTGTGCTGCGTGACGGATCACTCTATCATCGCGCCCCACCCCATCTGCGCGCGCGCGTGCTCGCCGAGTTGCCGCACGAGTTGCCACGCGAGTCTCCCCGCCGGACCGTCTTTGCATGGGGCGGCTTCACCGCGGATGGCGTACGGGCATGGCTTAACGGAGGGCTTACGGGAATCGCGGTCTGTGCGCTGGCATTGAGCGCGGTCACCTTGATCCAGCGGCCGACGCCAACCGGCTCAATCGACCAGGAGATTGTGTCGAGCCACGTGCGCGCGTTGTTGTCGCAGCACCCGATCGACGTGGTGTCGACCGATCAGCACACCGTCAAGCCGTGGTTCAACGGCAGACTCGACTATACGCCGCCGGTCGTCGATCTCGCCGCGCAAGGTTTTCCGCTTGTCGGCGGACGAATCGACTACGTGGGTCACCGCACCGTCGCGGTGCTGATCTATCGCTACCAAAAGCACCCCATCGATCTGTACGTATTTCCCGATGCCGGCGGTACGCCGTCTCCCGCCGCACGAGCCTCGGATGGCTATGCGATGGCTCACTGGCAGCGCAACGGCATGACTTACTGGGCCATCACCGATGCCCAATCTGCCCATCTGCATGCGTTCGAGCAAGCGGTGCAGGCAGAGGAAGATCATGAAGAAAACCCGTTGCGGGAATAAGGCGGCTAGGGTTCTGGTGAATAAATCGAGATTGACGGGAATATTTTCCTCCCGTTCCGAGTTATACCGTTTACAGGAATGGATTGCATCGATCGGACGCCAACAAACCTGCACATCGAAAGGATTGCGACATGAAACAAGATCACTTATTCCTTGGCCTGGGCTTGGCCATGCTGATGGGCGTCAGCGGCGCCGCAGCCGCTGCCGGCGATACGATACGCGGCCAGGAGCTCTACCAAAGCATGTGCATGTCCTGTCACTCGATTGACTACAACGGCGTTGGGCCGGCACACAAGGGGCTGTTCGGCAGGAAGGCTGGCAGTCACGCTGATTACCTCTATTCACCGGCTGTGAAGTCATCCAACATTGTCTGGACCGACAAAACGCTGGATAAATGGCTGTCCAATCCTGAGAAACTGATTCCGGGGCAAAAAATGGGGTTCATGGTGCCTGACGCAAAAGACCGCGCCGACTTGATTGCCTATTTGAAGAAGGAGGCGGGACGAGAAGAGAAGCCCTAACTACTCGACCTACTCGACCGACCTCTTAAACACTTGTTCTGTAACAGTCTGCTCCACAGCTATTCCAACCATTTAAAGGAGAAAAATCATGCTTGATCGCAGAAATTTTCTGAAACTGACCGCTGTCGGCGGCGGTGCGGTATTTATTTCCGGGCTATATGGCCAGACGCAAGCTGCAACGACCGACAAAACGGCGGCGGCATCCGCTTACGACGATTTCTATTTCGTTCAGTTGTCCGACACGCATTGGGGGTATAGCGGTGCGGCCAATCCGGATGCACTCAACACATTCAAGAAGACGGTTGCCACTGTCAATGCACTTGAAGTGCAACCGGATTTTATTATCTTTACCGGGGATCTGACCCACACGACGGATGATCCGAAGGAACGTCGGAAACGTATGAGCGAGTTCAAAGAGATTGCGGCCGGATTAAAAGTGAAAACAGTGCGTTTTATCCCGGGAGAGCATGACGCTTCGCTCGATAACGGCGCGGCATTCAAGGAAAATTTTGGCCCGACGAATTACGTGTTTGATCATAAAGGGGTGCATTTCATCGCTTTGGATAACGTCTCCGATCCCGGCGCAAGTATTGGCGATGCCCAACTGGATTGGCTAAAAAACGATCTTGCCAAACAAGCAAAAGATGCAAGGATTGTTGTCTTCACACATCGTCCCCTGTTCGATCTGGTTCCCAAATGGGATTGGGCCACCCGCGATGGCGACAAAGCGATTGCGTTATTGACGCCATACAGCAATGTAACGGTGTTCTATGGCCACATTCACCAGGAAAATCACCACATGACGGGGCAGATCGCGCACCACGCAGCCAAGTCGCTCATTTTCCCATTGCCGGCGCCAGGCTCGCAAGATAAGCGCACCCCCTTGCCTTGGGATGCCGCTGCGCCGAATAAAGGACTCGGTTTTCGCGAGGTGGAAGCTGAACGCAAGGATAGTGAATACAAGATCACTGAATTTCCTGTGACGAGGGCGTAAGCCATGGATCATTCAAGAAGGCAGATATGTTTGAGTGCCGTCTACGGCATCGGGGCGCTTCTATCGGGGGCGGCGATCAACGCCCAGGGGCAGACAAAGAATGTTGCAAAAGAAAAGGTAATAAAAATTCAAGCCAAAAAATTCGTCTATACACCGAACCAAATTGTCTTAAAAAAGGGCGAGCCAGTCGTGCTGGAGTTCACCTCCGTGGATTTCGTGCATGGATTTAAGATACCGGATATGAATATCCGCGCCGACCTGCCGCCCGGCAAGGTCACTCAAGTCAGGCTGACACCCGACAAGGCCGGTGAATACGATTTCTTATGTGACAATTTCTGTGGCAGCGGCCATGAGGAAATGAATGGAAAAATAACCGTAGTTGGCTGATGCATTTTCCGTCATTGCAAGGAAATCAATGCGGGGCGAATTAATCAAGGTGCGTTGAGCGGAGCGGCGCGGACGTTCAACCTGCCCGACCCAATCGGCGGCCTCAGATGAACCAGCAGAAACGCGTAGGCGCGAAAGTCCAAATTTCGAAGAACGGCCCGTATATCGTCTCGGGCGATGTACCTCTAAGTAAGGAGATCATCGGTGCAAACGAAGATGGCGAGTCGGTAAAGTGGGAACAGAAACAGAAATATCCATCTCAGGGGCAATACGCATTGTGCCGCTGCGGCCACAGTGCGAACAAGCCATTTTGCGACGGCTCGCATGCGAAAGCTGGATTTGACGGCACCGAAACCGCGAGCCGCCAGCCGTATCTCGTGCAGGCCAAAGTAATACAAGGCCCGACGATGTCATTGACAGACGTCGAGAGCTTGTGCGCGTTCGCGCGCTTTTGCGATCCACGTGGAGGGGTGTGGAATCTCGTCAGCGCAACGGACAACCCTTCGGCGAACAAGCATTTCGTAAGCCAGGTCTGCGACTGCCCTTCGGGGCGGCTGGTGGCTTGGGACAACCAGACCGGCAAACCGGTCGAGCCGATGTATGAGCCATCCATATGCCTGATCGAAGACCCCGCCAAGGGGTGCTCCGGGCCGCTATGGTTGCGCGGTGGAGTGCAGCTGATCGGGGGCGATGGTTTCGAATACGAAGTACGCAATCGCGTGACCTTGTGCCGCTGCGGCGCATCGCAGAACAAGCCTTTCTGCGACGGCACGCATGCGTCGATCTGGTTCAGCGACAAGAACTGAGTCGATAAATTGACCGCAGCGCTCGGTGGCGCGATCACTTCGACTTCTTGCGCTTTACTTTGTTTGTCTGCGCATGGTCCGCGTGTGTCATTTTTACGCAAAAGTCAGGTTAGATGAGGTGCAGATCATGTTTAACAGATCAATGAGCGATAATACCTGTCCCACTAGGCGGACCGCGCTCAGTCGAGTGCTCCTTGTGCTTCCTCTGGTGCTCGTCGCATTCGTTGCAATCACTGTCGGTTTTGTGGCAAGCAAGACCGTCAGGCAGCCCTACGAAACCCCTTTTTTTCACTTCTTCTTCAGCGACACCCTGCATATGAAGGCATGGCTGATAACGGCCGCGTTGCTGCTGGCATTGGGCCAGTTGCTGACAGCGTCGCGTATCTATGAAGTGCTACGCTTCCCGCCGAAGGGGCGCTTCTACCATGTGGTGCATCGCTGGTCGGGGCGCACAGCCATCCTGCTGACACTGCCAGTGGCCTACCACTGCATCTTCCTGCTCGGCTTCGGGACATACGATACCCGCGCCTACATTCACTCATTGCTGGGGTCATTTCTCTACGGGACCGTTCTCGCAAAAGTTCTCATTGTCCGCTCAAACGGCTTTCGAGGCTGGGCGCTGCCACTCGCGGGAAGTGCGCTGTTCTCCATTCTCCTGGGGTTGTGGCTTACATCTGCATTCTGGTACTTCAGTACCTTTGGCGCTGGCATATAGCATGTCCAACGCAAGCGTCTCCAGAACCCATCTCCTTGTCGGAGCTGATCGACGTCTTCCGGCCATCGGCACCACCGCCCTCCTCTTCCAATTCTTTCATCTAGTCTGCGGCAGCGATCGGACCTGTTCAACGGTCAGCCAGGATTTTCACATCCGGCAACGAGTGCATCCAGCAGGTGACGCACGGCAGGCACCATGCCTCGCCGCGTAGGGAAGATCGCGTGCACAAGACCGGGCTTTGCCGCAAGGTCCGGCAAAAGGCGCTGCAGTCGACCAGCTTGTAAATCGTCCTCCACGAACTCGCGAGGTAGCATTGCCGCACCAACGCCTAACAGCGCTGCAATCCTCAAGCTGGCGATGTCGTCCGTCGCCAATCGAGGTCGATGAGCTAGCGATACCACTTGCCCGTTGCCGTCGAGCAGACTCCAGACGTACCGCTCGCTGTTGTTAGCCATTGAGAGGGTCGGCCAGTCCTTCAGGGATGCGATCGACACGGGGCTTGCGTACCGCTCGATCAAACCTGGGCTAGCAATCAGAATGAAAGTGGACAACCCGAGTTGTCGGACCGCGAGATCGGTGTCGTCCAGCGGCAATTGCCTAACCCGAATGGCGAAGTCCAAGCCTTCTTCGATGACATCCACGCGGCGGTTGGTCGCATCAACCAGAACTTGGACCTGAGGATTGTTCTGGATGTATCGCGAAATTACCTCAGCAATGCCGGAGCTCAGCAATGAGATTGGGCAACTGATCCGCACAGTTCCCTGCGGTTTGGTGCGTGTCTGGTCTACGATCTCCTTGGCGGCCTTGGATTCCTCCACAAGGGCCAGGCAGTGCTGATGAAACTGTCGCCCGGTTTCCGTCAAAGACAGGCTGCGGCTGGTGCGATTGAGCAGACGGACTCCAAGCTCTTCCTCCAATGCACGAACACGCCGGCTTAGCTTCGACGTCTGGAGGCCGAGGCCGCGTGCGGCCGCCGTAAAGCTGCCACGTTCGACTACCTCGGCGAAGAGTCGAAGATCATTTAGGTCTGAGATTTGGTCCATAGCTAGCCTCCATTTTGGCTTGAACATTCTATATTTGGCAATGATACTTTGCAATAGCGGATATATTCATTCGATCATTGCGGTATTAGAATGGTTTTCACGACATAACGACATGATTTCAAAAACCATGGCGCTCGTCACTGGAGGCTCCAGTGGCATCGGCCTGGTTGCCGCCGTTCTCGTGCTCGACTAACAAAACAAGGAAACAGAGATGCTTGTACACCGGCGTTGGGAATCACTCGATCAAGCAGATTTAGGCTGGCTGCGTGCGAAATACCATTTCCAGGTCAACGCCGCCGGCAACCCTGCTCATCAGGCCCTGGGGGTTCTGATCGTCTGGAATGACGATGAGATCGCCGTCGGCAGCGGGTTTCCCACTCATGGGCACCGCGATGTCGAGATCGTGACTTACGTCCGCCAAGGCGTGCTCGGGCACCGCGACACCTTGGGTTCCGAAGGCACGATTCACGCGGGCGATATTCAAGTGATGAGCGCAGGCAAGGGCGTCCGCCACGCCGAATTCAACCTGGGCAAAGTGCCGCTAAGACTCTACCAAATCTGGCTGCTGCCCCGCGAAACCGGTGGCGAGCCCCGGTGGCACACCAAACCATTCCCAAGGAGCGATCGCTCCGGACGCTTCGTGGTGCTCGCTAGCGGTTTTGCCGACGATCGGGAGGCACTGCCGATTCGTGCGGATGCGCGCTTGCTCGGAGCAACGCTGAAGGCCGGTGAAAGCATCTGGCAGCCGGTTGACCCGTCTCGCCGCGCCTATCTCGTCGTTGCGTCGGGCCGCATCGAGATCAATGGCGAACCCATGGGGCCGCTGGACGGCGTGGCAATTACACAAGTATCGCGGGCAGAGGTTTCTGCGCTCGAAGACTCTGAGCTGGTAATGGTGGAGACCGGCTGAGATTCATGTTCTCTATCCACCTGATCACATTTAAGGAGATTGTTATGGAAGGCAATAAGTATGTTCCGCTGCTGGGTCGTATTTTTCTTGGCCTGCCGTTTCTCATGAGCGGGCTGGGCAAGCTGGGTGCCTACGCCGGCACGGTTGGCTATATCTCGGCAGTTGGTTTGCCGGTGGCGCCGCTCGCGTTCATCGTCGCGGTGGCGATCGAAGCGGGCGGCGGCTTGATGCTGTTGTCGGGCTACCGGGTTCGCCTGGCGTCGCTGGTGATGGCGGTGTTCAGCTTGGCCACGGCGTTCTTCTTTCACCACAACTTCGGTGACCAAAACCAAATGATCCATTTTCTGAAGAACGTAATGATCGCCGGCGGCCTTCTCCAAATTGCTTACTTCGGGGCCGGCGCGTGGAGTCTGGACGCACGCACTGCAAATTCGCCCCGTAAGGCGACCTCGGGTGCGAACTGAGACGGCGATTTTGAGAGACGACTACTTACCTAAAGGAGGCAGCCAATGCCCAACAGTATTTCGACCCTGCTGAGACGCAATCTCGACGTCTTCGGTGAGAACGATCCCGCGCGCCGGCGCGCGGTCATCGACGAAATAACGACAATTGCATTCTGACCGACCACGCCGGTTGCGTAGTTGCGTTGTCCGGCTACTTGGACGACTGGCAATCCGGATTGCTAGCCAGATTGGCGTGCCGTAATTGACAGGGCCCCCTAGTACATGTGCTGTCCGCCATTGATGGCGATATTCGCGCCGGTCACCAATGGTTATACGCGACGGCATCGTCGCTGGCAGCATGAATCCCCTGATTGATCCGGAACATGCGGCCACCGCGCTATGGGCGATGATGAATGGATTGTTGAGCTTGTCCTGGTCTACAGATAAGCTGGATATCAAGGAAAAGGATTTCGACAAACTGCTCGAAACAGCCTTGATGATCATCGGCAACGGGTTGAAAAATCCATTGCCGCAGCATATTCCTAAGCTGACAAGCCCCATGCCAACCTACAGAAAAGTCAAACTCTAACTTGGGGGTGCTGCAGGCGAGCCGATGCCCGCCCTGACTACGGCTGATGTTTTCGTCGGGCGCGGACGGCCCGGCGACGGGATGAAGCTACGGTCACGTGCTCACCATCTGTACAACGACCTTCCCCTTGGCCCGGCCCTTTTCGAGATACGCCAGTCCCTCCTTCGCTTGAACGAACGGAACTACCTTATCAATCACCGGACGGATGCGCGATGCCTCAATCAACTCGCCGATCTCTGCGAGTTGGCGGCCATCTGGACGCATGAACAGGAATGAATACCTGGCATCGCGCTTTTTCGCGAGGCGGATGATCTTACGGCTCAACAGGCCGAATACGAACTTCATCACAAAGTTCATTCCACGCGAGCGTGCGAAGGCCGCATCCGGCGGACCGATAAGCGAGACGATATTGCTCCCGGGCTTCACAATCTGCAGCGCCTTTTCGAGCCCATCTCCCCTGATCGTACCCAGTACGGCGTCATAACCCCGCAGCACTTTCTCAAATTCCTGCTTCTTGTAATCAATCACCTCGTCAGCGCCGAGGCTACGCACCAGATCCACGTTGGCCGTACTCGTGGTCGTCCCTACCTTTGCTCCGAGGTGTTTTGCCAGCTGGATTGCGAAGGTGCCAATGCCGCCCGCACCTGCCGGGACAAACACCTTCTGCCCAGGCTTAAGCCGTGCGCGTTCATTGAGCGCTTGCCATGATGTGAGTCCGACCATCGGAATCGAGGCGGCTTGCACAAAGTCCAGATTTACTGGTTTAAGCGCGGCGGCATGCTCGGGCACGGCGGAAAATTCAGCGAGAGAGCCGCCGTCCAGATCAAAGATACTGGCGAACACAGCATCGCCCACCTTAAAACGGGTCACGCGACTGCCGACTTCCACCACGACACCTGCCAAATCGCTCCCCAGCGTGGCCGGCAGCTGCAACTTGAGGATGGGCTTAAACATTCCTTTCGGGATCATGTAATCAATCGGATTGAGGCCGGCGGCGTGAACCTGGACCAGCATTTCATCCGGCTTGATAGCAGGCCGGGGAATATCGGCGAACGCGACCTGGTCGGCCTTGCCGTAACGTTTCAAGATCAGTGCTTTCATTATTACCTTCTATATTTTCGTTAAATACGCCTGCTGTTCGGGTACTGGCGGAGACCCTATCCAATTCCTCAAAGCAGACGGTCGTTGCTGACTTAAGCTTTCCTGCGCCGATAGCTGGTGTCCGACTGTGCGGGGTGGCGGCACCCTACAAACAGGAACCCCAGCATGAGCGCGACTTCGATGAAAATGGCTATCAGGATTCTTGGGGTGGCATTCCCTACCTCAAGCTCCAAGAACCCAAGTGCAGCGAGCATGAAACAGGCAACCACAACACCTTTGATCAACGCTGATCGGGCCGCTGACGGCTCGGCATTTCTGGCTGAGAACAACATGACGGCGATTCCTGCATACAGCGCTGCCGCACGCCGACTGACCAATCCGGCTGAAGATGTGAATTCAACACCCCAATCTGACAACAGAAGATCGGGCGTCAACATCCAAGTGAGCGCCAAAGCGGAGAAAACGAGCGCGGACAAGATCGCAAGACCACGGAAGTTAAGTTTCATAGACTTAACCTGCGAGCGCAGGATAGTCCGTATAGCCCTGCGGTCCGGGCGTATAGAACGTGCTTGGGTCGGGGGCGTTCAACGGCTCGTTTTGGCGCATGCGGTCGACCAGGTCGGAGTTGGAAAAAAAAGCCCGGCCCATCGCTATCAGATCCGAGTACCCCTCAATCAGCGCTTGCTCCGCGCCATCTTTGTCGAGTCCGCCGGCAAGGATGAAGGGGCCGCTGGCAATTTTTCGAGAAGAAGTAAACATGTTAGATCCTTATAGTTGAGTGTTGTACTGAGTAACTGCAGGGGAACGCCCCCGCGACTCCCTTCTGGCTAGATACGACGAGCCGGCTTGCTATGCGAGCCGCAGATCCTTGCGCATGCCGGCGTCCATCACACCGGCCGGCGCGAAGGTGCGCAGCAGACGCAGGCGTGCAGCCAGTCCACCAGCGGGATATCGCAGTTTCGGCTTCTGTGCCCGCGCCGCTTTCAGCACCACCTCGGCCACCACGTCGGGGCCATCTGCCCCCGCCATCACTTCCTGAACGCGACGGGTCACCGCGGTTCGCACCTCGCGGTAGGCATCGAGTTTGGCGTCCGGCTCCAGCATATTGGCGTCGAACGGTGTGTTGGTGTAAGCGGGCTCAATGACTACTGCCCGAATGCCCCAGTTGCGCAACTCGTGGTCCAATGATTCTGTATAGCCTTCGATGGCGTGTTTGGTCGCGGCATACAGCGCGCCATATGGCATCGGCAGAAAGCCGAGCACCGAACCGATGTTGACGATGCGGCCGTCCCCTCGGGCTCGCATATGCGGCAGCACTGCACGCGTCATACGCACCACCCCGAAGAAGTTCGTGTCGAAAATGGACTGGGCTCGTTCGATCGAACTCTCCTCCGCACCTCCCGGGGCGACTCCGACGCCAGCGTTATTCACCAGCAGGTCAATGCGCCCTTCCAGCCGCATCACGTTCGCGACGGCCGCTTGGACGGAGGCATCGCTGGTCACGTCCAATGAAAGCATCTCGTATTCGCGCCGGCCCGCTTGCGCGCCGCGGCGGCTTGTACCGTAAACCTTAAAGCCGGCTTGCGTAAGTCGCTTCGCTGTGGCTTCTCCGATGCCGGACGAGGCGCCGGTAACCAATGCAATCTTGCTATTCATGGCATTTCCTTTCAAATGGGACGGACGCTACTCTACGGCTGGTAGCACAATATATGATGATCATCATATTTTTATATAAAAAAATTCATTACCATCGGCAGCCTCAGGCGACAGCCGGGGTGAATTGTTTCAGCGTAGCTGCGCACAGCGCTCCGGACAGCTTGGGGTCATCAACGGCACGCGCAATTATGGTAGTGCCTATCAGGGCGCAGACCAGCGCCATCGCCTGCTCGTGCGCCTGCGGCTGGCCCCAGTCGGGCAACTGGCGGGCGAACAGATCGATCATTTCCTTGATGTGAATGGTCGCGGCACGTCGCACTTCCGGCGCTTGGCGCGGCATTTCCGAACCCAGCGCGGAAACCGGACAACCAGTCTCAATGGCATCTATATGCTCCGGCGACAAATAAGCCTGCATCATGGCCTGCAACGCTTGCCCTGGCGACGCAGCGGCCGCTACCCGCGCCGCCAACGCCACTGATTCGGCGCCGGCACGGTCCCCGGCCTCCGCCAGCAAAGCATCGCGCGATTCGAAGTGGGCATAGAAGCCGCCGTGTGTCAGGCCCGCTTCCTTCATGATGTCGGCCACGCCAGTGCCGCCGTAGCCGCTGCGGCGGATGGCGCGCGCCGCCACCTCCACGATACGTTCGTGCGTGGCTTCTTTGCGGCCAACGGCGATGTGTTTGGTAGATTTCCTCTGCATGACGATCATCATATACCATTTTAAGCTAACGTGCATGCACCGATTCGGAAAGGACAGTCCACTACGAGGAAGATTGTAAGGGCTAAAGAAACAGAAAGCGCTCAACCAGCCGGCTCCAGTATGCCGCGCCGACGGTGACATTCTCATCGTTGAAATCGTAACCGGCGTTATGCAGCATCGGCTTGCCGACCCCATTGCCCAGGCGCACAAAGCACCCTGGACGTTGTTGCAGGAAGTACGCAAAATCCTCACTGCCGGCGATCGCTGGAAACGGCGCTATCACATTTTCCGGGCCGACCAGCTCGTTGGCAACTTCCGTCGCGAATGCCGTTTCCGCGTCGGAGTTGACCAGCACCGGGTAGCCGTGGATATAGTCGATCTCTGCCTGCGCGCCATATCCCTCGACATGCGCTCCAATCAAAGCGCGGATTCTCTGTTCCAGCAGGCGGCGGACTTCCGGATCGAACGAACGCACACTCATCTCCAGCGTGGCCTGCTCCGGAATCACGTTGGCGGCATGGCCGGCATGCAGCGCACCCACGGTAACGACGGCCATCTCCGCCGGATCGATATTGCGCGCGACAATCGTCTGTAAAGCCATTACCAGGCTGCTGGCCACCACCACAGGATCGATAGCCAGATGCGGCCGGGCTGCATGCCCTCCCCGGCCGGTGATGCAAACCTTCACCGTGTCGCAGGCGGCCATGAAGGGGCCCGAGCGAAACATGAAAGTACCCGTCGGAAAACCGGGATGATTGTGCATGCCGAAAATGGCGTCGCAGGGAAATCTTTCGAACAGGCCGTCGCGCAGCATTTGCTCGGCGCCGCTGTTTGATCCGGCTTCTTCGGCCGGTTGGAAAATCAGATTGACGGTGCCATTGAAATTGCGGGTCCGAGCCAGATGCCGGGCCGCTCCCAGCAGCATCGTGGTGTGCCCGTCATGTCCGCATGCGTGCATTTTCCCATCGTGGCAACTGGCGTAGGGCAAGCCGGTTTTTTCATGGATAGGCAAGGCATCCATGTCGGCGCGGATGCCGATGCTGCGCCCGCTGCCGCCGGCGCTCAGGGTACCCACCAGGCCGGTGCCGCCTATGTTGCGCGTGACCGCATAGCCCCAGGCTTGCAGCTTGGCGGCGACCAGGTCCGAGGTATTGAATTCTTCATACGACAGTTCCGGATGCCGATGGATATGGCGCCGGATCTCGATCAATTCATCCTTTGCATCGTTCAGATCCGCCAACTCACAATATGGTATTTCCTGTTTCATCGCTTGCCTCAATGTCCGGTGAAAGATGCAAAATCCTGAGAATTCCAGGTTGCGTGTCCCTATTTTCTTTGCGCATGGACTTGTCCGCCCTCTTCCGCCAAGTCCCAGAACATGCCAGCCATGATCTGCAGCGATTGGCGCGATACGCTGGCCAGAATATGTTCATCCGGCGCATGCTGCGAGCAGGCCGGATAGGAATGCGGCACCCACAGCGTAGGCAAGCCCAGCACATCGGCAAAGACGTCATTGGGTAGCGATCCACCCAGATTCGGCAGCAGCGTCGGCGCCGTGCCGGTAGTGCGTTGCATCGAAGCCAGGCCCCAGCGTACCCAGGCATCGTCCGGATCGAGACGGGTCGCTTCGAATTGGGTGCCGGAGGGTAAAACCTCGACATCATCGTAACCATGCGCATCGAGATGGCTGCGGATGTGCGCCAGGAAGTTCTTGCTGTCGCTGCCGACCACATAACGGATCTGGCAATGCGCGAAAGCATGGCCAGGGATAGCATTCACCGGCGCCTCCGGATTGCCGGTCTTCATCGCCAGCACCTCCAGCGTATTCCAGCCGAATACCCGTTCCGCCGGCGACAGGCCTGGTTCGCCCCAGTCGCTGTCGACTTCCGGATCGCCCGCAGAGCCGCCAACCTCGACGCCGTCCAGCGCATCGCGCACGCTCTGCGGTAAATTATCCGGCAACAACCGGGCGACGCGGATGCATCCTTTCTCATCGACCAGGCTGGCAATCGCATTGGCCAGCCGCACGCCGGGATTGCGCAACAGGCCGCCCCAGTTGCCAGAGTGATGCGCGCCATCGCGCAGCCTGACCCGCAGATCGAAATTGCAGCCGCCGCGCGAGCCCAGGAACATGGTCGGCTTGGCGGCGGCGACGCGTGGACCATCGGATGCGATGAACACATCGGCCGCCAGACGCTCAGCGTGCAGCGCGCAGATTTCCTTCAAGCCGGGAGAGCCGATCTCCTCGCCCATTTCCAGGATCACCTTGACGTTGTAGCCCAGCTTGCCGTGGCGTACCGCCAGCACTTGCGCCAGCGCGGCGAAATTGATCGTGTGTTGCGCCTTGTTGTCGGCAGCGCCGCGGCCGTACCAGCGGTCGCCTTCGACCACGATTTCCCATGGATTCAGGCCGCTGCGCCATTGATTGTCATAGCCGCGCACGACGTCGCCGTGGCCATAGGTAAGAACGGTGAACGCAGCGCCCTGCTCGATCCGCTCGGCCAGCAGGAACGGGCTGCCGCCGGCCTGCGGGTTGGCGAGGATCTGACAGCTAAAACCCAGCGCTGCCAGTTCCGGCACAATCTGTTCTTTCAGATACGCCAGCAGGATGGGCGCGCTGCCGGCTTCCTGGCTCTCGGTGCGCACCGCGACACGGCGCGCCAGCGCGTCCTTGAAGCGGCCGTCGTCGAAATAGGCGCTGGCCTTGCTGATTGCTTCCGTTCTGCTCATATTTTTCCTCGATTGACGGCGGCATCGACTCTCAATCGATGCCAAAGTTAAATGTTTTGTATTCCTGCAGCCTGGATCTACTGCAGAGCGATGTCCGGGATGCCGAGGCCGGGTTCGGGCGATAATGCGGATGCCAGCAGCATCCGCGTATACGGATGCTGCGCTTGTGAAAATATCCTTTCACGCGTCTCCAGCTCGACGATGCTGCCCTGATGCATCACCGCGACGCGGTCCACCAGATGCTCGACCACGCCGAGATCGTGGCTGATGAATAGATAGGTCAGGCCGAACTCCGTCTTCAGGTCGAGCAGCAGATTCAGTATCTGTGCTTGCACCGAGACATCGAGCGCCGATGTCGGTTCGTCGCAAATCAGAATGCCGGGCTGCAGAATCAGCGCGCGGGCGATCGCTACGCGCTGGCGCTGTCCGCCGGATAACTGGTTCGGGTATTGATGGTGAGTACGTTCCGGCATGCCGACCAGATCCAGCATGTCACGCAGCTTGCGGCCTTGCTCGGCAGCGCTGCCGATACGATGCAGCTTGAGCGGCAGGCCGACAATTTGCGACACCGTCTTGCGCGGATTCAGCGATGAATACGGATCCTGGAATATCGGCTGGATATGGCGCGCCAAGGCCATGCGTTGCGCCGGATCGATTTCCCTGCCATTGATCAGCACATTACCGGAACTAGGCGCCAGCAGGCCCAGCAGCATTTTGGCCAGCGTGCTCTTGCCGCAGCCGGATTCGCCGACCAGCCCCAGCGTCTCGCCGCGATACAGGCGCAGCGAGACATTATTGACGGCCTTGATTTCACCGTCGGCCTGGAACAAGCCGCGGTTGAGTTTGAAAATTCGGCTTAGCGCGCACAATTCCAGCGCAATCTCGTTGCTGCCATTGCTGCCGCCCTGCTCTTCAGTGATCCTCTCTTCACCCATCCTACTCATGCCGCCACCTCCGCGCCATGCGGATGAACGCTGTTGCAGCGTGCATGGTGCGCATCCTGGATTTCGACATTCGGCGGCAACTGCTCGCAGGCATCGTGCGCCTGCGGACAGCGGTTGCGAAAGGCGCAGCCCTGCACAGCCCCGACCAGGCTCGGCACCACGCCGGGTATCGCCGCCAGACGGCTGCCCGGCGGCGTCTTGCCGCGCACCGGAATGCAGTTGAGCAAGCCGCGTGTGTATGGATGACTGGGACGGGCGAACAATTGCGCCACCGGCGCCGTCTCGACGATCTCGCCGGCGTACATGACCGCAACCCGATCGGCGATGCGCGCCACCACGCCCAGGTCATGCGTGATGAACACCACTGCGCTGCCGAATTCCCTTTGCAATTCTCTTATCATCCGCAGAATCTGCGCCTGTATCGTGACATCCAGCGCGGTAGTCGGTTCGTCGGCGATGATCAGGTCCGGTTCGCACATCAGGGCCATCGCAATCATCACGCGCTGGCGCAAGCCGCCGGACAACTGATGCGGGTATTGCCGCAGGCGGTCCTCGGCATTCTTGATGCCGGTGCGATGCAACAGGTAAAGCGCCCGTTCGCGGGCTTGCGCATACGAGACCTGGCGATGCTGGAGCAAGACCTCGCACAACTGATTTCCCAGCGTATAGGAAGGATTGAGCGAGGTCATCGGATCCTGGAAAATCATGGCCATGCGCTGGCCGCGCAGATCCGCCATCTTGCGTTCCGGCAGCTGCTGCAAATCGATGCCGTCGAAACGGATGTGGGCGGCGCTGCGTTGCGCCTTGCGCGGCAACAAGCCCATCAGCGCCAGCGACGTCATCGATTTGCCGCATCCCGATTCGCCGACCAGGCACAACATCTCGCCGCGCCTGACCTGGAAATCGATGCCGCGCACCGCGTGCAGGATGCCATGCTCGGTGGGCAAATCGACACGCAGGTCTTTTACATCTAGCAATATGCTCATACCAAGCTCCTTGTTGCGCTCACGCCGATCGAGGGCGCCGCTTCAATTGCGGCCATCGGGTGCACTCATGTCGCGCAGGCCGTCGCCGACCAGATTGATCGCCAATACCAGCAATATCAGCGCGATCCCGGGAATCAGAATGACCCAGGGTTGGAAGAACATGTAGGCCTTGCCCTCGGCCACCATCAGGCCCCAGGAAGGAGTCGGCGGCTGCACTCCCAGGCCGAGGAACGACAGCGTCGCCTCCAGCAAGATGGCATGCGCCATTTCCAGCGTCGCCACAACGATCAGCGCGCTCATGATATTCGGCAGGATTTCGCGCAGCAGGATGTAGGGCGTGGATGCGCCCAGCACCTGGGCCGCAGCGATGAATTCGGCGTCGCGCAATTGCTGGGTGGCGGAACGCGTGACCACCGCGAAGCGATCCCACAGCAACAAGCCCAGCAGCACGATAACCACCTTGAGCGAACCGCCCACCAGCGACGCCGTCGCCAGCGCCACCAGCACCACCGGCAGCGCCAGCCGGGTGGTGATGACGTAGCTGATCACAGCATCGACGCGGCCGCCGAAATAACCGGCCAGCACGCCCAGCGTGGTTCCTACCAGGCCCGAAATCAAGGCTGCCGAAAAGCCGATCAGCAGCGACACGCGAGCGCCGAACATCAAGCGGCTCAGATAATCGCGCCCGAGCTTGTCGGTGCCGAGCGCATGCAGCCAGCTGCCATTGGCGTGCCACACCGGCGGAATCAGGCGCTGCGTCACATCCTGGCTGTAAGGATCGTGCGGCGCCAGCCAGGGCGCCAACAACGCTGTCAGCACAATCAGGGCAAGCATTGCGGTTCCCAGCGTCAGGCCGTGATGGCCAAGAAGTCTGCGCAGCTTGCGGCGCCATTGCGGGGCCTGGGCTGGCGACAGCGCAGCTTGCAAAGCGGCGGCGGATGGCGTTACAGACGAAATCAAGGGAGACGACATGAGGTTCCTTAGCGAGTGCGGATGCGCGGATCAAGCACGGCGTTGATGACGTCGGCCAGGAACGTCAGGGCGATATAGAACACCGCGATGATCAGCACCACCGCTTGCACTACCGGATAATCGTTGCGGGAAATCGCATCCCACGCCAACTGCCCCAGGCCTTGCAGCGAGTACACCGATTCGATCACCACCGAGCCGCCCAGCATGAAACCCATTTCCACCGCCGCCAGGGCCACCACCGGAATCACTGCATTGCGCAGCGCATGCTTGAGAATCACGCGGCTCTTGCTCAAGCCCTTGGCTCTGGCGGTGCGTATGTAATCCGAATCCAGCACGTCGAGCATGCCGGCGCGCGTCAGCCGCATCATCGCCGGCGTCGCGTAATAACCCAGCGCGATAGCGGGCAGCACGAAATGCTGCCAGCTGGTGTTGCCCGCCACCGGCAGCCAGTGCAAGCCCACCGCAAAGATCACGATCAAGGTCAGGCCGAACCAGAAGCTGGGCATGGCTTGGCCGATCACAGCAATCAGCAAGGCCAGCCGATCCAGCCAGGTGTCGCGGAAAATCGCCGCCAGCACACCCAGCGGAATCGCCACGAATACCGCCAGCAGCAGCGCGATGCCGCCGAGCTTGAGGGTGATCGGCAGACGCTCGGCTACCAGGTCCATCACGGAACTCTGGAAATAGTAAGAGCGCCCGAAGTCGAGCCGCACCGCGTGCCACAGCCAATCCGCAAACTGCGCCGTGAGCGGCCGGTCCAGGCCGTACTGCATGCGTATCGCTTCGACCTGCGCCGCGCTCGCTTCCGGTCCGGCGATGGCGGTAGCCAGATCGCCGGACAGATGCAACAGCATGAAGCTAACCACGGATACCGTGACGGCGACGCTCAGCGCAATCATTAAACGACGAAGGATATAGATCAACATGATGATGGCTGGCTACCCATGGCTGGTTTGAAACGGCTTGAGTCGATCCCGGATAAATAGAATTATTTCCAGCTGGCCTCGTAAAAGCGCGGCAATTCATCCGGGTAGCCCTGGAATTTCAGGGCCGAGGTGTAGGCATAATTGGTGGAATAGGAAAACAGCGGAGCCGCCAGCGCCTGCTGCGAAATGCGCTGCAATGCCTTGCTATAGTTTTCCTTGCGCACCGCGGCATCGAGCGAGGAATCGGCCACGTCCAGCCAGCTTTTCACTTGCGCGTCCTTGCTCACATCGTCGGCGCCGCCCTTGAACCAGACACCGGTGAAGGCGGATGTATCGTTCACTGAAAACGAACCCCATGCCTGAAAGGTCATCGGCGTCTTGCCGGCGCGGTACTCGGTTTGCAAGGCGGCAAATTTCATGTAATGCAGGCGGGCGTTGATGCCGATCTTGTGCAAATCGCCGATCAGGGCTTCCGCATATTCCCGCTCGCGGTATGCATAGATTTCGGTATCGAAACCTTTCGGATAGCCGGCTTCGGCCAGCAGCGCTTTGGCCTTCGCCGGGTTGTATTCATATTTGACGACCGCCTTGGTTTCGCAGCCGAATTGGGCGCGGAAACAGGTCGCATACACCGGCTGGCTGCCGCCGCGCACCAGGCTGCCGGCCAGGCCGTTGCGGTTGACGGCGTAATTCACCGCCTGCCGCACGCGCACGTCCTTGAACGGCGAATTCGCTGCCGAACTGCCGGTGCTATCCATGGTCAGGAAGCCGATGCGCATGGTCTCCCCGCTCTGCACTGTGATATTGGGCATGCTGCGCATCGCATCGGCCTGGTCGGCGGCGACCCGCCAGATCCAGTCGATCGCGCCGGTCATCAGTTGCGCAACCCGGGTTTCGGGATCGGGTATCACGACGAATTTCAGGTTGCCGATCTTCGGCTGTCCTTGCGGGCTGTCCTTGAAATAGGCGCTGTTCTTCACCATGCTGACGCCCTGGCCCGGGGTGACGCTGGTGATGCGGTAAGGGCCGGTGCCTATCGGCGCCTTGCTGAATCCTTCCACGCCGACCTTCTTGAAATAGGTTGCCGGATAGATCGGCGTCGGGCCGGACAGGTATTCGAGCGCAGCCGGGAAAGGCTGCTTCAGGTTGATCCGTACCCGGTACTCGCCGAGCTTCTCGGCGTTTTTGATCCAATCGGTATTCTGGCGCGTCACCACCTTCGATTCCGGAGACGCCACGTAGTTGAAGGTAAACACCACATCGTCGGCGCTGAATTTGTCGCCGTTGTGGAATGTGACGCCCTGGCGCAGATCCAGCACCAGCGCCGTCGGCGATTCCCATTTCCAGGAAGTCGCCAGCTGCGGTTTGTACTCGTTGGTTTTAGGATCGCGGTATACCAGCGTATCCCACGCCAGATGCGCGATGATGACACCCTCGCGTAAATTGTTGTGATAAGGGCCGATATTCTCGACCTCGCTGTCTGACGCATAGACCAGCGTATCGTTGGCCTTGCCGGCCAGCGCTGGTGCAGTGCAGGCAGCGCCGGCGGCGAGCAGGATACAGCGCAGCCATGCAGAGGAAATTTTCATCGCAAACATCCTTTTCGAGATTTTTTCTGGAAAAACCGTGGCGTCGAATCGATACTAGGCCACAATACCGCTTGCAACAACTATCAAATTTCTAACTCTGCGTTGCTGAAAACAGAACGCAGTAAAAGATGAAAGATGAGGCCGTTTCCATGAAATCGCATCAATTGCAAGAAACTTCACTGCGCTATTTTCTCGAAGTCGTCCGTTGCGGCTCGATCAGCGAAGCGTCGCAGCGCCTGAACGTGGCGAGTTCGGCGATCAGCCGCCAGATCAGCGGCCTGGAACAGATTCTGGATACCGTGCTGTTCGAGCGCCGCCCGCGCGGCATGGTGCTCAGCGCCGGCGGCGAAGTGCTGGCCGCGCATGCGCTCAAGGCAGCGTTGGAAGCCGACCGCGTGGTGGCCGATCTGCTGTCGCTCAAAGGATTGAAAAGCGGCAGGATCAGGATCGCCAGCACGGAAGGTTTCGCCATCGATTTCCTGCCGCGCGTGATCGCGGATTTCCAGAAAAAATATCCGGCGATCATGTTCCAGCTGTATGTCGGGCCGCCGGCCAGCGTTTCGCGCCAGGTGCGCGAGGGCAATGCGGATATCGGCCTCACCTTCAGCCGCATCCCGGAGCCGAATATCAAGGTCGTGCACCAGCAGCCGGCGCCGGTCATGGCCGTCATGCGCAAAGACCATCCGCTAAGCCAGTTCAAGCAGGTGTCGTTATCGCAACTGGCCGCCTATCCGATCGCCCTGCCCGAACCCAACACTACCTTGCGGCAATTGTTCGACCTTGCCTGCAACCGCCAGCAGTTGCTGTTCGAGCCGGTGCTGACCAGCAATTATGTCGAGGCTTTATACAATTTTGTGATGTACAGCGGCGGCGTCTCCATTTCCGGCGAGGTATCGGTGCGCTACCGGATCGCGGAGGGGAAAATGATCATGCTGCCGATCCGCGATCGCGGGCTTGACGCACGCCAGGTCGAAGTGCAAACCTTGATCGGGCGTACCCTGCCGCGCGTGGTCGAGACATTCCTGGATTACCTGGTGAATCATCTGCGGTCTGAGTGAAGCGGGTTCTAGATAGGCAGCTGGGTAGTTGAGAGAACTTGCTTAAGCACCATGAATGTGCGGATTTGCCGCACCCCCGGCAAATACAGCAACTGCTCCGCGTGGAGACGGTTATAGCTATCGTTGTCCTTGGTCCGCAACAGCATGAAGTAGTCGAACTCGCCTGTGACTACATGACATTCCAGGCAACCTGAAACCTTCTGCGCCGCCCGCTCGAAATCGGCAAACGATTCCGGCGTCGACCGATCCAGCACCACGCCGATCATCACCAGGGTGCCGGCATCCAGGGCGCGTGGATCGAGCAGCGCCACTATCCCTTTGATCAACCCCAGTTCCTTGAGCCGCTCGACCCGCCGCAGACATGCGGGAGCGCTCAGGTTCACCTTGGCCGCCAGCGCGACATTGGAGACCGAGGCGTCGCGCTGCAACGCCCTCAGGATCGCGCGGTCGGTACGATCCATGGTTTCGCCGGCGCCAACAGCCGGCGACGTCTTTGCACGCAATTTTGTTGCTTTCATATGTTTTTAAGCAAAATAAAAGATGCCAATATTTTTCATGTTCAAATTTTAAAGCCGAATAATGGCAGAAACTTGCAACCATGTTTCTTACGATTGATTCTAATATGGATTCGATCTCAACATCAATGAAAGCTGGGTTCGAGCATGCCTGTTTTCTTTGCCAGCTTTGATGCATGGATACCCACCCCAACCCCAGGAGCCGCTCCCATGAACCTGAAAAAATTTCCCCGTCACTCCCTGACCTTTGGTCCCACCCCGATCCAGCCGCTCAAACGCCTCAGCGCGCACCTGGGCGGCAAAGTCGAGCTTTACGCCAAACGCGAGGACTGCAACAGCGGCCTGGCCTTCGGCGGCAACAAGACCCGCAAACTGGAATATCTGATTCCTGAAGCACTGGAAGGCGGCTACGACACGCTGGTATCCATCGGCGGCATCCAGTCGAAGCAAACGCGCCAGGTGGCGGCGGTAGCGGCGCACCTCGGCCTCAAATGCGTGCTGGTGCAAGAAAACTGGGTGAATTATTCGGACGCGGTGTATGACCGGGTCGGCAATATCGAAATGTCGCGCATCCTCGGCGCCGACGTGCGGCTGGACAGCGCCGGCTTCGATATCGGCATCCGCCAGAGCTGGGAACAGGCGATGGAAGATGTGCGTAAGGCCGGCGGCAAGCCATTCCCGATCCCCGCCGGCTGTTCGGAACACCCGCGCGGCGGCCTTGGCTTTGTCGGGTTTGCCGAAGAAGTCCGGCAGCAGGAAGCCGAGCTAGGCTTCAAGTTCGATTACATCGTCACCTGCTCGGTAACCGGCAGCACCCAAGCCGGCATGCTGGTCGGCTTCGCGGCGGACGGCCGCGCCGACCGCGTGATCGGCATCGACGCCTCGGCCAAGCCGCAGCAGACCTTCGACCAGATTCTGCGCATCGCGAAAAACACCGCTGAGCTGGTCGAACTGGGGCGTGACATCACCGCCAAGGATGTGGTGCTGGATACGCGTTTCGGCGGCCCCGAATACGGTTTGCCGAACGAGGGCACGCTGGAAGCCATCCGTCTCTGCGCCCGCATGGAAGGCATGCTGACCGACCCGGTCTACGAAGGTAAATCGATGCACGGCATGATCGAGAAAGTGCGGCTGGGTGAGTTTCCCGCAGGTTCCAAGGTGCTGTACGCCCACCTGGGCGGCGTGCCTGCGCTTAACGCCTACAGCTTCCTGTTCCGCAATGGTTGAGGACCCTGGTTCTCCGGGTTAAATGCTGCGTTCCCCGCTCAAACGTGCGGGGCTGAGCGCGGCAGCGTCGACGCCATGCGCCAGTATGTGATCCGGGATCGGCATGCCGCGCAGCATGGCGGCATACGCCTCTCCGGCTGCAGGCGCAGACTGGATGCCATAGCCGCCTTGCCCCGCAGCCCAGAAAAATCCCGCCAGCTTTTGATCGAAACCGGCAACCAGGCTGCCGTCCGCCACGAATGATCGCAGACCGGCCCAGACATGGCTGGGCCGGCGTACATTAAGTGTCGTCAAATTTTGTATGTGATCGATCGCAATCGCGATATCGAGCTCTTCGGCCTGGACGTCGTGCGGTGCCACCGGATCCGCATTGGCGGGAGAACCCAGCAGCATGCCGGCGTCCGGCTTGACATAGAAGGACTCGTCGATCCGCATGAACAGCGGCCAGGACGAGGCATCCATGCCGGCCGGCGGCTGGAAAGTGAATGCCGAGCGCCGCTTCGGCACCAGTCCGATCAGGCCGGCGCCGGCCATCTGGCCGATAACGTCAGCCCAGGCGCCGCCCGCATTGACCACTACCGGCGCGCTGAAAGTACCTTGCGTCGTGATGATTTCCCAAGCTTGCGTCCGATATGCCAAAGCCTGCACTTCCGCATCGCAGACCAGCTTCGCGCCGGCCGCTCGCGCGCCGCGCAGGAAACCTTGGTGCAAGGCATGCACTTCGATATCGGCGGCATCCGCCTCATACACTGCAGCGGCAACCTGTTCGCGGCGCAATACCGGTACGCGCCGGCAAGCTTGGTCCGCATTGAGACGTTCAACTTTATCCGACACGGAACGCACGATCGCTTCGTGCTTATCCAGTTCTGCCAGTTGATCCTGCGTTGCAAACATCAAGGCGCCGCGCGGTGCAAGCAAGGGATGATCGGCAAATCCTGGCGGCGGACGGTCGAAGAAAGCGCGGCTGGCGCAGGTCAGAGACCGCACCTGCGGCGGTCCGTAGCTCTCCATATACAACGCCGCCGAACGGCCGGTGCTGTGATAGCCGGGCTGCGACTCGCGTTCGAGGATGATCACGCGTGCGTGGGGAGCGAGCCAATAGGCGATTGATGCGCCGGCGATACCGGCGCCTATGATGATGTAATCCGCTTGCATCTCATGGTCCATGCAATATTCCTTTCGATTTCATGCGTAGCGCGGTCCTACACTGCAGGTCTGGCGCCGGCTGCGGATGAGCTTGCGCCTGCATGCGGCGCGCCTTGCGGCGGGTGGGTAACGATCGATGTCAATCCGGCGTCGGTCTTTGTCAGTGCTTCCAGGTCGGGCCGCGGCCGGCGCAATTCCGGGCGGCTGTCAAATAGCCGCTCGAACGCAGTGGCGCATGCCAGTAGGTGGCTATCCGCCCGGAAAGCACCGATCAGTTGCAGGCCGAACGGCATGTTCTTATGATCGCTGCCGCATGGCATCGACAGCGCCGGATTGGTTGCCAGCGTGACCACATAGGTCAGCGACAGCCAGCGATAGTAATTTTCGAGGGCGACGCCGTTGACCTGTTTCAAATACAGATCGGACCAGGGGAAAGGCGACACCGGCGTAGTTGGCGAGAGTATCAAATCATAGTCGGCAAACACCGCCTGGAAACGGCGGAACAAACGCGTCTGCTCGGCCTGCGCCCAGGCACAGTCGGCTAGCGTCATGGCGGCGCCGAGTTCGTAGTTGGCGCGGGTATTCGGCCCGAGCGAAGCGGGATCGCGCTTATAGGCAGCATCGAAGCCGGCGACAAAACTCTCGGCCCGGATCACGTCAAAGCAGCGATGCGCGTCGCCCAGATCGAACACTACCGGCGTGCATTCCTTGACGAAGGGGCGCAACGCGGCGATCTTGCTGCGAAACACCTGACGTATGCCGTCATCGACTTCGCACACGCCGAAGTCCTCGGTATAGCCGATGCGCAATTCGGACAAATCGATCTCCCGCAGCGCGCCGAACGCATCAGCGGCGATCGGATAACTGAGCGGATCCGCCGCATGCATGCCGGCGCTGGCTTGCAACTGGAGCAATACATCGGCCATGCTCCGGCCCATCGGCCCGACCACCGAGATCGGGGTCCAGCCCAGCAATTTCCGCTCGCTGGGAATCAAACCGGGAGAAGGCCGGAATCCCACCACGCCGCATTTGGCTGCCGGAATGCGCAGCGAACCGCCGGTGTCGGAACCGCTGCACAAAGGCAGCATGTCTACCGCCAGCGCTGCCGCCGAGCCGCCGGAAGAGCCGCCCGCATTCAGGGCCGGATTGAAAGGGTTGCCGGTGGCGCCCCATACCGTATTCCTGGTATTGGCTCCCGCCCCCATTTCGGGCACATTGGTTTTGCCAGTCACAATCGCGCCGGCGGCGCGCAAGCGCGCCACCAGTGCATTGTCTTTGGCTGGAATGTTATGACGATAGATCGGCGAGCCGTAAGTCGTCAGCAGACCTTCGGTTTCTTCGAGATCCTTGATGCCGATCGGCAAACCATGCAATAACCCCAGAGGCCGTCCTTGCAGCACCGCCGTCTCGGCGGCGGCAGCTTCGCTGCGGGCGCGCTCGAAACAGGTGGCGGTAACGGCGTTGATATACGGATTGATCGCCTCTATCCTGCCGATGCACGCCTCCAGCACTTCCACCGGCGAGATTTCCTTCGAGCCGATCAGGCGGCGCAGCTCGACCGCGCTTTTTTCAACGATGTTTTTTTCAAGCATGGAATTCCTCGGGATTGTTTGGGGCTTCAGGCTGCCGCCCGTTGTTTGCTGAATCTGTTGTTGCGTCTGTGGCGCTCTTGCCGGTGCGGATAAACAAGCTGACGACAACTGAAAAGCATGCGGCCGCAATCAAGAAGCCGAACGCATAGTTGTAATTGCTGAAAGCGCTGACCAGGAAACCTATCGCCAGCGGCGAAATGAAACCTGCCGATTGGCCGCCGAGATTGACCATGCCGATACTGCTTCCCACCAGGCGTTCCGGGAATATCTTGGTCGGCAAAGCGATGCAGGTCGCCAGTACGAAGGATTTGAAAAAATAGACGATGCATTGATAGGTAATGACGCCGGCGACGCTGTCGGCCGTGTACATGAAATACAGGAAAACCGCAGTCAATACCGAACTGGCGATCAGCAGGTAGCGCTCCCTGCCGTCGAAAAACCGCACCATCACCCAGCCGCCGATCGCCGTTGAGATGCCGGCAAGCACATAGGGCAAAGGCAGCAGCAGCCCTACCGATTTCAAATCCAGCCCGCGCTGCGTCATCAGATAGGCCGGCATCCAGGAATCCAGCCCCTTGTTGACGATGCTAAGCCCGAACCACACCGCGACGATTTTCCACATCAAGGGTGTCTTGAGCAGATTCCGGAAGGCTTGCTTGTCTATCCGCTTCTTCTCGGCGGCCGCCCCGCCATCGTTGCCCTGCTCCCGGCCCCTGGCCGGCCTGATGAAGAACCAGTACGCCGCGCTGAACAGCAATCCGGCAATGCCCATGTAATGAAACACATTGCGCCAGCCGAAATGAATGATCATCGGCGCAATGATCAGCGGCGCCAGCATGCTGCCGACGTAATTGGATGACATCAGCAGCGACGACATCTTCGGCCGTTCTTCCTTTGAAAAAACTTCGGCCACGCCTTTGACGCTGGCCGCTGGAAATGCGCCCTCGCCCAGGCCGAAAACGAAGCGGATCAGCACCATGCTGGTCAAGGACCAGGCGACGCCGGTAACGCCGGTGAATATCGACCATAACAATATCGAAACGACAATCACCGGCTTCGAACCGAAGCGATCCGCCAGCCAGCCTCCGGGCAGCTGCATCAGCGAATAGCCGAGAAAGAAACTGCTCGCCAGCATGCCCAGCTCCGCCGGCCGCAAGTGGAAATCGCTGGCGATATGGGTGACGGCGAAAGTAATTGCGGCCCGGTCGATATACGAAACGCACCATCCCAGATAGAGCAGCGCCAGAACCAGGTACTTGTGACCGTTTTTCGCCAATGCCGCATTCATGCTCGAATCCTCCGGATATCGATAGATACAAAGCCACATTACAGAAGGTTCATGCTAAGGCCAGCTGAGGTTTGCAACAAGTACAATGTTTCGAATAAGCGTTTGCCGAAACGGCAAACCATAATAGGGCTGACCTTTGCGCTCGCGCCGGAGCAAGACATCAAGGTTGAATACAGCCAGAGCGCGCCTATCCGATCGATGCCGCCGTCCTACGTCACGCTACTATGGATTGATCGGCAGCGCCGTCTTGTATTTCACCTGCTTCAATGCAAAGCTGGAACGGATATTCTTGATACCCGGAATCTTTGTCAGATGATCCAGGATAAAACGCTCCAGCGCCTGGATATCCGGCACCACGATGCGCAGCAGATAGTCTTCGTCGCCGGTCATCAGGTACACCTCCATCACCTGCTCGAAGTGGCTGACGGCTTTTTCGAAGCGCGCCAGCGCGGCGGATTCCTGCTTTTCCAGACTTACCTGGATGAAGACATTCATTTTCAAGCCCAGCGCCGGCGGATCGACCAGCGCCACGTAACGCGAAATCACCCGTTCGGCTTCCAGGTTCTTGACCCGCGCCAGCGTCGGCGAGGCAGACAGATTGATTTTCTTTGCCAGGTCGATATTGCTGATATTGGAGTTTTCCTGCAACTCCATCAAGATACGCAAATCCGTTGAATCAAGATCCATATTCAGTATAAAAATCCAATTGATTAGTAATTAAAGCATTTTATGCTTAATTAATGTAAATACGCAGCTGATTTGAGTTACCCATGCTGCTTGTTTGCCGTTATCTTATGCTGATACTTAAGCTGCCCCCCAACGGCAAGAAACAAGGAACATGGAAATGTCATCCGTCAACAACCTGAACAATCCATTCGACAGCGATGCGCAAGAAACCGAAGAATGGCTAGCCGCGCTGCAGGCAACCATGCAAGCCTCCGGCCCGGAACGCGCCCGTTACCTGTTGTCGCGCCTGAGTGCCGCGGCCCAGACGTGGGGCGTCAAATGGCGCGACGCGCGCAATACGCCGTATGCCAACACTATCCGCGCCGAAGACGAGCCGCCGTTTCCGGGCGGCGCCGACGCACTCGCGACTGAACAGCACCTGGCCAGCCTGATGCGCTGGAATGCAATGGCGATGGTGGTGCGCGCCAACCGTGCCTACGGCGAGCTGGGCGGCCATATCGCCAGCTACGCCTCGGCGGCCGATCTGTTCGAAGTCGGATTCAATCATTTCTTCCGCGCCCGCACCGACTCTTTTGGCGGCGACCTGGTCTATTTCCAGGCGCATTCTGCGCCCGGCATTTATGCCCGCGCCTTCCTGGAAGGCACGTTGACGGAACAAGAACTGTCGTTCTATCGGCAGGAAATCGAAGCGAAGAAACATGGCGTGCAGGGCCTGTCTTCGTACCCGCATCCGTGGCTGATGGAAAATTTCTGGCAGTTCCCCACCGGCTCGATGGGACTCGGGCCGATCAGCGCCATCTACCAGGCGCGCTTCATGCGCTACCTGGAACACCGCGGCTTGCTGGCGCCGCAGGAGCGCAAGGTATGGGGCGTATTCGGCGACGGCGAGATGGACGAGCCGGAATCGCTGGCGGCGCTCAGCCTGGCCTCGCGTGAAACGCTGGACAACCTGGTGTTCGTGGTCAACTGCAATCTGCAACGGCTCGACGGCCCGGTGCGCGGCAACGGCCATATTGTCGATGAGCTGGAAACGGTGTTTGCCGGCTGCGGCTGGAATGTCATCAAGCTGCTCTGGGGTTCGGACTGGGATCCGCTGTTCGCCCGCGACCAGGCCGGCGATCTGCTCAATGCGCTGAACCGGACGGTAGACGGCCAGTTGCAGACTTTCGCAGCCAACGACGGCGCCTTCAATCGCGCCCGTTTCTTTGGCCAGAATCCGGCCTTGCAGGCGATCGGCGCAACGCTGACGGATGACGAGATCGACCGTCTGCACCGCGGCGGCCACGATATGAAAAAAATCCATGCGGCTTACCTCGCCGCGGCAAATCATCGGGGCCAGCCGACGGTGATCCTGGCGCAAACCAAGAAAGGCTTTGGCATGGGCGCTGCCGGACAAGGCAAGATGACCACTCATCAACAGAAAAAACTGGACGCCGGCACCCTGCTCGAATTCCGCGACCGCTTCCGCCTGCCGATTTCCGATGCGGACTGCGAAGCGCTGGCGTTCTACAAGCCGGCCGACGGCAGCCCGGAAATGCGCCATCTGCTGCAACGGCGTGCGGCATTGGGTGGCTTCATGCCACGTCGCCGCACATCGCAGACCGGGATCGCTGTGCCCGAGATCACGTCTTACGCGAAATTCGCACTGGACGCCGATGGCAAGGAAATGTCGAGCACGATGGCGCTGGTGCGCATGCTGGGCACATTGTTGAAAGACGACGGCATCGGCAAGCGCATCGTGCCGATAGTGGCCGACGAAGCACGTACTTTCGGCATGGCGAATCTGTTCAAGCAGGTCGGCATCTATTCGTCGCAGGGCCAGTTGTATGAGCCTGAGGACATCGGTTCGATCCTGTCTTACCGTGAAGCCAGGGATGGCCAGATCCTGGAAGAAGGCATCTCGGAAGCCGGCGCGATTTCTTCCTGGACTGCCGCCGCCACTAGCTATTCGGTGCATGGCCTGCCGATGCTGCCGTTCTATATTTACTACTCGATGTTCGGCTTCCAGCGCATCGGCGATCTGATCTGGGCCGCCGCCGACCAGCGGGCAAGAGGCTTCCTGATCGGCGCCACCTCCGGCCGCACCACCCTGGCGGGCGAAGGCCTGCAGCACCAGGATGGTTCCAGCCATCTGATTGCAGCAACGGTGCCGAACTGCATTTCCTATGATCCTGCGTATGCCTATGAATTGGCAGTGATCGTGCAGGACGGCATGCGCCGCATGCTCCGCAACAACGAAGACGTTTTCTATTACATCACCGTCACCAATGAAAACCAGGCGCAGCCAAGCATGCCGCAAGGCGTCGAGGAAGGCATCAAGCGCGGCATGTATTGCCTGCAGCCGCAACAAAGCCCCGATGTGCGCCTGCTGGCAGCTGGCCCTATCCTGGAGGAAGCGATTGTCGCCGCCGCCCTGCTGAAAGAAAAATTCAGCATCGATGCCGAGGTCTGGAGCGTTACCAGTTATACGGAGCTGGCGCGTGAGGGCGTCGCGGCCGAACGGCTGCAGCGCCTGTCCAATTCTTCCGCGGACGCCTACGTCACGCAGCAACTCGGGCGCAGCAATGCACCGGTCATCGCCGCCAGCGACTATGTGCGCAGCATTGCCGAAAGCATCCGCGCCTATGTGCCCGCACGCTACGTCACGCTGGGCACGGACGGTTTTGGACGCAGCGATACGCGTGCCAACCTGCGCGATTTTTTCGAGGTCGATGCAAAATGGATCGCCTTCGCTGCATTGCGTGAACTGCCCGTTGGAAAAGATGCCGCGCAGTTGACGGAATTTGCAGAGTCGCTTGGTCTGGATTTGACCAAGCCGTGGTCGATAAGGGAGTAACGCTAACGATAGAGCCGAAAATCGACCTGCTCAGGCCGTCCCGGCAAACTGAGTTTCGCCTGCGCAGCCGGGGCCTGACTGACGATGTTGCCGCGGCGGATAACAAACCGCCGGGCGGCGCGCAGACGAATCGCCTCGATGGTGCTGCTTGCATCAAGTATCACCAGATCGGCATGGCAGCCCGGCGTCAGCCCATAACCTTGCAGGCCCAGAATCCGTGCCGGTGTTTCGGTGACCGCCAGGAAACAGGCATGCATCGCATCCTGCCCGGTCATCTGCGCGACATGCAACCCCATATGCGCCACTTCCAGCATGTCTCCCGAACCAAGGCTGTACCAGGGATCCATCACGCAATCGTGGCCGAAGGCGACGTCGATTCCGGCCGCCAGCAATTCCGGCACACGTGTCATGCCGCGCCGCTTTGGATAGGCATCATGCCGGCCTTGCAGCGTGATGTTGATCAGCGGATTGGCAATCGCGGCGACGCCTGCCTCGCGGATCAGCGGCAGCAGTTTGCTGACATAGTAGTTATCCATCGAATGCATGGACGTCAGGTGCGAGCCCGTCACCCTGCCCTGCATCCCCAGCCGTTGCGCGTGATAGGCCAGGATTTCAATATGCCGCGACAGCGGATCATCCGATTCGTCGCAGTGCATGTCTACGCGCAGACCTTTCTCTGCTGCGAATTCGCACAGCAGGCGGATTGATTCAGCGCCGTCGGCCATGGTGCGCTCGAAATGCGGTATGCCGCCCACCACATCAACACCAAGTGCGATCGCACGCTTCAGATTGGAAAGTGCGCTCCGGCTGCGCAGCAGGCCATCTTGCGGAAATGCCACCAATTGCAAATCCAGGTAGGGCGCCACCCTTGCCTTAACGTGCAACAGCGCCTCCACCGCGAGCAAGCGATCGTCGCACACATCGACATGCGAGCGGATCGCCAGCAGCCCGCGCGCAACCGCCCAGTCGCAATACTGCATTGCGCGCTCAACCAGCGCCTCCTGCGTCAACGATGGCTTCAACTCCCCCCACAACGCGATGCCTTCCAGCAGCGTGCCCGAACTGTTTACCCGCGGCAGCCCGTAGCTTAAGGCGGCGTCCATATGGAAGTGGGCGTCTACAAACGGTGGCGTGACCAGGTCTCCGGCCGCATCGATTTCCTGCCTGCCATGTATCGGCAGTGCACGGCCGACCGCGGCGATGCGCTCCGATTCGATAGCGATGTCCATTCCTTGGCTGCCATCGGGCAGCGTAGCGTTGCGTATGACTAGATCCATCAGCGTTCTCCTTTACGAACTGTTTTATAAGCGGGTTTCATCAGCATGGCATATTATTTGCCACTGCTCACAAACGCATATCTTCTGGAGCTATCACGTCATGCATCATGCCAAGGAAACAGACGCTGCATTCAACGTTCCAATTATCGATATCGCTGATTTTTCCACCGGCAACAAGCAACAGCGGCTGGCGATCGCGGCACAGATTGATCGTGCTGCGCGCGAAGTCGGCTTCATGCAGATTAGCGGGCATGGCATTCCCGACAGCGCCGTCGCCGCACTGGTCCAAGCCATGGACGGTTTCTTCGACATGCCGCTGGCAGACAAGCTGAAATGGCGGCCTTCATCGACAGAGATTAATCGCGGCTATAACGCTCCCCTGACTGAAAGGCTCAGCTACAGCCTGGGCGTGAGCTCGGCAGCGGATTTGTTCGAAGCCTTCAACGTCGGCACGCAGGCATCCGATTTCCCACATCTGGATCTGTCGCCGCTGACCTATACGGCCAATCTGTGGCCGCAACAGCCGGCCGGATTCCAAGACAAAGTGCAGGCTTGGTACCGCCACGCCGGTGGACTGGCGCGCACGCTGACGCGCATTTTTGCCATGGCGCTGGACTTGCCAGAGGATTACTTCGCCGGTTTTACGGATCACTCGGTCGATATGCTGCGTCTGAATAATTATCAATTGCTGGCCACGGACCTGCGTTTGGAGCCAGGTCAAATGGGCATGGGTGCGCATACAGACTACGGCATCGTCACGATCCTGTGGGCCGACAACGTGCAGCCTGGCTTGCAGATTCTCGACAGCAAGGGCTGCTGGCACGACGTCGCGCCCGCACCTGGCTCTTTACTGGTCAACCTTGGCGATATGCTGGCGCGCTGGACCAACGACCGCTGGATTTCAACCATGCATCGGGTGCTGGCGCCGGTCGATGCCGACGGGCGAATAGTCCGGCGGCGCTCGGCAGCTTACTTCCATGACGGTAATGCAGACGCCGTGGTTTCCTGCCTGCCCGGTTGCGCCGACGAACAGCATCCGGCGCTCTACCCTGCAGTTACCGTGGCCGAACATCTGGCGGCCCAACTGGCCGGCTCGCGCGGACTGATACTGAATGCCGACGCCGTGCGCGAAGCGGCGCGCCGCGGCCGTCAGGCGTCCGGATGAAAACTGCGCCCGAGCGACACCGGCTGATTCAGCAAGATGGTTTTAGGATCGCGGCAGATAATCACCAGCACCACCACAGTCGCGGCGTAAGGCAGCATCGACAACAACTCCGACGGCACGCCAAGTCCGAAACCCTGGGCGTACAACTGCAACACCGTTACGCCGCCGAACAGGTAAGCGCCGCACACTACGCGCAGCGGCTTCCAGGTGCCGAACACCACCAGCGCCAATGCGATCCAGCCCTTGCCTGCCGTCATGCCTTCCACCCACATGGGGGTCTGCACGATAGACAGGTAAGCGCCCGCGACGCCAGCCGTGGCGCCGCCGAACATGACCGCCAGATAACGGATCAGAATCACCGGATGGCCGATGGCGTGCGCCACCGTCGGCGATTCGCCTACCGCGCGCATTTTCAGGCCGGTATGGCTTTTGCTCAGAAACCAGTACACCGCCAGCAACAGCACCAGCGACAGATAGACCATGACGTCATAGTGAAACAGCAGCTTGCCAAGCACAGGCAACTGCGACAGCACCGGAATCTCCACGCCTTGCAAGCCCTGGATCGGGGTGCCGGCCAGGCTGTGGCCGACGAAAGCCGACAGGCCGATCCCGAACAGTGTCAGGGCTAGCCCGGTCGCCACCTGGTTGGCCTGCATGCTGAGCGTCAGAAAGGCAAATATCAGCGACATGGCAACCCCGGCTGCCGCTGCGGCGGCGAAGCCAAGCGTCGCACTGCCGGTGGCCAGAGCGGCGGCAAAGCCGGCCACGGCGCCGACCAGCATCATGCCCTCGATGCCCAGGTTGAGCACGCCGGCTTTTTCGACCACGGTTTCGCCTAGTGCGGCGTAAATCAGCGGCGTGGCCGCGACTACGGTGCTGGTAATGATAGGAAGGATGGGGCTAGCGGGATTCATGCGGCTTCCTTGATGATGGCGACGGGAGCGGACTGGCGGGCGACGCTGACATTTTTCAGCCTGAAGGTGATAAACAGATCTGCCGCCAGCAGGTAAAACAGCAGCAGGCCTTGAAACAGGCCGGTAATGGCCGATGGCAGCGCCATCTGCATCTGGGCCGATTCGCCGCCGAGGTACAGCAGCGACATCAGCAGCGAGCCGAGCACGATGCCAACCGGATGCAGACGCCCGATCCAGGCCACGATGATGGCGGCAAAGCCGTAACCGGGCGATATCTGCGCCTGCAACTGGCCGATCGGGCCGGCCACTTCGCATAGCCCCGCGACGCCGGCGCTGGCGCCGCTGATCAGCAGTGCGATCCAGACATTGCGCTTGTTGGAGAAACCGGCATAGGCGGCCGCGGCAGGCGCCAGGCCCGCCACCTGCATGCGATAACCGGCGTAGGTCCTGGAAGAAAACAGCCAGGAAGCCAGCGCCAGCAGCAAGCCTAGAATGAAGCCCCAGTTGGTGCGCGTGCCTTCGATCAGAATCGGTATCAGGTGGGCGTCGCTGAAGGTCTTCGATTGCGGAAAATTGAAGCCTTGCGGATCGCGCCATGGTCCATGCACCAGATACGACAGCAGCAATTGCGCGATGTACACCAGCATCAGCGTCACCAGAATCTCACTGGTATTGAAACGATTGCGCAGATAGGCCGGGACCGCCGCCCAGGCCATGCCGCCCAGCGCACCGGCCACCAGCATCAGCGGCAACCCCCAGAGCGCGCTGCTGTCGCCCAGCCACAGCGCGACGCCGCCGCCGGCAATCGCGCCCATGGTCAGCTGGCCTTCGGCGCCGATGTTCCAGACATTGGAACGGAAGCCCAAGGCCAGCCCAAGTGCGCACAGCAACAGCGGCGTGGCTTTCAGCAATAGCTCGCCGACGCCGTACATGGTTTGCAGCGGCTTGATGAAAAACACGTAAAACGCCTGCTCCGGATTCTTGCCGAGCACAGTGAAAATGACGATACCCGTCAGCAGCATCGCCACCGCCGCAAACAGCGGCGAGGCAATCCGCATGACGGGCGACGGGGCCGGACGGCGTTCAAGCTTGAGCAAGATGAGTCTCCTGTTTGATAGATGGCGTGTGCTGGCCGGGATCGCTGCCGGCAGGATCTGCAACTGTGTCTGCAAGCGCGGTCGGCAGTTCATCGAAATTGCCGCTCATCCAGTTGCCGATCTGCTCGATGCTGGTGTCGGCCAGTCGCACCGCCGGCGACAAGCGGCCGTCGGCCAGCACGCAGATGCGATCGCTGATGGTGAATAACTCATCGAGTTCTTCCGAGATCACCAGCAAAGCCACGCCCTGCTTGCGTAAATCGATCAGCGCCTGCCGGATCAACTGCGCCGCGCCGACGTCGACACCCCAGGTCGGCTGCGCCACGATCATCATTTTTGGATTGAGCATGGTTTCACGGCCGACGATGAATTTCTGCAGATTACCGCCCGACAGGCTGGATGCCGCGGACTGCTCGCCACCGCATTTGACGCCGAAACGGTTGATCACGTCCTTGGCAAACTGCCGTATCGCGGCCTGCCGCATTACCCCTTTGCGGACCATGCCGTGGCGGGCGCCGGTCAGCAACGCATTCTGGGCCAGGCTCATGGCCGGCACCGCCCCGCGCCCGAGCCGCTCTTCCGGCACGAAAGTCAGGCCGAGCTGCCGTCGCTGGGCCGGATTCAATTGACCGACCGCCTGCCCCATGAGCTCGATCATCGGGCCGTGCGAGCTCAAGCTTTCTCCCGACAGGGCCGCCAGCAATTCTTTCTGGCCGTTGCCGGAGACGCCGGCGACGCCAAGGATCTCGCCGCTTCTCACAGCCAGGCTGATGGCCTTCAGCGCGGTTCCGAACGGGTCGATAGTGGCCAGCGATAATTTATCCAGCGACAGTCTCACTTCACCGGTTGCCTGCGGCTCCAGGCGGCACTCGGTCAGTTCGCCGCCTATCATCATGCGCGCCAGACTGTCGTTGGTCTCGTTCCTGGGGATGGCCGAACCGCTCACCCGGCCGCCGCGCAACACGGTAGCGCTGTCGCACAAAGCCCGGATCTCGTCGAGCTTGTGGCTGATGTAGAGAATGCTGCAACCCTCCTCCGCCAATTGACGCAAGGTTGCGAACAAGGTTTGCACCGCCTGCGGCGTCAGCACCGAAGTCGGCTCGTCCATGATCAGCAGCTTCGGCTGTTGCAATAGACAGCGCACGATCTCCACGCGTTGACGCTCCCCTACCGACATGCTGTGGATCAGCCGGTGCGGATCGATCGGCAGACCGTACTTTTCCGACACTTCGGTAATGCGCGCTGCCAGCAGGGCCGGCGCCATTTGCACATCGAGCGCCAGCGCAATATTTTCGGCGACGGTCAATGTTTCGAACAAGGAAAAATGCTGGAACACCATGCCGATTCCCATGCGCCGTGCCTGGGCCGGACTGGCGATGGTTTG
>NZ_JAGQEG010000200.1 GCF_018305005.1 Collimonas silvisoli
GCGATGAAATCAACAAGATGGATCTGCCGAAAGACCTGAAGCAGGGATTGGCGCAGATCGCAGCAACGGCGCTGGGCGCGGCGATAGGCGGTGCTGCCGGGGCGGCTTCGGGATTGAATGTCGAGGCCAACAATCGGCAGTTGCACCTGTCGGAAGCCGAAAAACTTGATGAGCTCAAAAAGGGAGCAACTGCGGAGCAGCGGCGAAGATTGGATGCCGCGGCTTGCGCTCTTGTTCTTTGCGCGGAAGGCGTACCCAAAAGCGATCCGGATTATGCAAAAGTGCAGAAGATGCAAGAGGATGGCAAGGCCTATACGAAAGAGCAGCAGGCATTGTTAAGTACCGGCGAATTTGTATATGCCCCTATCTTGGATACTGCACGCGACGGACTGACCCGACATGACGAGGCCGTCAAGCGGACCGGCGGTGCGGTAAATCTGGGGAGCGGTACAGCAGGCATGGTTGGCGGCGGCGCTATTGCCGCGGGTGGCGTAGCCTCGTGCGAAACCGTAATCGGGTGCGCTCTCATACCGCTGGGAAGCTATATTGCAGTCGCTTCAAATCAACAGGCGCAGGAAGGCAGCGCGGCTTTATTTGGTCCTTATCAATCGAATCAAGGCAAACGCGTGTTGGATTCGTTTAGCGTGGCAACGTATCCTGGAGAAAACGATCCGCTCCTGAATGTAGGAATAGATGTTGCCAAGCTTGGCATGACTTGGGTGGCGGGAAAGCTGATTCCTAAGGCCTTGATGAAAGCTGAGGGACTGGGTGGCGGGGTAAAAGGTGCAGGCGGGGCTGCAGATGATGTCGCAACAGCTTCTTCTAAGCCGGAATGGTTGCAGCGACTTGAGGCAGGCAATGAATTTAACAAAATTCAGAATAAGAACTACCCATACAATGAGGTCTATATTAAGAGGCCTGACGGCAATGGATACTACCGAGTTGATTCGTATAATCCAACTACTGGTGAGATCGTTTCGCGTAAGTTGACTCAGCTCTCTGAGATATCGGAAACTACGGCAAATAGTTATATAAAAGAGGCGATTACTAAGTATCCTCCAGGAGCGACCATAGCGGAGGTTCCTTCTAGTGGAGCATTGGCAGGACAAAAATTGCAAGGCTCCGTCATTTTGGAGATACCGCCGCAAAAAAACGTGATTCCGCCAGCAATTTTGGATTTTGCAAATAAGGCTGGGGTTTTGATTCGAGATACTAATGGGAAGATATATTAATGAAATACGATGTTTTTTATTGCAAATCTTGGTTCCGTATGAAGAAGGTTGCAATTGAACTATGGAGTGAGGCGATTGCGCGTTCTAAGCATTTATCTGGAGATTCGTATACGGCGCTCATTGCCTCTGAAGTAAAACCCACTTGTTTTATTGAATTCTTAATAGATAAAGAAATGGTTGGCGTTAGTTTTTTAGATGACAGTTTGCGCGAGTATTTGTCATACCAGTTCCAGTTCGTCGCTCCTGAGAAATTGTTTTTAACAATGGCAACCCATCGTGAATTTATAGAAGGGGGTACCCAAGTAGCTGGGGGTACAACCTATATCTTCAGTCAGACTGGCGATCTTGTTATTAGGCGAGAAAGGTTTAATCCCCATCTGCTAGAAGAGGCTAAGTCAAGTTTTGACCCATCCAGAAACTACGAGAGTTTTCCGGCATTTGGAGAGTATTCGAGTTTGATTAGAACTGACCGGTAGATACGCTGGAGTATCTGGCGATTGACAATTAGTGTCGGGGCGGCGGTTGATTGTTTTATCGCAACGACCGATTCCGGGTGTTTTCCGGGTGTTTCTTGAGATTAGGCCCCTCCCAAAATTGTGGGCTCACCGTAGTTGAATTGATGGAATAAATGGAATAAGGTCAAATACTTTGCATGTGTTTTTTTGCTGAAGCGATTAGGTCAAACGGATAGCAACCGCCGATTGCCATGCAATCGAAGAACGTCTATAGTTAGCCCATCCCTGAAAAAGAAGGGGTCTGGTTTAGCAGCCTGAATTTGTACACAGCGCACGAAACCGCGTTAAGCGGTTTTTTGTGTTTACACCGTTGCGCGTTCCTATGGGTGGCGATGGTGGGGAGCCTTCGGGCTGCCGGTTTTGCTGTGTGCACCGGTCTGCTAACCCTGCTATCTGCCACCCTCCATTTAGCAGTGGAGGGCGGCTTTAACCGCACCAGTAAGGAGTGTCTGCAATGACTAGCACCAACACGTCCGTCCATTCTCATCAATTCCTAAAGAAAGCAGATCATCAGCCGTTTTCATGGCTTGTTGAAGACCTGCACATCGATACCTCAGCACAATTCATGGCGCTCACGTTGGATCTGAGCCGGGGTATTAAAACCTGTTTGTCACTTATCCATGCCAGCGATCTTGCGCGTGAACAGCGCGACGATGCGTGCCCGCCACCGCTGAATGTAGCCGATACCGAGAGTCTGACGCGTATGGCAATGGCCGCTGCGAGTATGTTGTCGGAGCGAGCAGAGGGTTATATCGATGTGCTCAACGACATGCATTCGAATACAGAGAAACACAAGCTGGATACGTGATGTAGCACAGCGAACCAGCCCCTATTGTGGCAACCCGCTTTCGTCGCTACTTAAAACGGTAGCTACTTCGTGGGTACATGCCGGGAGCGGCCCGGCAGCCGCTCCCTTTCTTTGCTTCGCCAAAGAAAGGAAGCAAAGAAAGGCGACCGCAAAGCCGTTGCCTTCCCTTCGGTCAGGTCCCCAACTGTGTCGGCTGCCAGTCGGGTGAAGAGACCAACTCGCTTCGCTCAAACATGTCTCTTCACAATTCCCGACTGGCAGCCGGCACAGTTGGCAACGTCTCAATGCGGAATTCACGTCAACGTCAAAAACAACTTCAAAAGCAACACAAGCAGCCGGTATCGGTGCGAGCGGCATTACCAATTAGCGCAACTTCCTGACCACGGCCACCACGATTGCCAAGCACAGCAGTTTGCAGCAGGCCGAGGGCAGCACGGTGTCCGGCAACAGCGTGCTGACCGTCGCCGGCCATGACATCAATGTCCAGGGCAGCAATGTGGTCGGCACCAAGGATGTGACGCTGGCCGCGGGCAATAACGT
>NZ_JAGQEG010000201.1 GCF_018305005.1 Collimonas silvisoli
CAGGGATCTTAGTCGGCGGTGTTGCCGGTCAAGGGGCTGGTCAGCTTGCGGCTAATGCCAGCGCGCCGTATGTGGCCAACGCGATAGGGGATTATTTCGCGCAACCCGGCCATGAAAACCAGACGGCACAAGTATTAACCCACGCTGTGCTGGGTGCTATTCTCGCCGCTGCCAATGGCGGCAGCGCCGCGGCCGGGGCCGGAGCAGGCGCATCAGGCGAACTAGCCGCGCAAGTGCTTAGCCGCGAGTTGTATCCGCAAGCCTATGACGCCGATGGCAGCTTTCACCCAGATCGGTTAAATGCCAACCAGATCAACACGGTGATTGCCTTGTCAACCGGGGTGGGTGCGCTAGTGGCGGGAGCGACGGGCGGGACTGCGCTGGATGCCAGTGTGGGCGGCAGTATTGCGGCGAATGCAGCGACGAACAACTGGTTGTCACCCAAAGGTAATGTAATACGAAATGTCGCCAAGTCGGCCTGTGATAACGGAGATACAAAGGCTTGTGACGTTGTTACCGCATTTGATAACGTCGATAAGTCGACGAAAAAACAATTGGATGATTTAGTCGCTTCTTGCAATGGCGGAAAAGGATCTGCTGCAGATTGTACTCAGGCCGGGCAAATCATTGCAGCACGCAATCAAATTGCGAAACAGGATATTCAATCTTGTCCAGCACCCTATAACTGTCTTGCGCAGTACCAGTCAAGTGCGAATGAAAACTCGAGTGCATACGGTCCCGGCATCCCAGGTTGGGGTAATGGTGCAACAACGCCAACGGCTGATCCGATTACGGCGGCTGTGTTGATTCGGATGGGTTTGTTAGCCCCAAAAATTGCACTGGCTAGCGCAGTTGGTGGAGGTGGTGCTGAATTCATAAATCAAGTGTTGTACGGCAGCGACTCTTACGATCTTGAGCGTATAGCTAATGCATCAATTCTCTCATGGGCAAGCGGCGGCTTGGGGGCTACATTGAAGAGTGTTTACACAGTTGCGGGCCTAGGAGCCGCAACATCTGGAGCAACAACTGTATATAACAATTCACAGTCCGGCAGTCATGACTCCATACTCGGTACCGCATTATTGGGCTGGATGTTTGCTGGAACTGGTAAAGTTGTGGGAGATGCTGCTGGTAATTATTTGAACGGGACCTTGAATTACAAGCCTTATGTCGTCGATTCAAACCTGGCAGCACTATTGCAACGTGCTGCGGGAACCCCTGTTCCTGTTGTTCCAACGAATTCTTTACCATTTTTAGTTAAGGATGTAGGAGGAGCAGTATTGCCAGGGACCTCAGGATTTGTTAAAACACCTGAGACCCCGGTTTCTAAAAAATAAGGAACGGAAATGCATTCACCGTGGAAAAAATTTTGGTTGGAATTATTCACATCCAAGAGTTGGGACAATGGATATTCGCCTGGAAGAATTGTTGGAGCGTTACTCGCGGTCGATATAGCTTTCTTTTTTGCGATGATGTATCGCATATTTTACAAAGGTGATGAGTGGGATCGTATTTACAAATCTCTGAAGGGAATTGGATGGTTCAACTTGGTCGTTTTTATTGCTTTCTTTTTGTTATCTGTTCATTCAATTTTTAAAGAAAAGCGTGGTAGGCAATTTTTAGAACTGTTGACGAAATCCGTTAAAGGTTGTAGGCACAAGTGACGTCTAAGTCGCCTGAAAAAGATCATGGTAAGTAGTTTCGGTGAAATTTATGGTGATTATGAACACTTTCATAGAAACGTTTTCAGTCAAAAAGTTCACGGAATCGGTATCAATAGAGCTTACACAACCCGCGTGCAACAAGAAAAAATCAAGAATCAATAACTAGGAACCGAGATCGAGCGTGGGACCATGCGGTATTACAAGCTGAACATGGGGGCACTTATTTGTAAGCTCTGCATTTATTCAAAGCCGCTTCGCAAAAATGTTGAGACCGACAGGAAGATATGACTCAATTTTCATCAAAACATCAAAAGGAAACCAATTGACCTGGCAACCCAATAAATGGATAGCATTGATATTGAGCTTATTCAATCCGCTATTTGGATTCCTTTATACCGGCCACCTATGGTGGGGCATACTTTTCTTCCTAGTTGCGCTCTTCGTTGGCGTTCTCGATTTCTTCCATATTTATGGACCTTTCCCGCTCTTAACCTATCCGGCCGTTCTGTGGATATTGCTGATTGCTGGGGTGGTTCAATCATATCGCTTCGCTATGAGCGCCCAAGCGCAGGAAATGAGGCCTTGGTATACACGATGGTACGGTTTGTTTGCCGTGTTTGCAGTCTTCGTGCTTGGCGTGGTCGGTATGCGCACGTTTCTATATGAACCGTTCAGGGTGCCGTCGCACTCGATGTCGCCTGCGCTGGAGCCTGGTATGAAACTGATTGTGCAGAAGTGGGGCTATGGGCATTTCAGCCTCTTCGGTAAGAGATTGGCCAGCTCGGCTATTTCGGCTGAATTGAAGCGAGGCGACATCATCGTATTCGATTTTCCTGCGGACCCTACGCTGACTTACGTGCAGCGTCTGGTAGGTCTGCCAAGTGACAAAATATCCTATCGGGACAACCATCTTTTCATTAACGGCGCAGATACCAGAATCCGGCAATTAGACGATTATTTGGATAATACATTTCTACTCAACTTGCAACGCTTTCTTGAAAAAGCGGGGGATACCGAATACGAAATTCTGTTGCGGCCTGGAGGGGCGCAGTATCGCGAAGCGGATTCATTTCCTTTCAAAGATAAATGTTCGTTTGATGCCCAAGAAATACGCTGTGAAGTGCCGCCGGGTCACTATTTTGTGCTCGCAGACAATCGAGATAACAGTACAGATAGTCGTATGTGGGGCTTCGTACCTGCCGATCACATTGTTGGGAAAGTGGCTAATATCATCCGCTGACGGCCAGAGCGACGGGCTGCCAACGCGATACAAGCAGGGAATAAAAAGGGAATAAAAGGGTCAGATACCGTCTTGAATAGCAAGCCCGTTGGTTAAATAATTTGGATCGAAGGGCTTGCCAGTACGGAGCACTCCGTAAATAAGATGTGTCATTTTGTGCATGACGGCGCCGATCACCGCTTTT
>NZ_JAGQEG010000202.1 GCF_018305005.1 Collimonas silvisoli
TGCCGCCCGCCGACAGGCTGCTGCCGACGGCGATCTGGTCATGCATGTCAACGCTCTGCGATCCGCTCCGTTTGCCCGACTTGCCCTGGCCATCCAGGTGGGTGCTGCTGGTGTCGGTGGCGTTCTGGATGGTCACATTGCCGCCTGCGGCTACCAGCATGTCCTTCCCCGACGACAGGCTGCTGCCGGTCACCGTCAAATCTCCCTTGCTCACCACACCGAGATTGCCGCCGGCGGCCACGGTGCTGCCGACCGCATGGGTGGCTTGCACGTCGGCATGGCTGTTCGCCGTCGGCGTCACATAATGCGATCCCGTCGATACCGTCTCGACGTTGATCGCATTGCCGGCTGTCAGCATCGCATTGCCGCCGGCGCTGACCTGCGCGCCCTGCAAAGTCAAATTCTGGCCGGCACTCATGACCAGATTCTGCGTCGCCGCAATCTTGCCGACCGCGCCGACTGCCGTGATGGTCGATGCGCTATTGCCGAAATGGGTGATGGCCGTGTTGGTGACCGACTGATCCAGGATATTGTTGCCGGCAAACAGACCGACGTTACCGCCGGAAATCGTGCCGCCGATGTTGCTGATGTCGTGGTCCGCCGCCAACAGCAATTGTTGCTTGCCCGAGAGCGTACCGCCGGCGTTGACGATATCCGTGCCCTTGATGCCGACTGAATCGCCGGCAATCAAGGCGCCGGTCGGTGTCAAGTCCATGTTCTTGGCCAGATACACCTGCGGCACCAGCACCGTCTGCTGGCTGCCGTCCGGCAGGGTCACGGTTTGGCTCACCAGCCAGACGATGTTCGACGTCAGCGCCGCCATCTGCGCATCGCTGAGCGCCATGCCAGGCACGATATTGAATTGCTTGGCGTAGGCTGCGCCACCGGTCATCAGCGCCTTATATTCATCTTCCGCACTGGCGTACCCATTCAAATAGCGCTTGCCGGTCAGGTTGGTGACCTGATCCGTCACCAGCTTTGCTTCATAGAAGCCGTCGCCCAATCTCTTTTGCGTGGCCGCCGGGTTGATGCCCAGCAGGTTCAGCATGTAGTCGCTGGAGATGAAATTGCCGTACTGCGTAAAGCGCGGATCGGTTTCGATCAGATACGGCTGATTCGGCTGCGGTTGTACGTGATACAGGCCGTTGGTCGGCAAGACGGTATTGACCAGCCCAGCACGGGCGCCATCGACCACGCGCGCGACACCCGGCGTGGAAGTGCTACCCGCTCCCCTGACCGGGTTGGCGCTGCCAACATTGGCCTGGATGCCGGTGGGCACGCCGCCAATGGCGTTGTTGGTGGCAAGAGCCAATGGCGCAATGCCGTCGCCCAGACCGAGCGACGCGGCACTTTGGCCCACCGGTCGCGTCGACGTGCCCACGCTGGTATTGGTGATTTGACCGCCGGTAATCGACACCGCCTGATTGCTGGTGATGGTGCCGCCGGCTGTGCCGATGTTTTGCGTAATCGGCATGTTGCTCCAGGTGATCCATTGCACCGGGGGCGCCGGCAAGCTATCCGCCGTGCCGAAACCGCTCGTGTTGGTCGAAGTGTAGGTGCGCGTCAATTGGGTGGAGGTGTTGACGATCTTGGTATTGTTGCTGCCGTCCGCTGAGGCCACGCCGTCAATCGTCAGATTGCCGCCGGCGGCGATTTGCCCATTGTTGTTATTGAGTTGTGTGCCGACAGCGATATGCATATCGCCGCCGGACGTGATCTTCGCCGGCGCGCCGGTGGTCGGCGCCAGTTGCGTCTCTGTGACGACCTGATGCGCAATGCGCTCGACCTCCATCGGGTAACTGCCGGGGAAATAGGCGCGGCGCTGTTGCGTATCGTTCTGGAAGGTCGCCGTCGGGTCGGTATAGTCGGGAATCGAGATCAGGCGCACACAGTTGGTGGTGCAATTGCCGTATTGGTTCGAGTACGTGATCGTCCCCAATACATTGCGAAATATATTGCCGCTGTAGTCCGCCCAGGCGCTGTTGCCGGCGACCTGATCGGGATTGACCTGATTGTCGGTGCGCTTCGTAAAATAGATCACCTGCGTGCCGGCCGTCGTCGCCACCCGCGACTGGCTCATGTACTGGATATCGCCGCCGCCGTTCGGCAAGGGATAGACCAGGCCGCCCGTCATGATCTGGAACGCCGAATCGTTGGCCGACAGGTTCACCACCGCCTTGTAGATCAGGTAACCGTCCGGCGTCACCACCGGGGTCACCGAAACGATCGATGACGGATTCAGGTAATAGTTGTCGTGCATCTGCGTATTGCCGTTACGCGTGGGCGTACTGCCCGGCGCCAACGATGTCCACCAGGGCGATTGCGTCATCGTGCTGGTCGTATCCGAGACCGTCACCGTATTGGTCTGCACGTTCTGCCGCACGTTGTTGATCTGGTTGGCGGCCACATTCAAGGCGCCATCGGCTTCCATCGTCGACGACAGATTGTTGATGGTGCCGGTCTGGTTGAACAAGTAACCGTTGCCATCCTTGGCGCCGTTGGCCGCCATGTTCAAGTCGCCCAGGCTGTACAGCATTGCGCCGTTCTGGTTATTGACGGTGTTGCTGACCCACAGATTGACCTGATTGACACCCGCGATAATCGCTGCTGCGCCATCGTTGGTCAGCGTGTTGGCGTTGACGGTGACGGTGTTGCCGATCACCGTGCCCGTATTGCCGAGCAGGCTGCTGGTGGTATTGACGGTATTACCCTCGATGCGGCCGGCATTGAGGATAGTGCCGGCGCCGGTATTGAGCGTCGTGGCGCCGGTGGTCAGATCGCCAGGATTGCCGGAGGCAATGTCGGCGCCGGCCACGTTAAACAGATTGGCGGCATTGACGGTGAGATTCCCCGCTGCCGCCAGCATGCCGGTATTGACCAACGTCCCTGTGGTGGACAAAGTCAGATTACGGTTGGCGGTAATCTGGTTGGCCGCGGTGTAGGTATAGTTACCTTGCAGACCCACCGTGCCGTCTCGGCCGGCGATGATCTTGCCGTCGCCGCTCAACGTTCCCAGCGCTGCTTGCAGATCCAGATCGCTGCCGATGGCGCCACTGGCGTTGGTCAGCGTGCCGGTATTGATGGTGA